>NZ_AP025525.1:0-380354 GCF_022179425.1 Mycobacterium sp. 20KCMC460
TTTCACGCCAACGCCTGGGGGCTGCCGTATGCGGCGATGATGGCCGGTGCGCAGCTGGTGTTGCCGGATCGCTTCCTGCAGGCCGAACCGCTAGTGGCGTTGATCGAGGCGACGAGGGCGACGATGGCCGGTGCGGTGCCGACGATTTGGGCTGATGTGTTGCACTACCTGCGCAGCCATCCCGGCCACGACGTGAGTTCGCTGAAGCTGGTGGCGTGCGGGGGATCTGCGGTGCCGCGCTCGCTGATGGCCGCGTTCGACGAGTTGGGTGTGCGGATCGTGCAGGCGTGGGGGATGACCGAAACCTCGCCGCTGGCCTCGGTCGCCCTGGCGCGCCACAGCGACCCGCCCAAGACCGCGGCGCGGCTGCGGGCCACGCAGGGTCGGGTGGTGGCCGGTGTGCAGGCGCGCATCGTCGATGACGCTGGCGTAGAGCAACCCTGGGACGGAGAGTCCGTCGGGGAGATCCAGGTGCGAGGCCCGTGGATCACCGAACGCTACTACGGCCAGGACACCTCGGCGGTCTGCGCCGACGGGTGGCTGCCCACCGGTGACGTCGGGAGTATCTCCGCGGACGCGTTCATCACGTTGACCGACCGGGCCAAAGACGTGATCAAGTCCGGTGGTGAATGGATTTCCTCGGTGGAACTGGAAAACGAGCTGGCCGCCCATCCTGCGGTGCGCGCCGCGGCGGTCATCGCGGTGCCCGACCCCAAATGGCAGGAACGACCGTTGGCGGTGGTCGTGCTGCACGACGGGCACACCGCGACCGCGGCGCAGCTGGCCGATTTTCTGCGAGACCGTGTGGCCAAGTGGTGGCTGCCGGAACGGTGGACGTTCGTCACCGAGATCCCGCTGACCTCGACCGGCAAATTCGACAAGAAAACACTGCGCGCACGGCACGCCGACGGCGCGTTGGTGGTCGAAACCCTCAGCTGAATCCCGACGTCGGCGACAAACCAGAAGCGTCCAGGGTAAGGAGTGAAACAGTGAAGACACGCGCAGCGATCCTGTGGGATCTGGGCCAGAAATGGGAGGTCGAGGAGGTCGAGCTTGATCCGCCCGGCCCCGACGAGGTGCTGGTCCGGCTGACCGCGACCGGGTTGTGTCATTCCGACGAGCACCTGCTCACCGGCGACCTGCCGATACCGCTGCCGGTGGTGGGCGGTCACGAAGGCGCCGGCACGGTCGCCGCGGTCGGGCCCGGCGTCGACGACGTCGCCGAAGGCGATTCGGTCATTTTGACGTTCCTGCCCGCCTGCGGACGCTGCTCATACTGCGCGCGCGGCATGGGCAATCTGTGCGAGATGGGCGCGGCGATCATGATGGGTCCGCAGATCGACGGCACCTACCGCTTCCACGCCCGCGGTGAGGACATCGGCCAAATGTGTTTGTTGGGAACGTTTTCCGAGTACACCGTGGTGCCCAAAGCCTCACTGGTCAAAATCGACGACGGCACCCCGCTGGACAAGGCGGCGCTGATTGGGTGTGGTGTGACCACCGGGTACGGCTCAGCGGTGCGCACCGGCGAGGTGCGCGCAGGCGACACCGTCGTCGTGGTCGGGGCAGGCGGCATCGGCATGAACGCGGTCCAGGGCGCCCGCATCGCCGGGGCGTTGACGATCGTGGCGGTCGACCCGGTCGCGTTCAAGCGTGAGCAGGCCACCCAGTTTGGCGCGACACACACCGCCGCCACGACCGACGAGGCGTGGGCGCTGGTCAGCGACCTCACCCGCGGCAAACTGGCCGACGTGTGCGTGTTGACCACCGACGTCGCCGAGGCGTCCTACATCGGCGAGGCGTTGTCGCTGGTCGGCAAACGCGGCCGGGTGGTGGTGACCGCGATCGGCCACCCCGAGGACACCACCATGTCGGGATCGCTGCTGGAGCTGACACTGTACGAAAAGCAGATCCGCGGCGCGCTATACGGCTCGTCCAACGCCGCCCACGACATCCCCCGCCTGGTCGAACTCTACAACGCCGGGCAGCTCAAACTCGACGAGTTGATCACCCGGGAATACACCCTTGAGCAGATCAACGAGGGCTATGACGACATGCGAACAGGGCGCAACATCCGCGGACTCATCCGGTTCTGACGAGCGAAAGGCGCGAAAGGTGTTGGCCACAGCACAGATTGCCTACCGGCACCGGCCGGGTGGACACTGCGGGTCGGGGGCGCTGCGGGATCTCACCGAGTGGGCAGAACTCGGTTGGGGGTCTGAGCCGCCAACCGAGGGCTTGGTGTTCGCTCTCGGCGGCACCGTGGACTTCAGCTACGTGCGCTGCGCCCGGCTGCGGCCGCAGATCTATCTGGTGGGGCGCGGCGGCGGGCTGGAGCAGGATTATCTGACCCGTGTTGGCGCTGGGGTGCGGGTGGCCTCGACCGATGACGCCGACGTCGGCTGGGAGTGGGTGGCCGCTGAGATCGACGCCGGCCGGCCGGTGATGGTGTGGGCCGATATCGCCGAGCTGCCCTACCTTCGGGCGCGGTTGAGCATGAGCCGCCACGACATCGTGATCGTCGGCTACGACGATGCTCGCCAAGTCGTTGACGTTGTCGATAACGACCGTGAGACGACCCAAACCGTCGGCTATGAGAACCTGCGACGGGCTCGGTGCTCGACCGGGTTCCCGATGCCGACCCGTCACACCACCTACCTGATCGATTGGCCACGCCAGGTTCCCGAACTGGCCGTGATCGCCGGGCCGGCGCTGGCAGCCAGCGCGGCGTCGATGCGCGGCGAGGCGGCTGGGCCGGCGCTTCTGCGCATCGATGACGCGGACCTGGAAGGGGTCGGGTTGGCGGGTGTAGGGGTTTTCGCCGACGACGTGCGCTGCTGGCCCGGCAGTTTGGATGACGACGCGCTCGCCGAAGCACTGTTTGGGCTCGGCGCGTTCATCGAAAAGGCCGGCACCGGCGGCGGACTGTTCCGCCGGCTGCAAGCTCAGGGCTGCCGGGATATCGCCGACCTGCTGGACAGCGATGAGGTCGCCGGCGCGGCAGCGGCAGCGCAGCGGGCCGCTGACCTGTGGAGCGCGGTGGCGGCCCGAGCTATGGATACCACCCGGTCGCTGCGGGACCGCTGTGCCGCGGCCGCCGACCTGGCTTCCGGATTGCCCGAAGCCGAGCGGTGTCTTGCCGATGCCTTGGACCACGCGGCGCGATCACTGGCAAGCCCCCCGCCGAGCGAGGCGATGGCGAAAGGCGCTCAGTGACCGACTCATCCACCGGGCATGATCCGAGTTTTCTGGCGACGACGGAATTCCTGGACTGGCGCCACGACAACGTGCAGCATTTCACCCGGGCGGCGATCGGCGACAGCGATGATCCGGTCACACGCGCCCAACGCGTGTTCGCCGCTGTCCGCGACAGGATTTGGTACGACCCATACAGCGTCGACGACGATCCCGGCCACTACCGCGCCAGCTACGTCGCCACCGCCGAACGCGCCTACTGCGTCCCCAAAGCGGTCCTGCTCACCGCGGCGGCCCGCGCCGCGGGCATACCCGCCCGGCTCGGCTTCGCCGACGTGCGCAACCACCTGCAAACCGACACACTGCGCGCCCGCATGGGTGGCACCGACGTGTTCGTCTACCACGGCTACAGCGAACTGTTCGTCAACGACCGCTGGGTCAAGGCGACACCGGCGTTCAACGCGGAACTGTGCGCCCGATTCGGGGTGTCCCCCATCGACTTCGACGGCGAACACGACGCACTGCTACACCCCTTCGACAGCGACGGCCGCCAGCACATGGAATACCTGCGCGACCGCGGCTGGTATCACGACCTGCCCTTCGCCGACATCATCACCGAACTCCGGCAACGCTACGGCCCGCTCATGCACACCACCCCCACCGAGTGCGACACGTTCACCCGATAAAGCAGCAGGCGCCGCGCAGCGGGAACGTAAGTCGCTCACGTCGAGACGTGAGCGACTTACGCTGCCGGACAGCGCGCTTGAGTCGCAGACCGGGGTATCCATGGTGGCGGCTTCGACTCGGCGATCCGGTCACCGGCGTGGTTGTCGCGCATTCACGTTAGGCCCGTTGCGCGTCGGCCGGCTGCCCGATCCGCTGGGCGCCGTCGGCGTCGAACAGCTCGGCGGCCCAGCGGTCCAGAACGTCGGCGCTGTCCCAGTCGTCAGGGTGAAACCCAGGGCGGGTATAAGAACGGAAGCGTTGCACCGCCTCGGGGCTGAACATGGGGGAACGACGAAACGCCCGAAGGCTGGCGATCATTCGTTTCGGATGATACGCAGCACGGTCAGCCGCCATGGACCGGAGCGTTTGGGCGATCAACTCAGTGAACAAGATCAGCGACGCGACGCGCATACCCCGGATCCGGGTTCGCTCGGTGGCCCCGATCGTCCGCAAGACATCGAAGGCGACGGCCTTGTGCTCGGACTCCTCGAACGCATGCCACAGCAGGATCGGCCGGACCTCGGTGTCACCGATCAATTTTTGGGCTTCGTCACTGGTCAAGATGATTTCGGCCAGTGTGGCCGTGTAGTGCTCGAGCGCGGCGGTGACAGCCAGGCGCATGACCGGAGAGAAACGCTGCTCCAACCGGGCAACCAGGTTTTTGATATGCCGATCGATGCGGCCGGTGGGATAGCCCATCGCCTGCAACCGTTCGTTGAGCAGCCGATGCTGGTGGCGGTGGGTGGCCTCCTGTGCGATGAATCCCTTGACCGCCTCGCGCAGGTCAGGGTCGCTGATGTAGTCGCGGTAGTGGCGCACTGACCGAATAAAGAAGTCTTCGCCTTCGGGAAACGTCGCCGACAAGGTCGAAATGAAATGGCTCATCACCAGGTCGTCGCCGACGAAATGCTGGCGGGTGGTGCCCGAGGGCAGTGCGAAACGGACCCGGCGGGCCTTCGGTAGCACTCGTGTCCTCGACGACTCGTTGCTCATCACGCTGCCCCTAGTTCGTAGTGATCAGTTCGCGATCTGACTTTACGTCTAGTCAGATGTGGGTGCAAGACTGTGCGTGTGCGTTCGGCCCGGGTGTACAGCGGAATGTCGGCCGAGCAGCGTCATCGCCGCCGTCGCGAGCGCTTGATCGATGCTGCGGTCGAGTTGATTGGCACCCGGGGCGTGGCGGCGGCTACGGTGACGGCGGTGTGCGCGACGTCGGGGGTGACCTCGCGGTATTTCTATCAACATTTCACTGATCGGGACGCGCTGTTGCGGGCGGTTTATCAGCAGCTCTACGCCACCTTCCAGGAGGTGATTGTCCGGGCGATCCCCGATTCGGGCGCGACTCCCGACGTGTTGGCGCACGCTCCAATTCGCGCGTTGGTCACGATGATCGAAGGCGATCGGCGGCTGGGCCGGATTTTGTTTGTCGAATCGGCGACCGAGCCGCTGCTACGTGAGTTGCGCAGCCAACTCATGGCTGGTTTTGCCGACCTTGTGCTGCGCGAGGCCAGAGTGCGCCTCGATATTGCCGACTCCGCAGTCGGCGTGGCGCATCTGGCGTCGACGCTGGGGGTGGGCGGACTGTTCGAGGTGTTGCGGTGCTGGCTCGACGACGAACTCGACTTCGGCACCGAAGAACTGGTCGCCCACTGCGCAGGCTTCCTCGGAAGCCTCGGCTCCTACGTGCTGTCGCTCAATATCGGCGAGACGACGCCGGCAGCCGTTCGACGTGGCGTCGGCGGCGCAGCGGCGGGCGACTTGCCGTAGGGGCGGCCGTCAGCGGGCAGCGTTATGGCGTGGCCGCGATGGTGCGGTCCAGAAAGTCTGCGACTACCGCGGTGAAGGCGTCGTTGTCGTCGCCGGCGAGCATGTGGGCCGTGCCGGAGATGTCCACTGTCTGGGCGTGCGGTACGACCTGCAGGAATTCATCGACCGACTGCGGTGATGTGACGTCGGAGAGCCCGCCGCGCACCAGCAGCGTGGGCGCCTGCACGCGGCGGGCTCCGTCGACCAGCAGGTCGGTGATGGCGTTGAACTCCTGGGCGCCTGTCGCGGGATCGCCTTGAAGGAAGCCGAAGTTGGAGGTGACGAAGGCCGGGTCCCAGCGCCAGATCCATCGATTGTCCTCGCGCAGCCGTAACACCTTGCGGAGTCCGTCCAGACTGCGCGGCCGCGCGCGGTGTGGGTTGTATTCGGCGATGACGCCGGCCGCCTCGTCGAGGCTGGCGAATCCGTCGGGGTGGGCGGCCATGAACGACACTACACGGCGTGCTCCGTCGAACTCCATGCGCGGGGTGATGTCGACGAGCACCACCGCGGCCCACAGATCCGCCGGTGCGAGCCGGTGTGCCCCCAGGACGGTCATGCCGCCCAGGGAAGCGCCCACCACCGCAACGGGGCGGTCGCTGGACGCTTGCGCGCGCACGGCCAGCAGATCCGACGCCAGCACGTCGAGATCGTAACGTCCGGCGGGATCCCAGGCGCTGTCTCCGTGACCCCGGGCGTCATAGGCGATGACGGTGTAGCCGGCATGGTGCAGGCGGCGCGCCGTGGTCGCCCATGCCTGACGGTTTTGACCTCCGCCGTGTAGCAGAAGGACGTCAGCGCGGGCATCGTCGCGCCGGTGGCAATCCGCGGCAAGTGTGACGCCGTCGTCGGCGTGTAAGTGCGTGCGCGTCATCGGCGCACCCGGGCGAATCGGGCAGCTGGAGCCGCGAGGGCAACGGTGGCTTTCGCGGTCATGTTGAGCCGGTCGTTGGGTGCACGACGGTCACGGTTCCCTGGGCGGCACACACCGCGCGCCCGTCGTTGCTGATGTCGATTCTGGCGACCCCGCTGCGCTTTCCCAGCGCGATGATCTCGGCCACGGCGACGCACACGCCCTGTGACACCGGTGCCAGCAGGTTCAGCTTGAATTCCGTCGTCGCGACCCATGATCCGGCCGGAATCACCGGATAGAACACCACGCCCAGGCAGTGGTCGACCATCGCGGTCAAACATCCGCCGTGCAGATTGCCGAACGCAGGTCAGCGCGGGCATCCATCTCCACCACCAGTCGCCCGGCGGTGAACTCGGTGTGGCGAAACCCCAGATAACCCGACAGCCCGCCCGTGACCGCCGAAGCGTTCTGGAGTTGTTCGGCGATGGCCGGGCCGAACTGCGCGAACTGCACGGTCAGCGCTCCCGGGTGATGTCAGAGTCAATCGTCATACGATAAGACATTACTTGGGTTTTGTTGCATACCGCCAGGCTCCGCGGCGCAAAGCAGTGACGGCAGCAGGAATCGGCGCAGGAAGGCGTCTAGGCCGTCGGGGCTGCGCTGGCGGGGGCCGCGCACCGAGATCAGGCTGAGGATGACGCGCAGAATCCACTCGGCGGCGTCGTCGACTGACACCCCCGACTTCAGTTGATCCCACCGCTGCCTGAAGACCGGTCGTAGGAATTCGGCGACGAGGTCGAACAATGCCACCGACGTGCCTTCGGTTAACCCGACACCGGCTAGATCGTTGTCGTTGCCGAACAACACGCCGATGATCGGCTCGCGGTGCGCCGCCCGCACCGTGACCTCGATGAAATCGATGATTGCCGAGCCTAAATCGGCATGCTCAGCGATACGCGGAGCAATGCGTCGAAGGTAGCGTTCGGTTGCCCGCAAGATGACACCGGACATGACGGACTCACGATTGGAGAAATAGCGATACACCGTGGCGCGCGATGCCCCGGCACGGCCGGCGATGTCCTCCATGGTGGTGCCCGACTGCCCGACATCCCGCAAGCAGTCTTCGGCGGCGTCGAGCAGACGATCCCTGGCCACTGCGCGGGTGGCCGCGGGGCCCTCAGCGGGAAACGGTGATGCCCTCACCACGATCCCTTCACTTTGACCCGGGCCGCCCAGCGGCGACAGCGAACGAGCGACGCAACCGCTATAGGGTGCGACATTAGCAGTCTTCTGTCGCATCGACACGACGGGCGTGCGTTACGCCGTCGCCTGGGTCGTGGGCGTCAAGCCGTTGATGACAATGCCAGATTGGCCAGTATCCGCCGGGTGGCTTCAGTGATGCGTTCGCGGGTCTGAGCCGCCGTGGCCCGTTGGCCGAGGAACGCGGTCAAATTCGCCAACCAGATATCGGCAACGACCCCGGCGACACGACGATCGACATCGGTTGGCGTGCCGCCGGCGAGGGTGCGCGCTAGCAGGTCTTCGATGACCGCGGCGGCCTGGTTCACCACGTCGGCCGCAGTGCGGTCAGTGACTCGGAAAGCTTTGACCATCGCTTCGGTGAGCAACGGGTCGGTCTGCCAGCGGTCGTGCAGATAGTCGCTGAGTTGATCGAGGCGCTGCACGGGCGTAGCGGCGCCGGCCGTCCATCCCCAGCCCGCCTCCACGCGTCGAAATTGACGCGTCAGCGCGGCGGCCAGCAGATAGTTCTTCGACGGAACGAAGCGATACAGTGTGCCCACGGCCATGCCGGCGTGTTTGGCGATCACCCTCATCTGCACGGCGTCGTAGCCGCCCGTCGAGGCCAACCGCACCGCCTCATCCAGCAACGCTTCCCATCGGACTGCTACGAGGTGCGCAGCCGCGCTCGCGCCGCACATCGACGACGTCGTGGCGCCGGATTTCTGTCTGGCGGACTGAGCGCGTACGTCAGGTGAGCTCATCGCGCCAGGCCGTTTCGCGGCACCCCATCGCGGCCGAATTGCTCCAACAGGCCACCAAAACCGGAGATGTCACCGTGAGCAGCGAAGTGTTCGGCGTCGACCGCCACGAACACCGCTTCGGCGGTGAACCGAACGATCCCATCGCCGACGCCAGCGGCTCGGACCTGCAACGCGCGGCCTTGTCGCATCTCAATGTGGGCCGTGATCCGGTGGGGCTGGTTCAATGGAACCGGCAGCAGGTACTCGACGGTCAGGCGGCGAGTGACCGCTGGCGTTCCGATGAGCCACGGCGTAAAACCCAGCACGTCGTCGCACGCCGTAGCAACGGCGCCGCCGTGGGCAAGCCCGGGAGCACCGACGTGGCAATCGGTGAACGTCACGTCGGCGTACACCGAGTCGGCTGTGCGGTAGGCGACCAAATGCAGGCCATGCGCATTGTCTGGCCCACAACCCAGACATGTCGAGGTGTGGCAGGGTAACAACTGCGGGACCGACACCGGCGAGCCGTCCACCATGCTGCCCTCGTCGACCAAGCGATCAGTCACACAGACCGCCTTTCGCTACCATGAGTTTCGCTACGATACTGCCGGTACTCTACCGGCATCCGTCTGACCCCGGGAGGACGGGCAGCCATCAAACGAGGAAGAATGAACAACCCGCAGCCGCTAGCCCACAGCGACGGCGCCGACGACGTCGACCCACGTCGCGCCCGATCCCGCAACCGGCTCCTCGACGCCGCGGCAGCATTGCTCACCAGCGGCGGCATCGAAGCCGTCACCGTCGACGCGGTGACCAAAGCCTCCAAAGTCGCCAAAACCACCCTCTACCGCCACTTCACCAGCTCGTCACAGCTGCTCGCGGCCACCTTCGAACGGCTACTTCCCCAAGTCGAATCACTGCCACCCGCCCAAGGATTGTTGCGCGAACAACTCATCGAACTCCTGACCCGTCAGGCCGGCCTTTTCGCCGAGGCGCCGCTGCACGTCACCGTGCTGGCCTGGCTCGCGCTAGGCCCCACCGCGGCGGGCGATCAACACGCCTCCACGGCCTTGCGTGCCCGCGTCATCGAGCAATACCGACGGCCCTTCGACACCGTTCTGCAGCACGCCACAGCACGAGCCGAACTCGACGACGTCGACCCGCAACTGGCGTTGTGCCAACTCGTCGGCCCGCTGGCATTCGCGCGAATAACCGGCCTGCGCGCCATCACCGCCGACGACTGCACACACATCGTCGAGGACTTCCTAGCCGCCCACCGATCCGTCGACAGCCCCCCACACATCAACCCCGCCGAAGGGTGACGTGGCCCATCCCGCACGACCACGCAAGACGCGCTTAAATCAGAGAAACTTCCTTCAAGAGAGTCGATCTCGACCAGGTGTTTGGTGCTTTTCGCGCGGCATTGACCCCTGTCGGCGCGTTCCGAAATCGGCGCGATCACGTTCTTGGCCGCAGTGCCTACCACCAACGGATCAGGCGCCGAATAATTTTCGTCACCTCCCGGACATCACCTACCTACCACTGGCCACCGGTTCGAATCTGTACCTGGCCACGGTGATCGACTGCTGTTCTCGGCGGGTCACCGGGTGGGCGATCGCCGAGCACATGCGCACCGAACTCGTCACCGACGCCCTGCAAGCCGCTGTCGCGCTGCGGGGTTCGCTGGCTGGTGCGGTGTTCCATGCGGATCATGGAAGTCAGTACACCTCAAGGGATTTCGCGAACCTCTGCGGCGAATTGGGGGTTATCCAGTCGATGGGTGGGGTGGGGTCAAGTGCCGATAATGCGCTGGCCGAATCATTCAACGCCGCCCTCAAGCGCGAGATCCTGCAAGACCGGTCCTGCTGGCCGGACGCAGCGGCCTGCCGCCGGGAGGTGTTCCGATGGCTGGTCCGCTACAACACCACACGACGTCTCCACTCCCACTGCGCCTATTCCAGCCCCTCGACCTACGAAAGGACCCTGACACCCGCTACGCTGCCCGAAGCCGCCTAACCACAAATCCCGTGTCCACTACATGGGGGCAAGGCCCCCCAATGGGCCGGACACATGAATAACCGCGGTTCAATCTCAGTGTCGCAGCCGCGAGCGTGGCAGACATGCGGTGGCGCCTCAGTGGGTGTCGCCGGCAGCGGTGATGGGTTCATTCGCGAACGCCTTTCGCGCTTGTCAGATCACGATGTGAGCTTGAACTGCTGGTCTGCAGTCGGTGTGGCGCCGTGGTGCGGTAGTAGCCCCGGCGTTCCAGGCGCTGCATCGTGGGCAATCGCGATCACCCACAGATAGATCAGGACAGCGAGCATGACGCCAAGAATGAGCCCTAGCACGAACATGGTCAGGCTAAACGCCAGGCGGCGATCCGCGGTGGCCGATCGCGCTGCACTGCCGGCGATTTCAGCGCTTAGGTTAGCCGTCTCCGCAGCTAACCAGGCACTGCCGGCGCTCACACTTGCTCTGTCGGCATCGATATCTGAGCAGGCGGCCCAGGTCTCGGCGGTGTCACGGTAGATCGTGGCCCGGTTGGCTTCGCTACGCGCGCAGTCGGAGTAAATGCGCGACCATCGGGCATTGCTATGCGCCTCGTCGAGGGCGAAATCCATCGCTGCGTCCTTGCGTACCGCAGCGTCGTCGGCCTCGAAGCGTGCGCAGCGCGGTTCCGGGTCCGCTGTCCAGGGATCGTTGCTGTTTGGGTCTGCTGGGTCGACGTCAATGGAGTCGAGGAAGTGCGGCGTATCAGCCATTGGTGATTCCCGATCTTTGGTGGTGATTGTTGTTGTGGCCCTTGCCATTGCGTAGCGTGGCGCGGTGATGAGGGCAACGTTAGGGCTGGTAACTTGCGTCTGTGACCTGGTTGGCGAAGTTGTCGATCACCTGCAGCGTGCCGTGGATGGCGACCGCGATCAGCAGCACCGCTACGGTGATGGCCGCGGCGAGGCCGCCGAGCCACGGAAACTTTCGTGAGTCATTCACCGCTTGCGCGCCTTGCGTTTTCGGTCGGCAGCCATGGCAGCAGTGCATCGCGCAGGGTGATTGCGATGCTGTCCCGTTGGCGGGTGTTCCAGCCCAGCACGCGTTCTAGCGAATTACTTAGCAGCGGTTGGTCATCCAATGCCGCAATGGTGTTGCGCCAGCTGGGTGTGTCAGCATCGGTGTCCGCGTCGATAGTGGTGGCGGCCTGCACCACCCAGCTGATGCCCTGGCTGTTGCGTGCGGGGGATGCCGCATACAGCATCGCCGCGAGCGGGGCGACAGCCATGGTGGCCCAGACGTCGTAGTGGTGGTCGCGTCCGGCCGACGCCGAATCCAGTAGCGCCTGAGCTGCTGTCATCGCCTCGGACGGGCTGCCTACCAGGATGGTTGGATCATCCACTGTGCTCACTTGTGCTCCTTAACTTGGTGATGGTTGGTGTTCTGGGCCGCGAGTGTTTGGCCCAGGGTGCTGTGGTTGATGACCGTCGCGGCGCCGATGCGGCTGCCGCAGGCCAGTCCCGTTACAGGGTCTGCGGCCGCGGATACCGCAGCTGGAAAAGGACGTAACCTCATGCATCGCCAGCACTTTCGCCAACCACAGTGGGCGCTGGAATGAACTTCACACTGCGCAGATCGACCGGTCGATCATTGGTGAGGTGTGCAATGTCGGTCCATTCGCTAACGTCGCTGAGGGTCGTGAAGGTGCGTTGCTGAATCCGGACTTGCCGGGCGCGCGCTGCCATGTCGAGCAGGAGTTGGACAACATCGTCGAAATAGAAGGTGCTAGTCGGGTCCTCGTCGTCGACGCGGAACCAAAATTCCGCAGGATCAGCGCGGTATTCCTGCCAGAACAACGCATTTCCTGATGCAGCGGCGCTCGCCGCGGCCAGATCAGCACTCAGCGATGCGGCCTCGACGTAATCCCACACCTCCGGTGGGCTCGCCAGCGAGATCCCGACGCCGTTGGCAATCTTCGACGTCTTGCCGCTGACCTCCTGTGATACCCGGCGGGCGGTGACACGGTAGTGGACATCCGACCACACCGCACGCCACTGCCGCCCCGTCGGCACATAGTCAACGCGGCCAGGAAGATCCACCCGCGGCGCCTCGTATCCGGCCGCCTCCGCGGCCGCGAGAACCAGCCGCGCCTGATCGATCAGCAGTGGCGCTGACGTGGTGATGGCGCGGTGCACGGGATCTGTTGTCGGGTACCGCTGAAGTACCTCGGCGAGCCGCTCGGCCGGATCGACCGGGACGCCATCGGGGCCTGTGCACAAATCGGCACAGCTGAGGATGGCCAGCTCCGCCACATCGACGGGCAACGGAAACGCTGCTAGCTGCTCGTGCAGCCCTCTTTCACGAGCCTCGACCACCGCGCCCGTATGATGCGCGATCAAACTCACCACATTGGGTGAAATCCCGGCCTGTTGGGCGTATCTGGCGCCATCGAGCGGGTGAAAACCGGTATCCACCAAATCCGGGGAATAGCCAATGTCATGCAGCCACGCCGCAGTAACGATGTCCTCCTCATGCCTGGGCGCCAGTACCCGCGCCAGCCGCCCAGCGGTCGCGGCCACACCGGCAGTGTGGGAATAACGCCGCGTCGTCACCGGCGCAGCCGAGGTGTAGGTCGACTTCGACAGCAGCTGCAGCGCTATGAACTGAGCATCTTCGACGTTCACCGGTCCCCCTTGTCACGTTTGTGTACGCGCTGATGCGGCTGGCGAGTGCATAGTTGCTGACGCCAACTGCGCTGGCTCGGGGCGCTGATCGACGCACTCACCGCACATCACCTAATGAGTCAGCCGGAACGACGCATTTGGCATGGACGGCCGGCCACGTCGCGGTGTGGTCGTGTACCCGTGCCACATAGTCGAAGCTCGCTAGCAATCCCAGGAAGGTCACGACCTCTGCCGTCAGCAGGTAAGCCCAAAACGCCACTGTGTGACCGAGTCTCGACTGCGGCGGGTGGACAATGGTCTCGTCGTGCACCGGACTCATCGTCAACCCGCCTGCTCGCGCCGATGGCGATGGCTGTGGGTTAATTCCCAGTGCGCCAGGCGGCCCGGCTGGTCGTGGACGCGGCGCACCACACCGCGGCGCTGCAGGGTGAGCAAGGCCCGGTAGACCTCTTCGGCCACCACCGGTCGGCGGCCACGTCGGCCACGATGCTCAGAGACGGCGATACGCGCCGCGCTGGTTGTGGTGGGACCGTCCGCGCCCGCCAGGACGTCAACGAGCTGCGCGCGCAGCTGCTCGGCGTCGCTCATCGGTGTGTTGCGGCGTGGAGACCCCTGGCTTTAGGCGGGGGGAGGAAACGCCGCGTCTCCTTTCGGTGGGTTGTCGGTGGTGAGGGCTAGGTTGGCGGGGTGTCGCGGTATCGGTTGCTTCCGACTGCCGGGCAGGCGGTGGTGTTGACCGAGCATTGTCGCCATGCCCGCTATGTGTGGAACTTGGCGGTCGAGCAGCAGCTGCATTGGCGGCCGGGTCGTCGCCCCCCGGGCTATAACGAGCAGTGCGCTCAATTGACCGCCGCGCGTGCCGAATACAGCTGGTTGGCGGCGGGCTCGCAGACCGTGCAGCAGCAGGCCTTGCGAGATTTCGCGCAGGCGATGCGCAACTTCTTCGCCGGCACGCATCGCCGCCCGCGGTGGCGCAAAGCCGATGTGCACGAAGGTTTTCGCCAAGTCGGCGTGAAGGCCCAGCATGTCGAGCGGCTCAACCGCCGGTTTGCGCGGGTGTGGGTGCCCAAGGTCGGCTGGGTCCGATTCCGGCTGTCGCGGCCGGTCCCCCACGGTGTGAAGTCCTACCGAATCACCCGTGATAGGCCGGCCGCTGGCACGTCGCGTTCGCCCACATCCCCGACCCCGTCCGCGGGCCGGGTGATGGCTCGGTGGTGGGTATCGACCGCGGTGTCACGGTCTCGGCCGCCTTGTCGACCGGGGAACTGCTGCACGCCCCCGGATTGAGCCGCGGTGAGACCAGGCGGTTGAAAGTGCTCCAACGGCGGCTGGCCCGCGCCCGGCGTGGCTCCAACCGGCGAGCCCGTACCAAGCGCGCGATCGCCACCCTCAAGGCCCGCGACAGCAACCGACGCAAAGACTGGCTCGAAAAGACCACCACCGACATCGCACACCGCTTCGACACGATCCGTCTCGAAGCCCTTGATGTGCGGGCGCTGACCTGCTCGGCGCGCGGAACCATCGAGAAACCCGGGCAAGGGGTCGCCCAAAAACGCGGCCTCAATCGCGGTATCAGCCGCAGCGGCTGGGGCCGGTTGGCCGCGCGTCTGCAGCACAAAGCCTCTGGTCGGGTCGAACTGGTCCCGGCCGCGTACACGTCGCAACGCTGCTCGGCGTGCGGGCACCTCGCTCCCGAAAACCGTAAGAGCCAAGCGGTTTTCGCCTGCGAAGCCTGCGATGCGGGCCCGTGCAACGCCGATGTGAACGCCGCACGTAACATCGCCGCCGGACGGGCGGTGACAGCACGGGAAGACCTCGGCATTGGCCGGTCGACGAACCGTGAACCTCAACTCAGCTCTCCTGCCGCCTAGGTAGTGGGATCGGGTTGGAATCCACTGGCTTTCAGCCAGAGGAGGACGTCAAGTCTTGAGCGCCTTCATGGCTCGGCGGTGGCGCTGTAATACCCATTCCCACATCGTTTCTGGTTCACGCTCCGGCGGGTCTGCTTGTAGCAGCCTGTTCACCGCGTTGTCATACCGTTTGACAAAAACCGGCCAATCGGGAAGCTCGGTGGCGATGCCGGCTGTGCCGCGCCGCAGCATCCGTGCTTGGCCGAGGTTTTGTGGGAGCAGGCGCCGGTAATCCAGACTCGGACCTAGGTGTGAGGACAATGTCTTGCCGCTGCTGGCTTGGTCGAAAGTCTCTTGGCGGCGGGTGGTTTCGCGGGACCATTGCTCGGCGCGCTGCAGCATCTCCATCTCCGCGGCCCCGTACATGATCAGGGCGGCCGGGAAGGTGTCGCGCAGCTCCTGGGCGTAAGCCTTGCCATAGATCGTGTCGAACTGGCTCGACCCCTGCACCGACAAGAGCAGGTTGACCCCCAGGCCCCGGCCCTCGGAAACGTGACGGCGCAGGGCCGGCATCGGGGCCACGTTGGCCGCCTCGTCGATCACAATCAGCAGCCGGTGCATCATTTCTTTTCGTGCGGTCTTGCCGCGCCAGCTGCGCACGAGGTGCTCGAGCAGGGTGACCGCGGCGCCGGCGATGGACCCTTCGGCCGGCGCCAGGATGAACAGCGTGGCATCGGGGTTGGACAGAAACGATTCGTCGAATGTGGGCTCGGTCATCCCGCGCAGCCCTAACCGCATCCACGGGGTGACCGCTTTGCGCATCGTCAAGGCGATGCTGTCGCGCTGGCGCGGGTCCATGGCCAGCGTCCGCATCAGTGCGTTGCGGAACAAGGGTTGACGGGCCACGTAGCGGGCGGCGCTGTGCCAGCCTGGCGCGTCGGGCGCCTTTTTGTCTTCTTCGAGGTTGTCCACGGCCAGCAGCACCCATTCGATGCCCTTGCCGTTGCCGCACGGTGAGGCCGCATAGAGCATCGCCGCCAACGGGGCCTCGGTGTTGGATTCCCAAATCCCGGCATCCGAGACCTGGTCGATTCCTGAGCCCAGACCGACCGCGGACATCTGCATCATGGTGTTGGCGGTGGTCACCGCCTGATCGGGAGTGCGAATCAGCGCGGTCGGATCGAATGAGCGCACCTCGGCGTCGGTGGGATAGACCGGCGAGTAATCCGGGCGTAAGTCGATGACTTGCTTTGGGCCCCAACGCCGTTGGCACACCAACCACATCAGGTCATCTTTGCTGGACACGCAGACAGCGGGCCCGCCCCATAGCACACTGGCCGGCGCCAGCACGCCGGTCGTCTTTCCCGTTTCCGTGGGCGCAGAGACCAGGATGTGTGCGGGTGCTTCGGCCACGACAAGCTTTCCGTCGTCGCGGCAAAACCCGCAGTAGGGTGAAGCACGCCGAACATACATTCCTAGGACCTCCTAATGGGGCTGGGATCTCCCGGCGGACTTTCACGGTGGGTGGGGAACACTCCCGGCCCGGTCAAATCGTCGGCTTGCAGGAATCCGAAGTCGATCTCATCGACGTCATCGGGCGGGCGCATCGGCCACCAGTCGCGGGCCCCGTCTACGGACAGCCAGCCCTCCAAAATCCCGTAGACACCTGCTGTGAGCAGCGTCGCCGGGATTTGAGCCAGCAACCACGGAATCGCGGCCGCCGACACCAGGGAATCGCCCGGGCCTGCCAGCCACAACAGCAGTGGAAGCGGAGCACCGACGATGGCCGATGACCACATGAACGCGGCGATCGGGTATGAACGCAGTTCGCCAGGAATTAGCTGCACAACACTCACCGACAACGCTTTACCTGCCGGCCAGCCCAGCGGCGCCAGCACCGCCGCAGTCATAAAAAGCACCCAATCAAACATTGCATACGGTGTTTTAATGCCGCGCGCATACCACGGATGAATAACGTCGTCGTCAGCCGGATCAACCCGCGCCCCGGTACGGTCGGTGTCGCGATCTCGTATTTGGCGTGCAAGAATTTCTGCACGCCTTTTCTGAAATATAAAAGTCCGTTGGTTACGGGCAATCCACTTACGGCGGATCTCGTCGAACCGGTCAAGAGGCACTGACATCAGCAGCACCCCCCGCGGCTCGTACAGGCTCAGTGTAAAAGTCGCCGAGGCGTTGCGCGACGTCCAGCAGAAAGTTCTTCAACTCGGCCGCAGTACGCGCCACCCCGACCGATTCGGCGTCACGCCGCGCCGCGTCGACCGCAGCCGCACACCTGCTGACCTGCTCAGATATCCTCAGCGTGGGGCTTCCGCCGGCCAGCGTCCACTGCGCCGAACCCTCTTGCCACCCCAGTGCCACATCCAGGCGAGCCAGCGTCTTGACCGACAGCCCGCCGCCGCGCTCAGCGGCCTTATACAGCGTCGAGGGTGCCGGGCCGCCCGCCGCTGCCAGGTCCTCGCGGGTCCAGCGCAGCTGCGCGAGGCGGTCCTCGACGAAAAAGAGCAGCCGCCCTACTCCGTCTGCCGGGATTGCATTCACACGAATGACGGTAACAACCGATCAAGTTATTTCGCTACGGCCGTGGAATATCAGTTATTCCACCCCTTAAGCTGAGCCCAAGGACAGGAGGTCAGCAGATGCGCGTTGTAATGGGCGTTTTTGTCATCGCCATCATGGGATGTGTTTTCACCCTGATCACAGCGGTGGTCTTCGTCACCCAACACCTGTTTGCCAGCGTCGTGGTCGCCGGTCTGATCGCCGCCGCTTGGTGCGTCAGCGCACGCCTGCGCCCGGCACGCCGCGCGCAGCATCACTCGACCTACCCGACCGGCGTGGCCAGCCCGCACCTGCCGCCGCCGACGCCGTGGGCGCCATCCCAGATGTCCTCGGCGGCGCTGCGCCCGCGCAGCCTGCCCCCCGGTGTGCGGCGGCGTCTGCCATGAGCAAGCCCACAACCGATCACGAGTACTATTGCGCTGCCACGCAGGCGTTCTTCGATGAGATCGACAGCGACGGCCCCGACGTGATCGCCACGCACGACCCCGGCCCTGGCGATCAACTCCCTCCGCCGCCAAGTCCCGATCCTCAACCCGACTGGGAACCCAGCGGCGCCGACGATAGTGCCGAGCAGTTCGGCGAGCGACGGCCCACCGATGACGACGAACTCGTTGATCTCGACGGCCCCGGCCCCGCCGACGAACCTGATGAGCAGCCCGGCACCGTAGACGACGACACACCGCCACCCAGCACCGAGCGTGACAGCACCGAAAACCCCTCACCGACAACCGATCTCGCCCACCAGCCCACTTCCCCCAAGGACGAGGACACCGGTGGCGCGAAGACCAAGAGCACCCCCCGCTACAACAAGAAGATCGCCGTGGGCTTCGCGGTCATCACCGTGGCGGCCACCGTCCTGGTCAGCGCAGGACTGCTGGCCATGCGCAGCGACCCACACACCAACGAGCAGCCTCAACCCGCACAGCCGGGCACCCGGCTCAGCGTGCTGGCCGCCCCGTCCAGTACCACCCCCGCACCCGACAACCAAGACTCCGCCATCCCCTACACCGCCACATCGGTGGGATGCTTGCCCGGATCGACTGCCGCGCAATCAGTCGCCGGCCCCGACACCACCCAGGCCTGGGTCTGTGTGACCGGCGGCAACGTCGGTCAATTCCTGGTCATCAATCTCGGCCGCACCATGGTGGTCACCTCGGTCTGCATCGCTGCGGGCTGGGTCGGGGCCGACGCCTCGGGCGCCGATCAATGGCACCAGCACCGCGTCCTGACCCGGGTGCAGTGGAGCTTCAACGACGTCCCGCCCACCGCGATCCCCCAAGAGACCGGCAGCGTGCACGGCGAGGCCTGCAAACCCCTGCCCAGCAGCGGGGTGCTGGCCTCTCGAATCATCATGCTCGTCCAAGAGACCGGGCGCGCACCCGCCGACACCGCCCCCACCACCACTTCAGCTCCCGGCGGCGGGGGTCTGTTCGGCGAGGTGATGGGCCCGCCGGCCGCCCCGGCCGATCCCGCACCGACCAGCAGCACCCCGATGCTGCCTGGCCTGCCCGCCGACACCAGCCACACCGATCCCGCCGACAACACGTTTGCGTCGTCGTCGATCAAAATCTTCGGCCACTCACCCCTGCACCAGTAGGAGGCTTCCACCAACCATGCTCACCAACACCTGGCGTCAACGACTTCACGGCACCCACACCGCGTTTCGCCGCGCGGGCCTCATCATCGGCCTGGCCTCCTGCAGCGTGGTGGCCATCGCCACCATCTGGGGGTGGATCTTCAACGACCCCATCGACGTCGCAGGCCCGGCCCGCAGCGCGGTCAACCGCACCTCCCTGGTCGGCTCCTACGCCCAAGACTGTGTGACCCGTTGGCTCACCGCCACCGCATCTCACCAACAGGTCCTGCATGACTGCTGGTCGCTGCGCGACCCCATGAAGCTGCCCACCACCCCCGCGCTCATCGTCACCTCCCCGGCAGTCTCAGCGGTCACCCTGGTCAGCGACGCCGGCACCACCCAGCAGTGGAGCGTGGTGATCACCGTCTCCGAGCGCCCGTTCGAGGCCGCCACCCCCCGCACCGCCTACTACCGGCTGCCCGTCGTCTACAGCAACTACGGACTGCGGGCCAGCGCACTACCGGCCCGGGTCAACGGGCCCGGCGCCGGCGCGGACGCGCCGCTGGGCTATTCCACTGCGGTCGCCGACACCTCACCGGCTTTCACCACGGTCAGCGGATTCATCACCAGCTTTTTGACCGGCGCCGGCGGGCTGGAACGCTACGTCACCACCAACTCCGGGCTGCTGCCCGCCGCGGACTACCGCTCCGCCCAAGTCATCAAACTCATCGCCAACCACGCCCCCGGCGATCACGATGTGCCTGCTGAGGGCACCACCGTGCACGTGTTGGCCACTGTCAACGCCGTAACCAGCCAATACGCACCGCTTCAACTGGACTACCCGATCGCGTTGACCGTCACCAGCGGCCGCTGGAGCGTCTCGGGCCTCGACTATGCCCCCCTGCTCGCTCAAGGCGCCGAACTGACCCCCGTCATCCCCACCGCGGCCGCCGCGCCCCGCTAAAGGAACACCCACCATGAGCCTTCTGCATTTTCTCGACCGCCATCACCTTCTCGTACCGATCCTGATCGCCCCCTCGGTGCTGCTGTGCGCCGTGTATGTGTACCGCCGCGTCTGGGCGCCCCTCATCTGGACCACAGTGCTCACCGCGGCGCTCGTGTTCGCAGCGCCGCCTCTCGCCCACGGACACGACCGCGAATTCGGCCTTGTTGTGCCAAATTCACAATTCGGCCCGGACCGCTGAAGTAAATCGTGAAAGGAACCCTGACGTGCATACCGCATCAGCCCCAACGCTTTTGGACGCCGCCAACCAGGCTGCGGGATCTCCCCTCCTCGGCACCATCGGCCTGGGCGGGGGCGTTGTGGGCGTTGTGCTCGCCTGCTTGGCACTCGCTGTCGACTCCGTCCGTCAGGGTCGAACCGTGGTCGCGCTGGCATGGGGAGTTCTCACCCCCAGCACCACCGTCGTCATCGCCTTCGGCCCCATCCTGGGACCTCTCTCGCTGTCATTGCACTAACCACGAAAGGGAATACTGATATGAACACCGCTTCGCACACAACGGTTTTAGCCGTCGCCGACCTCGTTTCGGGCAGCCATGCCCTCTACACCATCGGGGTAGGTGTGATGGTCGTGCTTATCCTGCTCGGCGGCGGTGCACGCGCGGTCGGCTCCTTCTTCGGCGGCCGCATCGGCGCCACCGTCGGCTGGGCCCTAACCGGCGTCGTCGTCGCCGTGATCGTCGGCTCGGGTTACGCGATCTACGTCTCGACCAAACACACCGTCGATCGCACCGGCATCACCACCGGCCAATTCGGCCAATAACCCTGCGACAGAATTCCTTTCACCGCAACCGGCGACCCGGTTTCGCGGTCACAACGCGCGAGGAAAATAACCCGTGACCGAATCAGCGCAACTATTCAAAGGCGTCCACGACACCCCGGTCTACACCGACATCCTGTTCAAAAAGCCGCTGCGGCTCTGGGTGGCGGTCAGCCTCTACGGCGGCACCGCCCTCACTGTCGCGCTCACCATCCTCGCGCTGGATTCCGGGCACGCCCGCGCCATCTTGATCTACGGCCTGCTGCTCACCGCCGCCACCGCCGGGGCCGCGGCACTGATCCCCCGTCAGCGGCCCAACCTGCGCTTCCGCATTGCCACCGCCTGGCGCGCCCTGCGCCCCACCCTGGCCAGCACCGCCAGCGACCCGCTGCTGACACCGCCGCGCACCGTGATCGGCAACCTGAGCTTCACCGCCCACGGTATCTACGCCCACTACCTGATCAGTGGATTGCCCTACTACCTGCAATCCACCAAACGCCGCACCGGCGTGGCCGACAGTCACCAAGCCCTGGCCCGCGAAGTCCCCGCCGGCACCTGGGTATTCGGGCTCTCTGTACCCCAAAACCAGCGCCAGCTGCTCCGCGCCATGGTTGATGGTCACCGCGACAAGCCCGGCTGGGTCAACTCCTGCCAGCGGATGAAGCCCGTCCTCAAGGACCACCACCCCCGCACCCGCATCTACTGGCTGGCCATGCCCGTCGACGCCGGCCGCGCCGGGCACAGCCCTGCAGGTCAAGCCGCCAAACTGCGCGACTGGGTAATCGGGCGCGACAAAGACTCCGACGACTCGGTGGCCGCCTACCAGCGCCTCGCCCACGACATCATCACCGCCATTCCCGAGCAGTTCGCGCCTCAACCGGTCAGTGCGGACATGATCGACTGGTTCTGGCGCCACAACGCTTGGCGCGGAGTGTTCAACAACCCCCTACCCCGCCTTGCTACCACAGACCAGCTCGACACCGCCGCGCTGCCCGCCGCGGTTTTCGACGACGGCGACCAACACCATCGCGGCGGCCGCCTCCTGCCGCTGCATCTCATCGCAGCCGGACTCGCCGTCGCTGCCGTCGCGGCCGGCCTCCTGGTCGGACTCCCGCTAGCAGCCCCCTTCGCCGTCTTGTCCGCCGCAGCGCTGCTTGCGTGGACCGCCGGCCTCCGCCGCATCCCCTCATGGAGCAAAACCCTGCGAGTCTCCAGTCCAGAAGGCGCGTATCCCGACAGCTACCAAGCGATCCTGCCAGTCGTCGACATGCCCAAGGCCGGCATCGTGTTCCCCGGATCAGAATTTCTGCAAGCCCTCGACGACCTCGACACCGGCGCCACCTTCGACTTCGCCGTCAACCTCGTAACCGTAAGCCGCGAAATGGAATTCGTGCGCAACGACCGCGCCAAAGGCAACATCGACGACCAATTCACCCAGCGCCGCGACGTCCGCAACGGCGACGCCGAACTCATCGCCACCTGGCGCCAACTCGCCGAATACAACCGCCAGCTCGAAGCCAACATCGACGAACGGCCCCTGCACGCCGCCTTCGTCATCGCAGTCGGCGCCCCCGATCAACACACCCTGGACTACAGCGTCAAACGCCTCCGCGAAGAACTCACCCAATCTGGCCAAATCGCCATCCGCCACTACCGCGGCGCCCAAACCAAACTCTGGGCAGCCTTCAACCCCGCCGCCCCCGCCCACAAAACCACCGTCGACCAATTCACCCAACCCACCACCACCAAAAAATGGTCACGCTTCGTGCCGTTCACCTCA
This sequence comes from Mycobacterium sp. 20KCMC460, assembly GCF_022179425.1. Classification (NCBI taxonomy): domain Bacteria; kingdom Bacillati; phylum Actinomycetota; class Actinomycetes; order Mycobacteriales; family Mycobacteriaceae; genus Mycobacterium; species Mycobacterium sp. 20KCMC460. The sequence goes on from NZ_AP025525.1 coordinate 22,800, forward strand.
TCCATGGTCGGCAACAGCACCGGAATCCTATTGGGATTCAACAGAAACAACGCCCTCAACAGCGCCGTGCTGCTCGACCTGCCCGCCGCCGCGCGTCGCAACCGCAACCCCTGCCTGGTGTGCAGCGGCGCGCTGGGCTACGGCAAATCCTATGCCGCCAAACGCATCACCCGCGGCGAAATCCAACGCGGCGCACAAGCATTCATCGTCGACCCCGGCACCGAGTGGGAAAAAGCCCTCGCCGATGTCGACAACAAAGCCGTCATCGACATGGCCGGCAACCAGTTCAGCTGCGACCCCCTCCGGGTTTTCCCCGCCAACGTCGCCGGCGGCTACTGGCTGGACTACATGGTTCCCATGATGAGCCTCGACCCACGCAGCGTTGGAGTGCGCCGCCTGCGCGCCATCCTGCAGGCCGACGTCGCTGCCGCGCTCGACATCACCAGCACCGCAGCGCTCATGAAATACATCAGCCACATCCAGGCCCCCTCGACCGGGCCCGACAATCGCGCCCCCCAAGTCGTCAGACTCGCCGACGACCTCGCCCCCATCCTTGCCGCCCTGCAATCCTGGGCCAGCCACGCCTTCACCCGAGCCATCTTCGACGACACGCTGCCCGTGCCCGACCTGGCCAGACTCGACGTCACGATCTGGCTCACCGGCAGCCTCGATCTGCCCACCGCCAAAGAGATGAACACCCCGCACCTCTACGAACAGCTCTCCGACCGCAAACGCGCCTCCGTGGCCATCTACGGCATGCTCGTGAGGCTAGCCAGAGTGACATTTTTCGCCGACAGCACCCGGTTTGGGCTCATCGTCCTCGAAGAAGCCTCCGCCCTACTCAACTCCCGCGCCGGCGCCGACGACGCACACCTGATCAGCCGCCAAGCTCGCAAGCACTACACAGGGTTGTTGATCATCACCCAAAATCCCATCAAAGACCTCGCGCTCATGGGTGATGAGTTCATCACCCAGCAACTGATCATGCCGTTTGAAAACGAAGACCTGGCACGCCAAGTCGCCGCCAAAGTCGGCATCCGCCTCGACGACTACCCCGACATCGAAGAATTCTTCCTCGCTCAGCCCTCCCCGGATGAGATGCGCGACCCCACCGCCTTCGACGAGGTTGACTCCGCCGCCGGGCCCAACCGCGGCGCGCGGCAAGGCTACGGATTCTTCGTCGACGAGTTCCGCCGCAAATCGCCCATCTGGGTAGCCACCGAACCCGACGCCGCCGTGCACCACGCCTACGACACCACCCCCGGGCGTGCCGTGCACGACGCCTACGACACCACCCCCGAGCGTGTGGCATGACTACCGCGCCAACAACATTCAGCCAGCGCGCCGCCGAATACCTCGGCTACCAGATGGCCACCCGCCCGCACCTGCGGCGCGTCACCACCTTCTGGCTCATCACCCACACCCTGGCTACCGCCGCGATCGGAGCCGCCCCACCCGCGGCCGCCTCCACCCTGGCCGGTGCACTGAACTGGACCGGGGTCACCGACAGCCACGGCGTCCCCGTGGGCAACTACTACCTGTCCGTGGTCAGCACGACCGAAGCCATCACCAAAGCAGGACCTGGCCTTAGCTGGGACCCGTCGAGCTGGGCCCGCTGGCTGGCCAACGCCGTCACCACCGGCATGACCCATGACGGCGTGATCGATGGCTATGACAGTTTGATTCAGGACCGGTGTGACGGCCTGATTCAGGACCACCTTCTTTCAGACCGGTGTGTTGTGACGGTTTGATTCAGGACCACCCTCGACGGTTGGCGTGTCGATTATTGGCTCGCTGTCGGAGGGTTCCGGATGGGAAGTCGTGTGGAGCTGTTCGCCCAGATACGTAGGGACGCCCGGGTCGAGGGTTTGGGTATTCGGGCGCTTGCTCGTAAGTACAAGGTTGGCCGGGATACGGTCCGGCACGCGTTGGCGAATCCGGAGCCGCCGAGGCGGAAGACACCGGTGCGGGAGTCGCCGAAACTGGGCCCGCTCAAACCTGCGATTGATGCGATGCTGCGGACCGATCTGGATGCGCCCCGCAAGCAACGCCACACTGCGACAAGGATTTGCAATCGTCTGGCCGATGAACACGGCGTTGAGGATGTGTCGTATTCGTCGGTGCGTGACTATGTCCGGGTCCGTCGTGCGGAGATCATCGCCGAGTCCGGTAAGCAGGCGCAGGAAGCGTTCGTGCCGCAGGAACACCCGCCCGGCGCTGAAGCTGAGGTTGATTTCGGCGAGGTTCACGTCATCCTCGCTGGTGTCAGAACCCGCTGCTACATGTTCGTTTTCCGAATGTCGATGTCCGGCAAGGCAGTCCATCGGGTGTATGCGACTCAGTCGCAGGAGGCGTTCCTCGAAGGCCACATCGAAGCATTCGACGTGATCGGCGGCATCCCGGTGCGCCATATCCGCTACGACAACTTGAAGTCTGCGGTCACCTCGGTGGTGTTCGGCCGCGGTCGGGGCAGGGTCGAGAACGACCGGTGGGTGCTGTTCAGATCGTTCTACGGGTTCGACCCGTTCTACTGCCAGCCGGGAGTGAAAGGCGCCCACGAGAAAGGCGGAGTCGAGGGCGAGATCGGACGTTTCCGCCGCACCTGGCTCACGCCCATGCCGGAAGTGGACTCGCTGTCAGAGCTCAACGACTACATCCGCCGCTGCGAAGCACGTGAGGATCATCGGCGGGTCACCGGCCGGCTGCACGCCGTGGGCCAGGACTTCCAGACCGAACGAGAACATCTCGCCGCTCTGCCTGCCGAGCGGTTCGACCCGGGGCTGGTGCTGCATCCACGGGTGGACCGGTCGGCGCTGATCACGGCGCGGTCGGCGAAGTACTCGGTTCCCGCCCGGTTGATCGGACGCAAAGTCAGGGTGTCGCTGCGGGCCTCGGAGTTGGTCGTCTTCGACGGCCGCACTATCGCCGCACGCCATGAACGCGTCACGACCCGCAACGGGCAATCGATCAACCTCGACCACTATCTGGAGGTGTTGCACTGCAAACCCGGCGCGTTGCCCGGCTCCACCGCGCTTGCTCAGGCCCGCGCCGCCGGCACTTTCACCGCAGCGCACGAGGCGTTCTGGCAGCAGGCCCGCCGCGTCGACGGCGATGCTGGCGGGACTCGCTCGCTAATCGACGTGCTGCTGCTGCACCGCAGCATGCGCGCTACCGATGTGATCGCCGGGATCCACGCCGCCCTGTCGGTCGGTGCCGTTTCAGCGGATGTGGTCGCGGTCGAAGCACGCCTGCATGCCGCCGGTGGTGGTCTCGAATCAGACCGTCACGCCGGTAACCATGCCAATACCGTCGATTACCGGGTCGTCAGTCTGACCCAGCGCCGCCTGGCTGATCCAGCGACCGTGATCGCCGGCCTGCCACCGACACCCGGCCGCTGCCTGACGTCGCGGCCTACGACGAGCTGCTCCAACGCAGACCCCCAACACCGCCACCCGGTGACGGAATGGAAGGAACGACTGGATCATGAGCACGGCCACGAAAGTCACCAACACCCTGCGCCGCCAACGCGGGATGACCCCACAAGCGGCCCAAGCCGCCGTCGATTCCGCATGCCGACGCCTGCGGTTGCCGACCGTGCGTGCGGTGATCGACGAAGCAGTGAAAGTCGCCGAGCGTGAACAGCTCACCTACCACGGCTTCCTCGCCGAACTGCTCCTGGCCGAATGCGATGACCGGGACCGCCGATCCACCTTGCGGCGAGTCGCAGCGGCCGGGTTTCCACGTCAGAAATGGTTCGGCGACTTCGATTTCGACGCCAACCCAAACATCAACGCCGCCACCGTACATACCGTCGCCCAAGGCGATTGGATACGCCGAGGCGACCCGCTCTGCCTGATCGGCGACTCGGGCACCGGCAAGTCCCACCTGCTCATTGGTGTGGGCACCGCCGCCGCCGAGCAAGGCTTCCGCGTCCGCTACACACTGGCGACCAAACTGGTCAACGAACTCGTCGAGGCCGCCGATGAAAAGCAACTCGCCCGCACGATCGCCCGCTACGGCCGCGTCGATCTTTTATGTATCGACGAACTCGGCTACATGGAACTCGACCGCCGGGGCGCGGAGTTGCTGTTCCAAGTACTCACTGAACGCGAGGAAAAGGCGTCAGTAGCCATCGCATCCAACGAGAGTTTCTCCGGCTGGACCAAAACCTTCACCGACCCCGACTCTGCGCCGCGATCGTCGACCGACTCACCTTCCACGGCACCATCATCGAAACCGGCACCACCTCATACCGGCTCAGCCATACCCGCGGTAGCAGCTCGCGATCACAGCCTACGAAGACGCCTGAGCCACCACCTCCTCGCCGAGGTGGTCCCGAATCAAGCCGTCACAGTGGTCCTGAGTCAGGTTGACATAGAGAGATCGAACTGCTGCAAGCCCAAGCCGGGATCTACATCTTCATGATCGCCATGTCGCTGTGGCTGCTGCGGTTCGCCATGTCCAACACGTGGCTGGTGTGGCTGGCCACCTGGTTTCGGCCGGTCTTCGAGACAATCCGGGTGATCCTTGCCGACCTGTGGGTCTTCCCCATCTGCCTGCTGCTCGGTGTCTCAGTCGGCGCCTTCCACATCCTGTGGCATGGTCGCAAAGGCTTCGGCGCCGGAATCATGGTGTCCACCATCGCCGTTGGCATCCTGGGCATCGTGCTCACCCGCGACCCGCTGTCCGACCTCTATAGCGAAAACGGGCTACTGACCCAAGGACGCAACCTCGGCTTCAGCATCTCCCAAGCAGCCTTCGCCAACGGCACCATCACTAGCGGCGGCGGCCAGGCCCAGCTCCAACACCTCACCGGCCTCATCGCCGACACCACCTTGCGAATGCCGTTACAGCTGATGAACTTCGGCACCACCGTCGATAACATCGGCACCTGCGGGGGTGCCTACACCGCTGCCATGCTCACCCCACCCAACGACGGCGACCTCGCCGGACCCGCCCACGCCATGGCCTCCTGCGGCGCACCCCAAGCCCTGTCCTTCGCCCAACACCTCAGCGGCGCCAACCTCGCCCTTGGCGCCTGCTACGGCCTCCTGGGCGCCGTCTTCGCGTTCTTCGTCTGCTACGTCACCTACAGCTACGTCATGGTGTGCTGCGCGGCCTTCGTCAACGCCCTGATGTCCATCGTGGCCGCCGCACCCGCCATGATCCACGGCCACCCGCGCCGGCGCGCCGCGCGCCGCATCACCATGTTCTTCAAACACGCCGCCCTGGTATTCGCCTACACCACCTACATCTCCCTCGCGGCCATGATCGTGCTCAAAATGGGCGCCCGCGGCGGCTACGCCGACCAGGTCGGCATGACCCACCCACTCGCGCGGCTGTTCATGATCGCCATCATCTCCGCAGTCGCCATCGGCGTGTTCTGGTGGCTCAAACGCGAACTCGGCGATCACACCCGCCAAGATTTCACCCACACCATCAGTGAACTCGTCCACCGCGGCCGCGAAGGATACCAACGCGGACAAGACGCCTACGACCGAGCCAAAGACCTCAACTCGCGCGCACCATGGGCCAAAAAACCCGACGACGACTCCTCCGATACCCCCGACGAGCCCGACCAGCCCCTCACCGGCCCCCCAGTCAACGGCCGCCCACCCGGCGGACGCCCACCCTCACCCGGGCGCGCCTCTCAACAAACCCCAGCACCACAGGCCCCCGCCGCCGCTGACGCAACGGCCTCCTCCACCGCCGGCGGGACGGCGGCCGCCGCCGATGGGGCCATGATGGCCGGTGAGGCCGCCACCGCCGTCGTGGCGCCCGAGGCCGTTGCTGCGGCCGCCGTCGCCGGTCACGTCACTCAGCGCCGCCACCGCGACCACAGCTCTACTGGTGCACAGCAACCCAGCCCTCCGGCCGGCGCCCCCAACTCTTCGCCCCAAGGTGGTCCCGCGGCGCCTGCCGGCGCCCAACCAGCGCCAACCCCAGCCCCCGGCCGGGGCGGCAGCCCCGCGCGCCCCACGAACCAGCGCGCCAACCCAGCCTCTCCGCCAGATGAGCCGCAGCGCCCCAGTACGCGCCCACAGCCGGACAGAGTCGACGTCGACGAGGACAGCACCCCCGTCAAGGGCCGTCCCACACATTGACGAGAGACCGAAATCGATTGTGGCGCAGCCCCTCTAGTATGAGGCGGTGAGCGCGTGCTCTCCACATAGTCCATATCGGTGGAGTGTAAGGCCGTTTCACCGTAGCGCAACGAGCAGACGAGAGCGCGCTGCTTGCCCTGGGTTGATGTGGATCAACTGGCCGCAGCGACCCTGCCCACGCGCCCGAGTCCTTCGGCGGCTTGGCGGTGCAGCCCGGCGGCGTAGGTGACCCTGGCAGCGATCTCTTCGTGGGGGCGATCGAGATCCTCTTCACACAGGCCGAACTCGCGCAGCTCGGCCAGCATTTCGGTGTGCTGTTGAGCTGCGCGGATTTCCTGCACGCGCTGTTGCTCGCGTAGTCGCTTGGTTAGCCACACGTCCTCGATGATGAAATAGATGACACGGTAGGCCACGTAAAGCGCTCCGAACATCACGAGGATCGCCAGGAACAGCAGCATCAGCTGGTCTGAATCGTTCATAACGTGCCTATTCTGAACGCTTTTCGGACACGGCTGCACGTAGGCCCTCGGCGAGGTCCTCGCGGGTGAGCTCTCGCAGGCGCTGCAGCTGCGCGTCGGTGACGTCGACGTCGTCGCTGGCCAGCAGCTCATCGAGCTCGGTGGTATCCAGGCGGTCGTTGCGGTGATCGCGGGCCTTTTCCACCACGTTGCGCACAAACCCGGCGTTGCCCAATACGTCTATGCCGCGGATCAAATCGCCTTCAGCGGTGAGACTTTCATCGGCATAGAACTTCTCGAAGTCCGGGCGCAGGACTTCAACGGCCTCATCGGTGGTCACGTCCTCATCTTCAGCCACCATCAGCTTGGTCAGTTCGATCAACTCTGGCGGGGTGTAACTGTGGAACTCGATCACGGTCGAAAACCGTCGTCGCAGACCTTGATTCACCTCTAGCATCCGCTCGGTGGCTTTGGCGTAGCCTGCCCCGAACACCACCAGTTCGTCGCGGTGATTCTCCATATACAGCAGCAGCGTGTTGATGATCGCGTTGCCGTAGGGGTCGCCGGTGGAGTAGCCGCGCTCATGCAAGGTGTGCATCTCGTCGAAGAACACCGCCCCACCGAGGGCTCCTTCGAGCATCTCTTCGGTGTTCTTTTCCGCATCAGCCATGTAGCGGCCCAGCAGTTTGGCGCGGCTGGTCTCCACCACCAGCGGTTTGCGCAGCACCTTCAGGCCGCACAGCTGCTTGGTGAAAGCCCGTGCGACAGAGGTCTTTCCGGTTCCCGGCGGGCCCAGCAGCAGGGTGTGTCGAGAGGTGACCGGCACCCGCAACCCGACCTTGGTGCGGGCCAGATTGACCTTCGTGGTCGAGCGGATGCGTTTGATTTCTCGTTTGGCCGTCTCCATGCCCAGCATGGCGTCCAGCTCGGCTTGCCCTTCGGCCAGATACTCCGAGGCCTTTTCGGCGTCGCGGGCAGTTTCGGCCTCTAGTCGGCTCGGGGCGCTCGCGGGGTCCCACGGGTCGGTGCGGGCCTCGATGGTTTCTGGGTCGGTCAGCACCAGGCGTCGGCTCGGGTCGTCGATCGCTTCGCGGGCGGGGGCGAATTTCGGGTCGCGGGAATAGACGCGGCGCAGCAGCTGGGCGGCCTCGTCCTCGCGGCCCAAGTGACGAAGACACATCGCTTGGGTGTAGAGGATCACCGTGGCCGCCGGTGGTACGCGGTCATCGCGGGCAGCTTTGTCGCCGCGGCGAAACGCATCCTCGAATACCCCCAGCGACGCTAGCGCTGTGGTGGCCATCGCGGTGGCCGCGCATTCGTACTCGGGCCGATACCAACGTTTGTCGACCGGGAACAGGCGCAGCACATCGCTCCAGCGTTGGGTTCGGAAATGCAACAGCCCGCAGGCGTAGGTGTGCATGTCGGCGTCAAACGGATCGGTCGGCTTGGTCGCCGAGCTCAGCAGCTCGTGGGCTTGGCTGTAGTTGGCTTCCCGGATCAACACGGTCGCGTATGCGCAACGCAGGGCATCCGCTGAGCCGATCGGCAACTGCAAAAACAGGCCGTCGAACACCAGCGGGCGAAAGTCTGCGCCCAACACCCCCAGCCGGCGGATCTCCCGGCCGAAGGTTTCTGCGGCTGCCCAGCCTCCGGCCAGTACTTCCACGCTGTCTTCACCGGCGAGTACCCGGCCCATCCAGCCGTCACACACGCCCGGGTCGGCCCGGGTGACCGTGCGGAACATGTCGGCGGCCACCTGGCGGTTATGGCTGGGCACCAGACCGTCCACGCCGATGCCCGATGCCAACAGGCCGCGGCGAAAGGCGCTGCGAGCCGGGGATTCTGCCTCAATACCTGTCATGATCAGCTACGAATCTAACCGGTTAGGCGGCCCGCCGGGGGCCGGCCTCGAGCAAGCGGCGCTCATAATCGAGGTTGATCCGGAGCCGATGCTGAAACGCCCACGTGCGGATCACCGCCGCACCCGGGCCTTCCTGTTCGATATGGATGTCAGCGCCGCTGGCCGACCGCTTGTCCACGGTGCGCACCGTGACGGCCGCCCCCGCCGGCACCGAGCCCGCCACCTCGTCGTAGACGATCACATACGGGTACTGCGAGGCCGGCAACTGCTCGACCAGCCCGGCCGCGTCGACCACCTGCAACCCGGCCGCAATGACCTGACGCCACCGCCCGGGCCGCTGCGTGCAGACCAGCACCTGGTATCCGGTTGCGGCCGCACGCAATGACACCTGCACCAGCAAGGCGAACTCGCCGCAGATTGTCACGGTGGCCAGCTCAGTCGGATCACTGAGGTCGACCAGCAGCGGGTGACCGCTGGGAAGCGTGCCAACGATGATGCCCGTTGCGCCGATCGGTACCGCCACCTTTTCGTTGGCCGCCAGTTCGCGCGCCGGCACCGCCAGCCCGCCATTGCCCGCGCTCAACAGCCCGGCGCGCAGCCCGGCGTCATGACGACCCACAAACGGGTTCAGCCCGGTCAGCGGCGGCTCAGCCAGCGGCCCGCCGCTGTGATAGCGCACCATCACCCCCACGGCCGTAGCGCCGGTATCGGCGCGGCGCACCTGGATCGAGACCACCGTGGCATCGGTCTCCGGCGCCCACAGCCGGTCAATCGTGGTGCTCGAAATGTCGCGTGGCGACATCCAATAGGTCTGCACGTAGCCGCCGGCGTGACGCAGCCGGCTCCACCCTGGCGTCAATCCGTTCGGGTCGATCCCGGCCAGCAGCGCCTCATCGGCGGAGCGGATCTGGGCCGCGGTCAACACCCGCGCCGGGATACGCAGGCTGGTCAGTTCTGCGGCCAGCCATTCGGCGGCCGCGCTCATTGTGGCCGCCACAGACTCGCGCCACACGATCGCCCGCGCACTGGCCAGCGCGTCCAGGCGCACGACCAGCCAGGTGCGGCGCTGCCCGACCGCGGGATGATCACCCACCGCCCCTGAATACACCGGGGCATACGGGTGGTGGCTTTTGGATGCCCGGCGCACCCCAGCGCTGACGATGTCGATGCCTTCTAAGGTGACATCGAACTGTTCCAGCCCGGCGGCCACCGCCTCAAGCGGCAGCTTCGTCATCGACTCGACCCGGGAATAATCGAGCGCCGAGGGACTGTGTGGTGGCCCGTCGACGGCCACCACCGCCACCAAATGTGGCCCCACAGCACGGATTCCGACCCGCCCTGAGCCGAAGTGGCGCTCGTAGTCGGCCAGCTCGCCGTCCGGCAGATCAGCTACGTGCCGTTTGCTCACTGATCGCCACGCCAGCGTCAACAGTGCTGCACCGCGCCAACGCAGCAACGCCAGCAGCGACACCACAAGGGCGAGCGCGGCGCCGGCCCACCAGCCCGGGCGGCCCGCCACGGCCGCCCCGGTGGCCACTAATGCGACGTCGACGACGAACAGCGCCACCAGGCGCGGCCAGCCGGCCGCCACGCTTAACGGGAAGGTCGACCTCATCACCGCGCTCCTCGTCGCCGCATCAGCGCTGCTGAGCCCAGCACCAGCGAACACACCAGCGCCAGTCCGCCCACACCAGCGGCGGCTACCCACACGGGGGTCATGTCGCGGCCCACCTTGGGCGGGGCCAGCACAAGGGGTGCCGCCAGGTGTTGGGGCCCAACAGGTTCACCGGGGGGCAGGTCATAGGTCAGGGCGGCTACCGGGTCGACGATGCCGTGCCCGACCTGGTTATCCACCCCGCGCGCCGGTGCCCGGGCGGTTGAGAGCAGCCGGTTGATCACCTGATGGGCGGTCAGCTGCGGATACTTCGCGCGCACCAGCGCGGCCACGCCGGATACGATCGCCGCTGAAAACGAGGTGCCCGACTGCGGCACCAGCGTGTTCTTGCTGCCCTCGACCGCGTTCATCAGCCCGTCATCGCGCGGTGAGAGGCTTTCGATGTCAGTGCCTGGCGCCGCGATCGACACCCAGGGTCCGGCCACGCTGCCGTCCAGCGGAGCGCCGGTGGCATCCACCTCGCCGACGGTGAGCACATAGTCGGAAAACCACGCCGGAGTAACGACCGTGGTCACTCCCGCCCAATCGCGAGGATCGTTGGGATTCAACGGGTTATAGATCGGATTCTGTTTGCAGTCGTTGCCCATGGCAGCGCTTTCGTTGCCGACATTGCCGGCCGCGGCCACGATCACCGCGTTGCGGTCCACGGCCGCGTAGTGAATCGCCGCGCCCAAGTCGCGCTGATCAATCACGTCGGTCGCGCTCATACACGACACCTCCGAAATGTTGATCACCGTGGCACCCATGTTGGCCGCATGCACGATCGCACGAGCCATCGTGCGGATATCGCCCGCCTTGCGCCGGGTCGCCGGGTCTTGGTTGCCTGCGAAAGCGTCCTTGGGAGAGAACGCTTTTGAGCTTTGCCGGATGGAGATGATCTGCACATCAGGGGCCACACCAGAAAACCCGTCCGCAGCCGGCGCCGGCGGCGGCGGGGGCTCCGGCGGGCCAGGCGGCGCGGGTGGCACCGGATCATCAGGACCAGGCGCGGGACTCTGCGGGGATAGTTTCGGGTGACCGGCGGGCAGCACCACCGTGGGAGTCGCGCGAGGATGCCAGCTCGCCCCGTCTGGGGGTGGAGGCGGAGGCGGGGGCGGCAGCTGCACCGTCACGGTCTGCGGTGGCGGCGGGGGCGGCGGCGCCTCGGTAGTGGGCACCGTCTCAGGACGGCGGGCCTGGCGCGGCGGGGGCAGCGGCGTCTTGCCATCGGCGGGCTGGGCCGCAATCAGTGAGGCCACGATCATCCCGTGAGCATCACAGTCGGACAAGCCATCGCCGGGCATCACATAGTCGCCGCCACCGACAAGGTCGGTCAGCCGCGGATGCGGGGTGACGCCGGTGTCGATCACAGCCACCTTCTGCCCCGCCCCGCGCCCAAACCGCCACGCCTCAGCCAAATCCAGCATGTCCATGTAATGCGGCTGCACCCGATAGTCCGTACCCGCCAGCGTGCCCACCTTCGGGCAAAACGCACCCTGGCGCATCGGTTGATCCGGACCCGGCGGCCCATCGGGCGGAGTTGCGCCCACATCAATCTGCGGGGGCTCCACCGCCCCCGCAGCCGGGGCGCCCCACAACCCGGTCAACCCCACCACGGCGACAGCCGATACCGCCGCACAGGCTTTTTGTGCACGACTCACCGAACAACCACCCCCGCTATCGGTACCGTATCGCGGCCAGCACACCCATCAGCCAAAACGCCAACGGGAAAATCCCTGTCAGGCAGACATATTCGACCCACTCAACGATCTTGCGGAACGTCGGGGTGTAGAAGCGGTTGGGCACCACCACACCGGCCACCAAGCCAGCCACCGGGACGGCCACCATCGCCGATACCCCCGCGAGCAATGCCGGCATCGTCCACAACCCCAACACATAGCGCCCGGCCACCCCGATCACCAATGCCACGGCAGCCAGCGCGAAGATCGTCGCCTGCCAGCGATCGGTGAACGAACGGCCGCGCAGCAGCACCGCGACCGCCACCAGCCCCGCCAACACCAGCGGCAGCCAGCGTCGCGGCGCATGCGGATCGCACAACCCGACGCTGCACACCACCACCAAACCTGTTGTCGCAACCAGCAACCCGGTCAGATAGGAGTGGGCCCGGTCGGTGGCCACCGTCACCTCACGCACCGACTCAGGCCCAGCGAACGTGGCCACCTGACCGCTGGCCACCGCATGATCAGCCGGCAAATCCGGACGCGCCTCAAAAATCCACTGGCCCGACGCTGAAGGGAAGACCGGCAGCCGAATCCCGGCCACCCAGCGCGCCACCGTGGGCGACACATGCATCCCGATCAGCGACACCAGCAGCACGACCGCCAACAGGATCGGCGCCGAGGTCACCAGCACCATACGCACCGAACCCACCACAACACCGACTGCCGCAGTGACGATCACCGTCGTGCCTAACGCGATATGGCGGCCGGTGAACCGCACTACCAGCACCGCGGCGACCAACGCGCTCGCCAATCCCAACGCCGCGTGCGGGGCACCCATCGGCCCCGGTACCGCAGCAGCAGCCCCCACCGCCAACGGTAGGCATCCGGTCAACAACAGCGCGTCACCGACGCCGCGCGCCAGCCGACTGGCTTGGCGCACCAAGATGATCACCGCCGCCGCCAGCAGCAGCGCAGCCAGCCCGCCACAATAGATCGCCGGCGCCCAGCCCAGATGCCCGTAACGCCAACGCCCCAGCACGGCCGTGGCGGCCAGCACGCCGGCCACCACCATGCCCGCGCCCACACGCGCCGCCCACACCGGCGTGACAGCAGGCCAGCGTTTGCTCAGCTCAGCGGCCACCGCCGAGGTGACATGTTCGACGACGTTGATCCGGGCCTCGGTGTCCGCGGCGAACCGCAGCCACAACCGGCTGCCGTCGCTGACCCCTTGGGCGGCCAAAGACAGGCCTGGCTTCAGGGGGCTCCCATCGACCCAGCACAGCGTCCAGCGGCCCCGCGGGCCTGCCGTCAACGCCGGCTCCCCCAGTTCACCGAGCCGAGTGTTGACCAGATCCACCAGCGCCGCCAACTGCACTGACACTGAGGCGGTGGCATCCAACACCACCCCGATCTTGGTGGCCCCCGCGATGACCGCCACCAACACCCGATCAGGCAGGGCCGGCGCAGCCGCCGCCGTGACAGGGTTGTCGTGCTGCCGCTCGAGGGTCACGCGCTCAGCGCCCCCGCGCTCGGGAACCCTTCGGCCAGCTCGGCCGCCAGCTCCAAAAACGCCAACCGAGTGCGCTTGTGCAAGGCCGGAAAATCGAGCGTATCCGCGTCGCGCAAATGCGCATCCCACGGGATCGTCTTCACCGAACGCACCCGCGGCCCCAGCGTCTCGGTGATATGGGAGATAAACGCCTTAGACGCGCAGTCATGGATGTCGTTGAGCACAATCACCGAGCGCTTGAGCAGTTCGTGACCGTTGCGTGCGGCCAGCCACTCCACCGTGGTCTCGACCGCCAGGCCGCCCTCGGCGTTGCAGCTGCCGATGATCATCAACGCGTCGGTGTTCGACAACACTGTTTTGAAAAATTCGGTCTCGACTTCGGCACCGCAATCCACCAGTGTCAGTTGGTAAAAGCGCCGCGTCAACTCAGCGGTGTCGTAGAACACATCCTTGTCCAGGTCCATCGGGTTGGCCACATTCTGGTTGCCCGGCAACACTTCTAGGCCCTGCGGATTCTTCCCGGTGTAGTGACGAGCCTTGGGATAGTCGACAACCACCTCCTTGGCCGCAAGCAGATCGCCAAGCGAGTTCACCGCCTCGCGATCAACGAAGCGACCCAGGCCCCCGTAGGTGGTGTCGGCGTCGATCGCCAAGACCGGCTGCCCACGCTCAAAGGCGAACACGGTGCCCACACCGGCAGTCACCCGCGTCTTGCCGACACCGCCTTTGATCGAAATCGCCGCGATCTGATACGTGCCGGGAATGTTGGAAGCCACACGAGACTTCCAGTCGATCAGTTGACGCTCATGAGCACCCGCACCCAGATTGACCAGCCCACCTGTGCAGGCGTGAACCGCCTTGCGCCACCCCATTTTCGCCGGTTCGCGGCGCCTTTTCACGACCTCCTCGACCTGGACATGCCGGGTGGGTGCCGAGCTGGGAGTGCGAAGATCTGGCCGCGGCGCCCACCGTTGCTCGGGGTCCACACGCGGGGGTGACCAACGCGGTGGCGGCGGCGGGTTGCGCTGATCGAACTGCGGGCGCGGCGGGATCGGGTCGGGCGCCTGCCCTGCCGGGCCGCGCCCAACTGACGGCTGCGCGTCCGGTGCCCGAGGCGCCGGGGGCCGCGGCACAACATGGGGATGCCCGCCCGGCGGCGGCGGCCCGAACGAGGGCCCCGCAACCGGCGGCGGCGGTGGTGGCGGTTCGGCCTGAGCGTGAGCACCTTCAGTGCCCCCCGGCGCCCCGGGCCACGCCTCGTGGCGGTTCCCCTCGGCTGGCGGTGGCCCGAACTCGTAGCCACCCACCGGCGGTATGTGAGGTGACTGCGGCGCACCCGGCTCGGGCACCCGCACATCAGCCAACGACACCTCCTCGGTGGCATCCTCGGCAGGCGCCGGATGCTCGCGGTGCTGCTCGCTGTTTTCCGGCGGCAGATAACGCGACATGAAGTCCGAATTGTCAGTCATTCCTAGTCCCCATATGGCTGGCGGTTACTATGTCCGATCCTAAAGGCAGAATTCTCGCTATACCACGCCCGCTCGGTATTCATCGAGAACACTTTGCTGGCACGGCGGTACCGCTTTTTGTCAGGCCATTCGCTCATGACTGTCCCAGGCTCGCACACCGACACTGTCGAAGACCGTCGTCAGCGCGTGATGCAGCTGGGCAGGACCCGCCGGGGCGATGGCCAGCCACTCCTGCTGGCTGCCCGCGGGCGGGTTGAGTCGGTACAGCGCCACCCGCCCCGAGGCGGTGTCGCGCAAGTTGAGCACCGTTTGGCTCCACACCGTGTCGGCATCCACATGGGCGCGCGCATAGACCAACGCCTCAGCTTGGGGATCTTCTAACGCCGCGCCCAGCTCAGCCAGCGCACCCCCGCGCAGCCCCAGTGCGCGCAGCGCAGCCATTTTCGCTGCTGCCGAGCCCGCCTTGGCGTGCAGCGTGATCGCGGTACGCATGTCATCCAGCGGCACGTTGACCGCGCTGATCCGTGCCGGCTCCACCCGGTGCACCGAGTCCAGAGCTTCAAAGACGAGGCGTTGCACCCATTCCTGGTCGGTGCCCGGACAGTCGTCGATGGTGACGTAGGACCCGGCGCGCACCGCAGAGGCCCACCGGCCGTCGCGGCGGGCCAGCACAACGCGCAGCTGCTCATCGGGGATCGCGCGCCAGGTAGTGGGATCATCCATCACCACCGGTGCCACCACGTTCATCGCCCCGCGGCAGACCAGCAAGATGACTTCAACGTCGGGCGTGGCCAGCACCTTCATGCGCGCGGCGATATCAGCACGCACCATCGCATCCTCATCGGCGATGCCCTGCTCGACCAGCACCGCCAAACCCGGGTGCGCGGTGAGCCAGTCGGTGTTTCGTGGTTGTCCGTAGGGGCGTCCGCGCAGTTCGGGGGCGAGCTGGGGAATGCCCAGCATGGCTTGCAGCAGCCACAGTCCCTCGAGGTTGACGGTGATGTCAGAAGTCGGGGTGGCCGGGATTTCGGCGGTCGTCATAGCAGGTTTCCTTGCTCAAACGCTGACGTGGCGGCACCGAATCCGGTGCCGCCACGTCGTTGGTTGGAACAGTGCGGGCTAGGCCCACGAAGATCCGACGGCGCTGTCGGTGCTGTTCATGTTGCTTCCGGCGGTCTGCACCTTCTGTCCGTGAGCGTTGGCCTGCTCGTAGATCACCTGGAAGTTGCGGCCCAACTGGGTGATGAACTCCTGGCAGGCGACCGACCCGGCGCCACCCCAAAAATCCCCGGCCGCGAGCACATCGCGCACGATCGCTTGGTGCTCGGCTTCCAGGGAAGCGGCCTGGGCGCGGATCAGGGCGCCGTGGGCGTCGACGTCGCCGAACTGATAGTTGATCGACATGGTTGTACGTCTCCTTGGCGTAAAAGTGGGTAGGGACCTGGCGGTTAGCTGCTCAGGATCTGCTGAGAAGCCTGCTCTTGCTGCTCGTAGTTGTTGGCGTCACGGATCAGGCCGTCACGCACCCCGTGCAGCATGTTCACGATGTTGCGGAACGCCTGATTCATCTGGCCCATCGTGTCGTAGGAGGTGGCCTGGGCTTGCCCACTCCAACCGCCGCCGGCGATGTTCTGCGAAGACGCCCACATCTTGCGGGCCTCATCCTCAACGGTCTGGGCGTGCACCTCGAAACGCCCGGCCATGTCCCGCATCGCGTGCGGGTCGGTCATAAAGCGGGTGGCCATAATAACGTTCTCCTTAAAGCGCGAGTGATTTTATTTCAGCGTTGCTGTGTTGCCAGTCTATTGGCCCGATCTAACGCCGGGCAACGGCCGGCGCAAGCTATTTGAACGAATTTTTCCGTGCACATGATGTCACCAATTCGACCTAACGTCGGCGCAGCACTTTGACGGGTTTTCCATAGCGCGGGGAGCCGTCGCTGTCCGTGCCGCGCCCGTGCATACCCGCGGCCATCGGCGTGCCCCCATACATGCCGGAGCCCCCGGTGCTGGCCGGTGCAGCCCCCATCGACGTGCCCCCACCCGAGGCGGCCACCGGTGCGACCGCCCGCGCCGTACTAGCCGACTCCCCGCTGGCGCCGGCCGTCCAGGTTGCCGGCACCGACAACCCGCCCAGCGATCCCGCGCGGCCCGCCACGGCCTCCACCTCCGAGGCTGCCCCGCCCATCCCCGCAAGTCCCGGCCCGGTCGCACTGGTCAATGTCGAGGCCCCGCCAGCACCGAACATGCCCGGATTCATAAAACTCATAAACGGGCTCAGCAGCGACTGGAATTGGCCCAGCCCGCTGCCCCCCAACCCCTGGCTCAGCGGTGACGAGAGCCCTTGCAGCGCTTGAGGAATCGTGCTCACCAGCTGCGGGCCCATCGACAACATGGACTCGCCGTCCAAACCCGCCGGCATGCTCCCCGCGCTGCTGGCGAAATTGAACGGCTGCTGCCCGGCGGCGGTGCCGCCCGACTGGCCCAACGCGGCCGCTTGCGCGGCCAACCCGATCGGGTCCGAGTTGGGCGCTGGCGGCACGAACGGGACCAGCGCGCCGGTGATCCCCGAAGCATTGCCCGCGAAGTCGTACATCGTCGCGGTGTCTTGGGACCACATCTGCCCGTAGTGCGCCTCATTGGCCATGATCGCCGGAGTGTTGAACCCCATGAAGTTCGTCGACACCAGGGCCGCCAGCTGCGCCCGGTTCTCGGCGATCACCGGTGGGGGCACCACCCCGGCCCGGGCAGCCTCGAACGCCGCCGCCGCCGCCGCGGCCGCGGCGGCTTCCTGGCATTGCGCGGCCGTCTCGATCATCCACACCACATACGGGGCTGCCGACAGCGCCATCGACATCGACGACGGCCCCGCCCACGCCGTGCTGGTCAGCGCCTCGATCACCGCCCCAAACGCCGCTCCCGCGGACCCGAGCTGCGCGGCCAGCGCCTGCCATGCCGCAGCTGATTCCATCAGAGACGCTGAACCCAGGCCCGCATACATGCGGCCCGAGTTGATCTCAGGAGGCAGCTCGTAATCCATGGCTGGCTATATGGGCGCTGACCCGCGAGCTAGATCATCGTCGCGGCGTTGGCGACCTCGGTGGCGGCGTAGTCAGCCGAGCTGATGCCCATGGTCGAGACGAACATCTGGTGCACGACCTCCCCGATGGCTTGGGTGGCCTGATACACGCCGGCATGGGTGCCGAACGCCGCGGCCAACAGAACCGACGCCGGCTCCGGCGCCGGCGGCACCACGCCCAGCGTGGGTGCGGCTCCCGCGGCGTTGCCCGCCGATACCGCCGCCCCGATCCCGGCCAACCCGGACGCGGATGCATCAATGCCCGCAGGTAACGCCTCGACAAACATAGAACCCTCCCGTAAAGAGCCGACCAGATCATTGACCGGTCTGATGACAAAAGTGTATCGGCGCCCGCGGGCTTACGCGCGGCCCATCGCAGATCTATCCGAGGCCGGCGTCAGCGACTTGGACATAAATTCCCGATTCGCCCGATTCGGCGGTATTCAGCAAGAATCCGCGGCCCTTGGGCATCCAATGGCCTTTCCATTTGCCCTTCACGAATCCTTGATCGGGGTCAGAATCCATGATCAGCTCCGGCTCCCTGGCCTGCTTGAGCATCCTGAACACCGGGTCGGCCCCCAGGCCCGCCATGAACGCCGCGAACTGGCGGGTGTAGATGATGTGCAACCCGACGTCGTCGCCGGCCTGCACGAACCGTTCGATCACCCCCAGAGGTGAGTCGAAGCCGACCGGCAACCGCTCAGAATCGTCGATGATCAAAAAGATTTCCGGCCCCTGCCAGTGGCGCCGGCCGATGTCATCGACCGATAAATCGTCGCTGGGCAGCCGCGGCGCAAGGACCGCGGCCAGCTCGCCCATGCGCTGTTTGACCGAGTCCGGCGTCGAGGCGAAACGCTGCACGTAGGACTTATCCAGCACGTTGAGTAGCTGGCGGCGCGGATCAATGAGCCACACCTGGGCCGCGGGGCGGTCGGCCGTTTCTTCCAGCCCCGGCCCCGTAGCGCCGTCAGCGCCCGGGGCGTAAACCCTGCGAATCTCGCGCATCAATGTTGCACACGCCGTCGTGCGCCCACACTTGGGTTGCCCGGCGATGATCAGATGCTGACTGGCCAAAAACACCGGCCGTTCGGTCTCGTCGAGCGCCCACACGATCGACGTGGGGGTGCGATCATCGGTGGCGGCTGCCGCCGCCAGCTCGGCCGGCGAAACCCGCCCTGGCAGCCTGCGCACCTTACGTGCGGGATTGAACCCCACGGCCTGGCGGCTGACAGCCTCGGCGACACTGCGTGAATCGAACACCTCCGCGGCGGTGGACTCCAGCGCCGGGCGCGCCATCAACGTGTGCAACCCCACGGGGTCTACGCCGGTGCGTTCGTAATTTTGCCCAATCATGCCGCGACCGGGGCGCGCCGGCACAGCCGTGGCCAGTCTCGCCTTAGCCACCAGCGTCGCTTCGTTGAAGTCGGCCAGACGAAGCTCCACCCGAGACCCGAAGTTACCCCGCACCGTCACCTGCAGGTCGGTGTTCTTGGTCACCGCGGCGACCACGTGAATCCCGAACGTGGGCCCCTCTTTGATGATCCTGTTCACCTTGTCTTCGACGAGCGCCTCATATTCGCTGACCATCGCCGCATAGTTGTCGATCACCAAGAACACATCGCCGTAACCATCCTCGGGCACAGCCCCGGGCTCACGCCCAGCCTTGCGGCGGCGAAACACCTCCATCGACATCACGCCGGTCGCCTCGAAGCTGCGCTTGCGCGAGGCGAGCAACGCCGCGATCTCGGCCACGGTGCGGCGCACACCGTCACTATCAAGCGACATCGACACACCACCCACATGCGGTAGCCCCGACACACTGCTGAGGGCCGCCGACGAAAACGCCAGGCAGTAAAACTGCACCTGCTCAGGGGTGTGCGTCATGGCCGCCGCGCAGATCAGGTCTTGCAGCGCAGTCGTTTTGCCCGAGCCCTGAGCACCCACGATCACCACATTGCCGCCCGGGCCCGACACGTCAATGGTCAGCGGATGCTGGTCATGCTTGAATGGCCGGTCCACCAGCCCCACAGGGAATACCAGGTTCGGGGTGCGCGCATAGTCGCTGTCCCAGGGCCGCCCCAGATAGGTGTTCACCAGTTTCTCGATGCTCCACGGCGCATCCAGCGGCGGCTTCCACAACCGGTAAGGCTCAAAGTCAATCCGGCGCAGCTGGTCGATGATGATGCGCCCCACCTGTGGGCGCATCAACGCATTGCGCTCCTCGGCGTCCTCGCTATCGCCCGCGTCGGTCGCCTCGTCGACATCAGCCACTTCCCCATCCACAGCTGGCGACTCGTCGAGCTCATCAGGCGGCGGCAACGGTGTGAAGTCCGTGGAGAACAGTTGCGGCGCAAAATAACTCACTGACGCTGCGCTCACTTGCGGCGCGTCGTCGAGGTCCTCCGTGCCAGGCTTGCGGTACTCACGCCACAAGAACTCGCCCTGAAATTTCGTCAGCGTGCCGTTCGCGGGGCTGCCCTGCAAGAAATAGCACTGCCCAGAACCCTTGAGGTTCACCGCATTCGGCACACCGATGGCCGTGGCTGACTGTGTCGTATTGGTCTGCAGGGCCATCCGGTACCCCACGTTTTCTAGCAGCTTCTCAGCGCGAGTTTCGATCTGCTGGCTGGCCATCAGCAGATGAATCCAATACGCGCGGCCTTGGCGGGCAATCTGATACAACGAGTCCTGGATCTCTTGACCCATCAACTTAAACAGTTCGGCGAACTCGTCAATGACCACCACCAGTACCGGCAGCGGCGGCAACACCTCAGCAGCCCCCGCTGCGAGCTGATCGGCACGGATCTTGTTGTATACCCCCACATCATCAGCGCCGGGCACATCGCATAAGGCTTTGCGCCGTGCGATCTCGCCATCCAGCGCGTCGATGAAACGGGTCATCAAACCCTGGTCCTCTTCGAGGTCGGTGATGATCTGCGAAACGTGGGGCACCCCGGCAAAGGGCCGAACACCCGAGCCGCCCTTGAGGTCGGCCAACATGAACTGCAGGTTTTGCGGCGGGTGCCCCAGCATCAGGGACTCAATGAAGGCGCGCAGCATCGTCGTCTTGCCCGAGCCAGTCGTGCCGGCCATCACCCCGTGCGGGCCCTGGCCGCCTTCCGAGTCCTCCTTGATGTCGACGAAAAACAGCTCATTGTTGTCCATCCGGTTACCCAGTGGCACCTTCAACCGCTGCAGGGAGTTGATGTCACTGCGCGGGCCCCACAACTTGTCGAAATCAATATTGGCGGCGTCCTCAATCCCGTAGTACGACAGGATGTCTCGGGCCATCACCTGCTTGCCGGAATCAACTTCGATCGCCTCATAGGCCTCGGCGAGCCGGAAGCGCGCCATGCGCTCGGCGAACGTCTCGGCCTCATCGCGGCTCATCTGATCGGCGTAGGCGAAAAACTGAGGATCGTTCCCCTGCGGATCCCATGTCATCGGGTCGCGCGGCACCGCCGAGATGACCGCGTTCTCACCGATGTACAACACTCGCCGGCGCGCGTCGCGGCACGCCGGAACGCGGCCCAGGCCACGCACGTCGAAAAATGTCAACCCAGCGACGCCTTCGGAGCTTCCCAGACGCTCCCATCCCGCTTCGGTGTCGCACACGACCACCGTGTGCGGCAACGGGTCAATAGGGTCCTTCGACGCGCCCAGGCGCGAGCGGAAGTCCCCGCGGGTGGACAGCGACATTGCATCAGTTTGCGCGTCAAGGAACTCAGCGACCGACCCATAGACCATGCGCACCGGGCCCGCACCGTCAATGAGCTTCGGATCACCGGCGTGTGGTAGCCACTTCACCCAATCCCACTCGGCCGCATCAGAAGTCACCACCACCAGCCGCAGATGATCGGGGCCGTGGAAAAACACCAATTCGCACAGGATCGCGCGCATCAGGCCCAGCACCCGCTCACGCGGGCCGCGTAGCTCATAGCCGGGCTCCACCATCAGCGACACCAGTTTCGGCGTGCCGTAGGCCACCGTCTGGTATTGCATGAACTCTTGGAGGACCTTGCCGGTCACCGGTTCGAGCTCGATATCGGTCGGCGCGTCCTGCGGCTCGTTGAACACGGCGGCATTCGATTCCATCAGATCCGTCATGCCCACCCCGACCCGGGCCACCCCGAACCATGTATCAGACCCGTTGGGCTTGCGCTCCCACATCCGCATACTGCCCACGGCCGCTTCCAGGGTGCCCGGTGCGGGATGATACCAGCGGTGATTCTGATCGAGCCGGTCCGCCAACTCTGAGGTGGTTCCACGTAGCTCGTCCATGACCATGCAAAACCGGGCCCGCAGCGCGTCGAGCTTCGAGCGCGACATCTCCTGCGACCCGCCGCGGCCACCGAACAGCATCGCAACCAGCCCGCCCACCATCAGGAGCGGGAAAAATGACCCCGCGCCGGTAAACGAGCGCGCACCACTGGCGAAGCTGATCCACATCATTCCGCCGAACAGCGCAAGCAGGCCGATGATCAACGCCACCGACCACAGCGGTTTGCTTTGTGGCGGCGGCACTTTCAGCGGAGTCGGCAGGTCAAGGGTTTCAGGCTTAAACGGCGGCGCCTGCGCAGTTTGCTTGCGCGCGAACCCAATCTTCATGACTTCGGGACCTCCAGTTCGGCCGGGTTGGCATCGACAGGCAGCGTGTTGTGACGCACCAGCGCATCAGAGCGCGACAACGCCGGCCCGGCGGCCAGCAGCCGCAGCGCCAGCCACGGCGCCGGGCTCGGGGAATGCTTCTTCAAACCCAAAGCGTTCATCGTGTCCTCCTGGCGCGGCACCCCGAACCGCACCCCTGGTTCGGATATCCACCACAACGACTCCACCGTGGCCGCTGACGGCGAATTACCGGTGGACACCACGTAATTGGCGTACTCAGGGCCCAGATACACGCGGTCGGCCTGCATCTGTGGCCCCGGGGCTTTCACCAAGTCCACCACCTTGTCCACTTGGCCCTCGGCCACCGGGATGCTCGGGCCGGCGATGACCGACGTGCTAGCCAGCGCCTCACCGCTCACCTTCTCCCAGTGCCAGCACGCCGCGGCGTTGACCTGGCTATCGATCACCCGCGGCGGAGCGGCCGGGAACGCCGACAAGTCCAGGGTTTGCACCACCGGCAACTTCGCCAACACCGGGCCAGCCACCACCGGGATCACCGCACCGGCCGGCCCGGCATTTTGCAGCACCTGAGCCACCACCGGCGACACCGGCTGCACGCCATCGGTGAGCACCACCGAATACGCGGTCTGCCCACCCACCTGCGGAGTCGATACCACCGTCCCCACCGGGCCCGGCGCCCCCACGAACCGTGCCGGCGAGCCCGCATTCGGGATCACCGGCACCGACAACTCCGGGCCCACCGGGATCGCATCGAATAATGCCCGGCTCATCGGGCGCGACCCCAACACCGCATCCTCGCCCAGCCCCAACGCCAACAGCACCGCCCGAGCACCCTGATTGATCAACGAGCGCCGGCCATCGCGAATCAACCACACCGCATCCCCATAGCGGCGCACCATCGCATCATCAGGGCCCAGCACGTGGCGGCGTGGACCCAGCTCGGGCTGGCCGTCGATGACGGTCACCGTCACCGGCTCAGGCGCAGCCGCCCCGAACGCCTTGGTGATCTCATCACACACCAACCACGACGAGCGACCCGGCGACGTCGCCACCATATCCTGCGGGGCGCCGGCAATACCGACCAGCGGCCCGCGCGGCGCCGCGTCAATCTCGCTGCGGCGCACCCGAACCGGGCTGGCCGCCTCCCCGGCGATCAACCGCGCCGAGGACAAATTCAACGCCGGATACAGCTTCTCGCCCACCCGCACATACAGCGCACCCGAATCCTGATCCGCCACAATCCGCGCCTGCCCCGCCGAACCGGCCGGGCGCACAAACGACCAGAACAACGCCCCCAGACACAGCACAGCGGTCAGCGTCACACCCGCCAACATCGCCATCGACTGGCGCCGGCCCGGCTCGGCCTCCATCCGCACCCGCCGCCGAGTCATCGCCGCCACCGCGCGACGGGCGAAAAACATGTGCCCCGACACCTGTACCCGCGTCGAAAGCCCCAGACCGCGCCCGCGCCAGCGCGACTCGTCGTCCTTATCCACTCCCGGCTCAACCACCGTCAATACCCACCGTTAAATCGTTATCCGACAATTCTTTTCACCACAACATGCCCACGCGGGAAGCCCGAATACTGGACGTGGCCCCCCGGGGTGGGCGCCTCAATGACCTTCGTCGAGGACACCGCCATCTGCACATGCTCCGGCCCTCTGCTCGAGAAATTGGAAAACACCAGATCGCCGGCCCGCACCTCAGCACGATCTACCGTCATACCTTTGTGAATCATGTCGTAGGTCATGCGCGGCAACTGAACCCCCGCGTGCCGGTAGGCGTCCATCACCAACCCGGAGCAGTCGTATTGGCGCGGCCCTGTCGCACCCCACACGTACGGATCACCCAACTTGGTCTCGGCGAACTGCACCGCCCGCAGCGCCGTCCCACTGCCGCCGCCGCCCAGAAGCGAAGCGCCCGACTGCTCACCCGGCCCCCCGTTCTGACCGCCGCCGCGACTCAGGCTGCCCATCAGTGACGCCGGTATCCCCGACGCCAAGCCGCTCAACCCGCTCAGGCCGCCGCCACCGCCGCCGCCCGACATCAAGCCGCCCAGCCCGGACAGGGGCATACCGCCGCCCATCCCGCCTGCACCCAGACCGCGATATCCCGCCGCCAGCTGACGCATCCGCATCGCCAACAGCCGGTTTTCGGCCGTGGTCTGATCCAACTGACGCTGCATCGCGGCCAAATGATCATCCATGGCCGCCATGATCAGCTTCGCCCCCGCCGGCGAACGACCCATCCCCGCGGTCGCAGCACCCACCGCGCGGGCCTGATCCCGAATCAACCCCGACCCGGCGCGGCCCTGCGCACCAACCTCACCACCTTGGGCCACCGCCTGCCCCGAGTCCCCGTCAAGACCATCCGCACCGGCCTGCGCCTGCTGATACGCGCCACCGGCGGCCCGAGCCCCACCCGTCAAACCGCTGTGGCCATCCGGGGCCTCTGGCACCGGCACCCGACCGCCCGCGGCGAACACCTGCCCACCACCGGGCGCCCCGGCCGGGAACAACTCATGACCGCGACTCAGCAGCCGATCAACCCCAGCCACGAACGCCGCAACACTCACCCACCAAAATTAACCCGAGCAAATCCCCCCGGCCACAGCCACGCAAAATTCGCAGCATCCTCGTACATCGTTGTGGTCAAACTCCGGCGATGCTGCGATACAACGCCGTCGCCCTGGGCAACTGACTCTGGATCTCGTTCAAATAGCCCCTACGTCCGTGCGCCACTGCCGCCTCAGCCGACGAATCGCCCGGGCGCTGCTGTAACCAGAAGATCGACTTCCAAATGTCCGGTGACGACGGACCGCCATGGTGGGCCAGCCGATCGAAAAATCCCGAAATCGCCGTGTTGGGATTATTGCGGCCCGGGTAACCCGCGTCTTGCTGGAAAATGCTTCTCCACAACCCATTCGGACTCACAGCCCGAGGACGCAACCCGCTTTCTTGCATCGCCGTAGACAAGATCGCGATCGTCTGGTGCGGCGAGTAGCCGCGCCGGCGAGCCTCATGGATGATCGCCGCAGCCACTTCACGCGGAGACGAATCCTGCGTCAACCCGCCCAGCGCAGTCCCCACATCGCCGCGCGGCGCCGCTTCCTCGCTCCGCGTCCCCCGGCCCCCGCGGACCGATCCCACCAAACGGCTCCACCCCCCAGGCAGGCTCCCCAAGCCGCTCAACCCGCTCAGGCCGCCGCCACCGCCGCCGCCCGACATCAAGCCGCCCAGCCCGGACAGGGGCATACCGCCGCCCATCCCGCCTGCACCCAGACCGCGATATCCCGCCGCCAGCTGACGCATCCGCATCGCCAACAGCCGGTTTTCGGCCGTGGTCTGATCCAACTGACGCTGCATCGCGGCCAAATGATCATCCATGGCCGCCATGATCAGCTTCGCCCCCGCCGGCGAACGACCCATCCCCGCGGTCGCAGCACCCACCGCGCGGGCCTGATCCCGAATCAACCCCGACCCGGCGCGGCCCTGCGCACCAACCTCACCACCTTGGGCCACCGCCTGCCCCGAGTCCCCGTCAAGACCATCCGCACCGGCCTGCGCCTGCTGATACGCGCCACCGGCGGCCCGAGCCCCACCCGTCAAACCGCTGTGGCCATCCGGGGCCTCTGGCACCGGCACCCGACCGCCCGCGGCGAACACCTGCCCACCACCGGGCGCCCCGGCCGGGAACAACTCATGACCGCGACTCAGCAGCCGATCAACCCCAGCCACGAACGCCGCAACACTCACCCACCAAAATTAACCCGAGCAAATCCCCCCGGCCACAGCCACGCAAAGCCAGTTCGGGCCGGTTTAGCGGCCGCCCTGCGGAATCGTCGGCGGCCCCAACGGGCCATACGGCTTATACGGCTCCGGCACCATATCTCCGTGCCACAAGAAAATCCCCGAGCCCGGCACATACTCACTCCACCCATACGGCGGCAGCTCACCCCCACCCGGCGGATAGACCTTCGCCCCCGGGAAAGCCGACTGCGGCACCCACACCCCCGAGTTCGGGCCCAACTGGATATACGGGTCGGGATTGCCGTGCTCGTCGGACACTGTCGGCGGCCCCAAGGCCCCCGGCGCAAGCGTCTTATAGCCCGGGATCTCATCAGACCTCACGAAATAATGCGGAACCTGATCCGGATCTTTCGTCCGGTCGTAAATGTCCACCCACGGCGGCGAATTGGGATAGTTCGGCGGACCCATCCCGCCCACGCCGGCGTCATAGGGCATATGCCGCTTATCGCCTGGCTTCCACTTATCCGATGAGTCCAGCGGCGCCGCCGGCGGCGAGTCCTTCGCGCCGTCAGTCAACGTGTGATAGCCGGCGGCGGTTTGGCGCAGTCCCGCCGAGACGGCCTGGTATTGGGTTTTGGTGGTCTGCAGCTGATCCTGCATCGCCGCCAAATGCTGATCCATCGTCGCCATCAGCAAGTGCGCACCCGCCGGCGTCCGAGCCATCGGCAACAGCGCGGCCGCGCTAGTACGGGCCTGATCCCGAATCAACCCCGACGCCTCCCGGCCCTGGGCCCCGATCTGCTCGCCTTGCTCGGCGCTTTGCGCCAGCTCCCCATCCAGCCCCGCCACCCCACTGCGAGCCTGCTGATAAGAACCGGCCGCGCGTGCCACCCCGCCTCGCAAACCACTGCCACCCTCCGGAGAGCCCGGCACCGCAACATCACCCGAGCTCGGCAGCGGCCCGCCCGCACCCCCGGCCGGAAACAACTCATGCGCACGGCTCAGCAACCGATCAACCCCAGCCACAAACGCCGCAACACTCACCCCACAAAATTAGCTGACCCCACCCGGTCCAGGCCACACCCAGAGCAGCAGAAAGCGCCTCGTCGATATGCTCTGGTAGTGGCGTTCAACGTGAAAGACGAAGAGGTGATCCGCCTCGCCGGCGAGCTCGCCGCACGCCTGCACCTCCCCAGCCGCATCGACGCCATCCGCTACGCCCTACGAGCCCAGAACGAAACCACGCAATCTCGCGCCACAAATCACGCCGACGACCTGCTCGACGTCCTCAAAACCGAGATCTGGCCACTACTGAACGACCGATCCCCCATCACCAAAACCGAACGCGAACACGCACTCGGATATACGACAGCAACAGGAGTTTCACCGTTGCAAGTCAGTGATCTTTAGTTTTGGTGGTCACGCAACTCGCACCTCGTCTGGGGGTTCCCTCCCGGCATCAGCGGCCGCAGGTTCCGTCACCTACGACTAATTCATCTGCCCGGCTTGTTCGTACAGCTCGCGAGTCGAAATCACGGCAGTTTGCTTGTGTAACAGCAAGACTCGTTGAGTCTCGATTTGGATCTTCTTACCCGCGATCCTGTAACAGGCAAGAGCATCCGCACGCGCGGCCGCACTAACGCTCTGCTCAGCCGCCGCGTCATTTCCGCCAGCTCCTGCAAGGCAAACCTCGGTCGCTGCACGGATCTCGGCCTGATGGTTTGCGCAGCACCGAACAAGCTGCTGCACCCGTTTGCACGCTAAAGATAGCTGCTCCGACACCCCAACAGTTGTTCCGCACCGGACCGCGAACCGCATCAGCAGGTCATCCAACGCAACGCTCATCGCTTCCCGGCACGCCTCATCGGCCTCGCCACCGTCCAATATGTGTTGCCAGGACCGCAACTCGTCCTGACTTTCTTCCCAACCACGCAGCGCCTCAACGCAGTTCGCAGCATCAACCAAATCGCACGCCAGCACAAACGCCTGGAGGGCGAATCCGATCGGCGTGCCCCGCGCGTAGGTCCGATCATGTTTCCGCGTTCGAAACTCAGGACGTGGCTCACCAAGTAGCTGTGCGACCTTTTCGCGCAGCACGCTATCGTCGTCGGTCACCTCGCCACCGGCTCGCTCAACGCAAGCCGTATCCCAGCCACCCACGCCGCGTACACCACATTCAGCAGGTCCCCATCGTGGCGCTCCCAGCACAGCAGCGCCTCCAACTGCCGGCACCGAACGAATTCCCTTGTGTAGCTGACCGTCTGATCGGGGTTTTCAAGTCCGTTCAATCCCGGCCGCTGTGCGACCATCTGCACCAAGGCATCCTCGTGTTCCTCGCCCAGCAGGGCCCACTCCTGGGCTGTGGGCCAGCGCTCCGCGATAAGCGCCTGCGCTACCGACTGTGCAACCCGCGACAGCTCCTCGCCAAGAATGCCGAATGCCAACTGGCGAACCAACTCTCGGCAATAATCGCGCAGCACCGACTCATCGACCGCCGCCAGATCCGCATACAGGGCCGCATCGACGGTCTGCAGACGGTGCGCCCGCGCCGCCGATAAGTCCGCGGCCATGTTGTCGGGTTCGAGCCTAGGTTTGACACCGGTAGCTATTTCCGGTGCCGGGTGCTCGCTCAAGAACTCAGACGGCAGCGCCCACGACGTGGCCACCGCGCTCACCGTGTCCCCGAACTCCCGGGCCGCCCGCACCGCCTTATCGGCCGGATTCACCCACCCAAACCAACGCGCATCAAAATCTCCGTCGTGGCCACCGGCGATGGGCATCGTCTTGGGCAAGAACACCTTTGGCGGAATATAAGTAGCGCCGTCGTTGGTGGCCACCCAATAGGTCGGCATGCCCGAGGCGTTACGGCCCACGGCCACAGCCCAATCCAAACCAGGATCAGTCACTTTCGCCGCCCCAGCGAGCTCGGCGACCAACGCCTTCGCCCGTTCTAGATCGTTCTCAGCCATATCCCGGCGCACCGCCATGGTCTCACGCCGACCCGGCACCGCCATCAACCCAGTCCCCGGGCCCGACCCCGACGAGCCGCCGCCGCCGGCCTCAGCAGGCACCGAAGGCGCAGCCGGCGCCGACCCCACCGGCGAAGCAGCCGACATACCCTGAGGAGGAAGCACCGAACCGTACGACGTCATGCCACCCGCCGGCATACCCGTCGCAGGTGCCGGTCCCGGGGCCGAAGTCGCCGCCGGGGGCGCAGTAGACACGGGAGCGACCGCCGGCGCAGCCGACGTCGGAGCAGACTCGATCGGCGCCGCCAAAGACGTCATCGGCGCCGGTGTCACGGGAGGAACACCCCCGGCCGCCGCAGCACCCGCTGCTAAACCGCGCCCGAAGTCCATGCCCAGCGATGGCATCGGTGAGCCCTGCAACCCCGGTGCGCCCAGCCCCGTGGGAGGGGTCATACCGCCGGGAAGCCGCCCGAACCCCCCCATCAGCCCCTGCAGCCCTTGCAACCCCGGAATCCCGCCACCTGAACCGCCGCCCGGCACACTGGGAAAACCCGGCAATCCGCCGCCCATCAACGACGTCAAGGGATTATGCCGAGGAGGCGTTAAAGGGTCTGACGAATGTGCGGGTCGAGGGCCACCGAGTATTGGCGGCCCGGAGGATTCTTGGCCGGGCGTCGACGCAGCAGGTCTCGGCCCGCCGCCGCCTTGAGATCCAGGGATGTTTGGGTCAGGCACCCCGGGCGGTCCATCCGTTGATTGATCCGGCTTAGCCCCGTCCTGCCCGGCTTGTTTGAATTTGGGTCCGCCGGGACCGTCCAGCTTGAAGTGGTTGGTGAATTGGGTGGCGTATTGGGTGGCATATCCCTGCAGCTCAGACGAGTAGCCTTGAATTGTGGTTCGATGCACGCCGAGGATCACCGCCACCTGCGCGAGCGATTGGCCCGAGCCGCTTTTCAGGAATGCCTCGGCCTCTTGATGCGCCTGCTTGTTCTGCTCGAACATGTGCTTCTTGATGCTCGCGACGTCCTCGCCGGCCCTTTTGAATAACCCGGAAGCTACCTTGCTGATTTCGGCCTGGCGGAACTTGATCGACACCGCCTCTTTGTAGGCCTCATAAGCCGCGTCCGCGCTTTTACCCACCCAGGAGCCGCCATTTAGCACACCATTCGCCGCTTGCTGGGCATCCATCGCATCGCCCTCAAACGACTTCGACTCGTCCGAGAGCGTGCCTGCATCGTTGAACAATCTCGTCTCAGAATCTTCTGGCCACACATTGGGCTGAAACAAAAAATTGACAAAAGGGCCCTGCGGTCGCGGGTGATCGCTCCCGAGATGGGGTAGTGAAGGTGGTTGGATATTGCGCACTGGCCCCCGGCTGACCACTCTCAGTAGCCGTTCCGCCTGCTTGTTGTTACGTTCTGCCCACCACTCGGGAAAATCGCCGGCATTGGGCTCGGGGCTGGTTGCTGACGCCATTCGTGTGGTTACCTAGGCAACCCGCACACGCCGAGCAGCGCATCAATCGCGTCGCCATCCGCATCCGTGAGCCGATTAACTTCTGGTGTGGGTGTATTGCCCATCGCCGCCGTTGTTACGTCCAGCGTCGTGGATATGTATTTCCGCGCAGAAGCCGCGACGTCGGCGGGAACAGCAGGACTAAGCACATTCTGTACAGCTAATGCACTATTGACTGCGCGCAACACTATAGGAACATTCACATTGCCTTGGACCCGAAAGCCACCTTGCCCTTCTTGCCCACGCACCGACGTATCGAACACTTGGCACAAGTGATTTTTCGCCGCCGTCGCATCGGCCGCGCTGACTTGAGGCGCGAGCGGCGCAGACGGTGATGCTGATGGTGCAGCAGATGGCCCGCCGCTGGTGTGGGCATCGTTGTGCGCGACCGCGAGCGTGACTAGCGATCCGGTGACAGCTGAGATCACGATCGCGAGTAGCAGTCCAAGCACGGCCCAGGGCCAAACCCGACGGCGTGTTCTGTTCTGCGCGAATCCTGTTGGGAACGGAACTGCGGTCGGCGGCGCGGTCGCGCCAGGCCCAGGGGTAGGCGCCGGAGGTGGCGGCAGAGTCACCGATGGTGACCCAGCCCTCGACCAAGGTGATGAACTCATGCGCCGCTCCCCTGTCGTTATGTCGTCAGAATGCTTGAGTTGCCCGCTTCAGTGGTTTGAACTGTCGCGATGCTGAACTCTCGACTTGCGGTGTTTGCCGTCGCGCGGCCGACTGCTTGGGCTTCACCTATCGCACGGCCACCAATGGCCGCCCCCACCAAGGACGTCATGTATCCGCCGATGGTGAGGCTGCTAAGGCCGGCACCGGACTGCTGAGCTGTCGCCGCATCCGCACTGGACAAGCCAGCCTCGGTTTCCGCCACATCCATCGTGAACTTGCCTGCTGCCATGAACCGCATCTTACCGCCGGTGTCGCGCCTACACATCGCCTAAGCAGCACGGATCTGCAAAGCGCGGCCGACTGCTGCGCCCTCGAAATGACGGTTCTGGGGCCGCGGTTACTCGGCGAGGAGATCGTCAATGAGTTCTTTTGAGCGCGTCGGTATCTCGGTGTTTGGGAAGTACCGTTCGACGATCGCCCAGACCTCGGCGCGAGACTTGATATTCAGGTGACCCAGCAAGAATTGCACGTCATCGCCATCTCTGACCGCCCGAGCTGCCAGGACCTTCATCGCGAGCAGATGCTGCGGTGGCGTCGCGGCGACTTGCAGGTAGGGGTGGTCGAAGACGAGGCTCCCCTGCCCGGGTGTTCTCGACACATAGCTTGCAGCTTGGTTGTTCAGCCAGCTAGAGGGCCACCGGTGTTCGGTAGCGACTTCGCGGATCGCGGCGAGCATGGGCCCGTCAGGAGAAAACAGAGCATCGATATCGCGTGTTGCGGTGCGAGTTTCGTCGTAGGCCAAGATCATCGCGGCACCACCGACCACGTGGACATGCCCGACAACACGGCGACGTTCGAGCTTCTGCGCCAACGAGACGAAGGCACGCCGCAGCTCGGTCTGATCAAATAGCGGCTCAGGCATTCTGCTCGCTCCATCGTGGGTGAGGTCGTAACGATCAAGGTAGATCCCGCGGCGA
Organism: Mycobacterium sp. 20KCMC460; assembly: GCF_022179425.1. NCBI lineage: Bacteria > Bacillati > Actinomycetota > Actinomycetes > Mycobacteriales > Mycobacteriaceae > Mycobacterium > Mycobacterium sp. 20KCMC460. The sequence goes on from NZ_AP025525.1 coordinate 55,070, forward strand.
CGAAACGAGGCCGGCGCCCACAACATCGCGCGGGTGCGCGCAGACGGCAGAGGGGAAATCCACCACGGGGCGTCCAGGAAGCGCTCGGTGGTGATGCTCCACAGCGGTCCCGGCAGCCCGTAACTTCCGGCGAGGTGTTCAGCGATCGCCGCCAGTAACGCGTCATGGCGCGGGTCGCCGGTCAAAGGCGGTTCGTCGTTGATCAAAGACAGGGCGGCTGGCCCCGATTCGTCGGCGCCGCGGGTGAATTCGAAGAAGATCCGCAGCCGGGTGCGGTCGTCCGCGACGTCCCGGATTCTCTGGGCAGCGTCCGACAGGCTAAGAGCGTGCGCCGGTGCTGCAAGGTCCGTGCGCGCGCCCTGGCGGCGGCGCACTGCGCGAACGTCCGCAGCAGGATATCCAGTAATGCGGCGGATGCCGCGGTTGGACAAGATGCTGCGCGCCCGCCCTGTGGTGACGCTCCAGTGTCGGGCTGCCTGGTCGACGGTCCACAGCTCCATGTCACTAACATACGCGCACCACGCACGGAAGTAAGCCAGGTTCTAAGAGCGGATCTACCCGGGTTAGCGACGCAAAGACGAAGGATTTCAATGAGCTTCATCGGCCGGCGCCGGCTTGTATCGCTCGCCATTCCTCGACCGCAGCTTCAACCGTCCCGTGTACTCGTGCGACCGCTGCGTCGACGGACGCCCGCTGTTGGGGATAGGCTACTCAACTGACCAGAAGCGCCAAGCGCGGATCATCGACCCAGCCATCACCCAAGACGCCGTAAGCGCTCCACAGGCTCAGCGCCGGGGCCGCCGCGCCGCTAAGCCGCACCGGGTAAGTCGAGTCAAAGCCCAATGTCAACGTCCACTGCTGCAAATCCGGGTAGAACTCCGTGCACGCTCCGAACCAGAAACTGACCATGCCGTGTGCCGCGGTGGTGCAGATCAGGCGGTCGGTCGTCACAATCACCGGGCAGGTTTGGTGATACCGCCACTGAGCTGCCGCGCGCTGGGCCGCGGCCACCTTACGCCGATGATTCACCACCCCTTGAACAGCCAACGCGCCGAACATGACCGCCGGGCGGCCCGCGACCATCAGCGGCAGCGGCGAGTACCGGCCGTCGCCGCCACAAAAGCGGCTGTAGTCGATCTCGGCGCTCAGCAACGCCTGTTCTCCCGGTTCCAGAACCGGCCCGTACACCTGGACCGGAGTTGGCGCGCGCCCCGCCCGCAGCGCTGCCGCGCAACCGCGGCTGTAGTGCCACCACTGCTCGGCAGCGGTACGCGGCTGCCATGCCGTCTGGGGTTGACGCGCATGGTTGGACCCGCCAGCAGGGCTGCCGTGGACACGGGCCGGCGTCGACGTGGCCCGGCTCACCGGAAGGTTATGCCGCTGCGGTGGCGGCATTCCTGGCATCGGGATATCGAACATGGCCGCAGGCTACCTTTCGGATATGACACCGGCCCCGAATCGGCGGACATCCGGGTTGTCACGAACCGAATGTGTTCGTGTCTGCGGCGCGGCCGCGAAGATGGCTGTTCTACGCTTATTGGTGGTCGTACACACAGGCCGGATGCCTGTCTGTGCGGGCCTCCCCCGGAGGCCCCGGTCGCATCTCCCGTAAAGATCAGACCGGGGCTCTCTGAGGTCAAAGGTGGCGGTCGACGTCCATGCGTTGGTGAAAGGACGTATGCGCTCACCGGCCTTGCGGGTTCAGGACACGTTTACGGGCGAGGAACGCATCGCAGTCGAACGGTGTTGAAGCGCCGCTGCGTTCACCCGCCTTCAGCGCTTCGCGCAGTGCCCGAAGTCGAGCTTCACCAGACATCTGCCTCCCCTCGCACGGCACCTTTGTCATCGGTGTGTTGCGGCGTGGAGACCCCTGGCTTTAGGCGGGGGGAGGAAACGCCGCGTCTCCTTTCGGTGGGTTGTCGGTGGTGAGGGCTAGGTTGGCGGGGTGTCGCGGTATCGGTTGCTTCCGACTGCCGGGCAGGCGGTGGTGTTGACCGAGCATTGTCGCCATGCCCGCTATGTGTGGAACTTGGCGGTCGAGCAGCAGCTGCATTGGCGGCCGGGTCGTCGCCCCCCGGGCTATAACGAGCAGTGCGCTCGATTGACCGCCGCGCGTGCCGAATACAGCTGGTTGGCGGCGGGCTCGCAGACCGTGCAGCAGCAGGCCTTGCGAGATTTCGCGCAGGCGATGCGCAACTTCTTCGCCGGCACGCATCGCCGCCCGCGGTGGCGCAAAGCCGATGTGCACGAAGGTTTTCGCCAAGTCGGCGTGAAGGCCCAGCATGTCGAGCGGCTCAACCGCCGGTTTGCGCGGGTGTGGGTGCCCAAGGTCGGCTGGGTCCGATTCCGGCTGTCGCGGCCGGTCCCCCACGGTGTGAAGTCCTACCGAATCACCCGTGATAGGGCCGGCCGCTGGCACGTCGCGTTCGCCCACATCCCCGACCCCGTCCGCGGGCCGGGTGATGGCTCGGTGGTGGGTATCGACCGCGGTGTCACGGTCTCGGCCGCCTTGTCGACCGGGGAACTGCTGCACGCCCCCGGATTGAGCCGCGGTGAGACCAGGCGGTTGAAAGTGCTCCAACGGCGGCTGGCCCGCGCCCGGCGTGGCTCCAACCGGCGAGCCCGTACCAAGCGCGCGATCGCCACCCTCAAGGCCCGCGACAGCAACCGACGCAAAGACTGGCTCGAAAAGACCACCACCGACATCGCACACCGCTTCGACACGATCCGTCTCGAAGCCCTTGATGTGCGGGCGCTGACCTGCTCGGCGCGCGGAACCATCGAGAAACCCGGGCAACGGGTCGCCCAAAAACGCGGCCTCAATCGCGGTATCAGCCGCAGCGGCTGGGGCCGGTTGGCCGCGCGTCTGCAGCACAAAGCCTCTGGTCGGGTCGAACTGGTCCCGGCCGCGTACACGTCGCAACGCTGCTCGGCGTGCGGGCACCTCGCTCCGAAAACCGTAAGAGCCAAGCGGTTTTCGCCTGCGAAGCCTGCGATGCGGGCCCGTGCAACGCCGATGTGAACGCCGCACGTAACATCGCCGCCGGACGGGCGGTGACAGCACGGGAAGACCTCGGCATTGGCCGGTCGACGAACCGTGAACCTCAACTCAGCTCTCCTGCCGCCTAGGTAGTGGGATCGGGTTGGAATCCACTGGCTTTCAGCCAGAGGAGGACGTCAAGGTGTTTGTTACTACCAGCAACTTGTTGCGGACCGCACGACATCACTTGCGCGCGCACCGATGAAGCGGGAAGCACCTCACGGACGAAACTTCCTTAACTCAGCCAAGATCCGGATCGCTTCGTCGCGCTCATCCTCCCGTAGCCAAGCTAGCATCCAGATCAACGCCTCTTCAGTTTCACGAGACGCGGCGCTGAACTCTTCGTCCATCCGAGCGCGGGCGGCTTCGGGCATAGTGTCGCGGTGCTCGAGGAACGCCTGACGCATCTTGATCAGGCGCTGAGCAAGGGCCAAGCGGTCCCCCGCGGCCGTAGCGGTATCCCTGTCCGCAGGCGCAGCCGGCACGCCCGTCTCCTGGATGCGAGGGGCGCCACCTTTCAGGATTGCCTCGACACTGCCGGGCAGCCACGCAAGGCCTCGCTCTAATGCACGCTGTGTGCTGGCGTGTGGTTGGGATAACCGGTTGTTTTCGACCCCGCGAACGGTTGACTCCGACAGCCCTCCCCGCTCGGCGACCTCAGATTGGGTCAGCTTGAGCTGCTTGCGGCGAAGCCGCACCGCAACGCCGAGCCGATCTGAGGTCATAACTCGCTATCTTGCCCGACGAACCGTCAAATCCACCTGTCTTAGCCGTCAAGACCGTCAAATTCGTGGCTGATTTTCTGACGGGCACTGCCGGGCGCACCTCGACCACTGAAACAGCACATGACATGCGGCAACAGTGCGCACGGCGTCCGCCTGCCGTCTCTCCGTCGATGCGCCGCCACCCCCGGTTCTGACGGTTATAACCGTCAGAACCGTCAAAACCGTCAGAAATTCTGTTAGATTACGGGTAATTCACGGGCGATCGAGCCGCTGAAGAACCGACGACCTACAGAAAGGACGCCTCCCATGACCACCGCCCTGACCCCTTCGGCCGATAACCCCCCCGCCGGCGCCAGACCCTTCGCGTCCTTCCAGATGCGCGCCGACGTGCGTCTCTTCCAGACCAGCCAACATCTGGCCTGCCAAGAAGACCCCGAGTTGTTCTTCAACCCCCGCACCAAGCACCGCGCCATCAAGCGCTGCAACGACTGCCCTTTTCGGGGCCGCTGCGGCTACAACGCCGTGGCCACCGGCGCCACCCATGGAATCTGGGGCGGAGTAATCCTGCCCGGCGCCCAGCCCAAGGCCCTCAAACCCGTCTACGCACGGCTCGCCGCCCAGTTCGAACAACGCCGGCGCACCGAGCTCGGCGATATCCGAGTCGCGCCGCTACCAGAGCTCATTGACGACGAGGAAACCGACGCCGACGACGATCCCCTGGTCTTTCAGGCCGGCGCTGTCGCGTGAAATTGGTTGCGCCGTGGGTGTCGAACGAACCAGGAGGGGTGTGGAAAGCATGTTGACCGAGGCATTCAAAGGCGGTGATTGGCAGCCGCATACGGCCCAAGCTGCTGGCCTGACGCACACATGGGTAGAAGGGTGGTACGCAGGCGGGGTCGAGGCGATCGTTGCCGAGGTTCGCGGTGAGGCGTGGGAATGTCTGATGATCGAGAGCACGTCCAACGGCCCGATCACGCAGACCGCGCGCGCTAAGGTTTTCGCCCTCGGGGCAGCTGTTGTTGGCCCCCGCGATTCGCGTGCGATACACGCGGCCCTCGCCACCGTGGAGCAACGACTGCAACGCAGTCTCGGCCTGCCGTGCTCTGATTTCCGACCGCTGCTCCTGCTGGTCGGCGACGGCGACCACATCCAGAACGGTGTCCTCCAAAAAGCTGCGTTCCTCGGACGTGGGGCGAACGTGCACCTTGCGATCCATCACATCGCCCGGGCGCGAACCCCAAGACACTTCGACGACAACATCGGCGGTTGGTATCACGGCTCGGGTCAAAGTTGCGCAACCAATCTGGTGCCACAGCACACCTAGACCACGGAGGTTCCCATGAGCTCGGCGGTTGCAGAGCATCCCGTCATCGCCAGCGTCGACGACAACGGCACGGAACGCATCACGGTCTTCGATGACGATACGTCGGTGATCTGCGGGGCATTTCGGCCCGCCGGCCACCTTTACTGGCGGCTGTATCTGACCGCGACGGTCGCCAGCGCCGGCTGTCCGGCCCCCCAGATCCCACCCCCGCATGTACTGGCAGCGCGCCGCGAGGACGCGTGTCGGTGGGTCGAACTCATCGCCCACCTTTACACCCATCCCGCTGCCGTGGGCAGCTAAGCCGGAGGCCGGTGACCGGGCCCTTATCCCCAACACCCGCAAGGACTTTCATGATGACCATCCACGAAGCGTTCACCTCGATTCACGAGGCGGGCCTGCTTGACCACCTCAGCCGCGAACCGCGCCGGCCAGCCGGCCCTGCGGAGCCAGCATCGGCCGCCAACAACGTCACGCACCACCGCCACGGCGCGAGCACGGGCGCTTTCACCGGCCTGATTCCGAGCTGTCTACGACCGCGAGTCCAAGCTGCCGAACACCATTCACCCAACCCAGGGCCGTCGCACACCTGAATAAGGGCGACTCCCATTCTCCCAGCCTGTGATTCACACATGTGCACAAACATCAGGGATCACCCGACGCAGAGAGGACACCAAATGACCACGGCCACACAGGATTTGGTACCACAAACTCCCGCATCGCCGGCCGCCGGCGATCACCCTGGCTCGCAGCACGCCCGGCCGCAGCATCGCACACCGACTCGCTGGGCTGACATGATGGACGAACTGACCACGTTCATCGCCGAGCATGGCCACGCCCGCATACCCGAGGACTACCGAACTGAAAACGGTCGCTTCCCGGGCCGCTGGCTCAATGAGCAGCGAAAAGCCCACCGCGCCAACATACTTGATGATCAGCGGGCAGCGCAGCTTGCCGCCTTGCTCGGCCCGCGCTGGGCTACACCCCGCGAGGCTTATTGGGATGCCATGTTCGCCGCGCTGACCCAGTTCGTCGCTCAGCATGGTCATGCGCGCGTCCCGCAAAACCATGTCTCTGGCGACGGCACCCCGCTCGGAACATGGGTGGGCAACCAACGTTCCCGCCACCAACAAAGCACCCTTGACCCCGCACGCGCGGCACGTCTGGAAGCGTTGCCGGGCTGGGTATGGCGCGACAGCCGCGCAGACCGCTGGGAACGCGGCTTTGCCGCGCTGACCCAGTTCGTCGCCCAACATGGCCACGCCCGCGTCCCCGGCTCCCACATCACCGATGACGGTCACCGTCTCGGCGCATGGGTAACAGACCAGCGGCGAGACCAGCGCAAAAACCGCCTCGACCCCGCACGCGCCGCACGTCTACAAACGTTGCCGGGCTGGGACTGGAGCGGGAACGCGGGCCACGAGGAGTGGCTGGAGCAGCGCTGGGAACGCGGCTTCACCGCGCTCACCCAGTACGTTGCCGAACACGGCCACGCCAACGTGGCTCGACTTCACATCACCACCGACCACTTTCGCCTCGGTGAATGGGTGGATAACCAGCGTGCTTCCCATCAGGACAACCGGCTCAACCCCGCTCGCGCCGCGCGGCTAGCAGCGTTGCCGGGCTGGGTATGGCGAGAAAGCCGCGAGGACCTGTGGGAACGGCTCTTCGCCACGTTAGGGGCGTATGTGGCCGAGCACGGTCACGCCCGCTTCCCCAACGACTACATTCACCTGCGACGGGATCAAACTTGGTCAGTGGGCGCGTGACCAGCGCCGCAAGTATCGCCAAGGCCGCGTCAGTGCCGAGCGTGTCGCACGGCTAGAAGCCTTGCCGGGCTGGGCCTGGAGCGACAGGCTCGATGAGCAGTGGGAACGCGGCTTCACCGCGCTCACCCAGTTCGTCGACGAGCACGGTCACGCCAACGTTGCGTCACGGCATACCTGCAGCGACAGCTTCCACCTCGGTGGCTGGGTGTCCGCCCAACGCCGCAAGCACCACCGCGGCGAGCTCGAGGACGGCCGGGCCGCACGACTGGAAGCCTTACCAGGCTGGGTATGGCGCCGGCGCGACCGCACCCCAGGCGTTTACTGCGGGTGGGACGGCAGGTTCGCCGCATTGACCCAGTTCGTCGACGAGCACGGCCACGCTCGCGTCCCGTCAGCACACATCACCGGTGACGGCATTCGCCTAGGCCAATGGGTCAACGCACAGCGCCACACCCATCGGCAAGGCGCGCTGGACGCTGACCGTGCGGCACGGCTGGAAGCCCTGCCGGGTTGGGTATGGGGCGCCAGCGGCGAGCAGCGCTGGGAACGCGGCTTCACCGCCCTGACCCAGTTCGTCGACGAGCACGGTCACACCCGTGTCCCTCATGGCCACATCAGCGCCGACAGGTTCCGGCTGGGTCAATGGGTCAACACGCAGCGCTACACCTACCGGCAAGGCGCGCTGGACCCGCGCCGAACCGCACGCCTGCAAGCGCTGGCCGGTTGGGTATGGAACAGCGACGCCCCCGGCCGACAGGTCAATGCGGCGTGAGCGTGCGTTCGACGGCGCGGACCCGGTGGGGTCTCAATCCCCCACCCCCGCACCCGAATTCTCGCTGATTCATTGCTGATCGGGAATTCCCGATACTCCCTGCTCCAGACCTTATTGACAAACCGTCGATCCTTCGGCGTGTCACGGTTGCTGCAACCGAACCCCCTGGCAAGGTGATCTTCTATGGCTCCTCCAAGCAAAGGTGATCGCGGCGCGCACATGGTGAAAAACCATCCAGCCGTTACGCAACGTCTCATCGCCATGGCAGAAGAGGCGGGTTCGTCGTCGATGTCTCAGTACATCGCTGACGTTCTGGCTCTCTATGTCGGCCTACCTGAGCATGTTCGCGAGTTCAATCAGCTGCCGATCGCGGCGACCCGGAAGTTGGACGGCCTGCGGGGTGACTCGCGGGACAACAGGATCATGACGCGGCCGCATCGCGAGGTTTCTGAACGGCTTGCTCGACAGGCCGCCCAGTCCGGTTCGCATCGCGGCCAAGTGGCCCCCTATATCGCGGACGTCCTCGCGGTCCACGTCGGGTTGCCTGAGTATGCCCGAACCCCCACCTGTGTTGAGGAGGGTTTGCCGCTGGCGATGTGAAATCTCCCGCCCGGCCCCCCTTTCGTCGTGGCTGACGCTTGCCGGGCAGATGTGACATCTCAATAGGCGGTGCGGCTCTACCCGCTGATATGACGAAGGCCCCGCGTTAACGGGGCCTCTGTCTAGAGGGTTCAAACCGAGTTGGCAGCTCGGTTCCGGGTCCGCACCCGTTGCCCCTGAAAGGGACGTAGCTTGGACAGCTCGTCTCACGGTAGCGCATACCTTGCCGCGGTTCCAGATCCGCCGCGCGAACGGTGTGTAAACCGTGACATTTCTCGCGGCCGAGATCCTGGTCGGCCGTTTGCTACGCGGCCCCGCACGTATCGCGGTTGTAGCGCTGTTCGCCCGCGGCGCGGTGTCGTGCGCACAACCCCGGTAGCCCAGGTGCTGCAGATCCGCCGCGGCCACCGACTGCACGGTGGTGATCCCCCGCCGGCGAGCGTGTTCGTCAACCTCGAGCTCGCCGAGGACACCTACGCAGGCGTGCCGTGCTGGTCCGGTGGTGGCGCCTATTGGGCGCACGTCACCGTGGCCGCGGCCTACGACCTGCGCTACACCGAGATCCGGTCGCAGATGACCTCAGGGGGCATCGCCAAACGCACCCTGGTCGCGATCGCGGCCGCCTTCGCCCGCACTGCCGACGCCGACACCGGCCGCAACGCCCGGCCAACCAACGACCAATTGCAGCGCGCTACCGGGTTTACCGAGCGCACCGTCCAGCGGGCCCGCGAATGCCTGCGCCTTTTGGGCGTGGCCACCGAGGTCCTGCGCGGTCGCCAACGCACCTACATCGAACGCATGGCGTCCTGGCGAATGGGCGATCGCCACCGCGGCTGGGCGTCGGTATGGGCGCTGCACGACGATGCCCAGGTCAACCGGGTTATCCACACCGTGTCACCCCACCTGGAACGGTCCCCAGTAACCACCCACACCTCACCTTCAAAAGGACTGGTTACTACCCACGGGCGCCACAAGGGCGCCCGGCACGGCGTCGCTTCGCGCCGCCCAGCTCCAAACCCCGGAGGGCGGCAGTTGGCGGCGGCCTGGCGAGCCGATTCGCACGCCCCACCGTGGGCACGCCGCTTCACCCCGACCAGCTGGGCGGCCATGCTGGCCGCGCCGGCGGCCGCCGGCTGGACCCCGCGTGACCTCAACCAGCTCGTCACCGACTGGCTCGGCGTCGGCCGGCGCATCCCCGACAGCCCCGCACGTCCGATCGGATTGCTGGGGGCGATCCTGGCCTGGCACGGTGCGGACAACCTGGCCGATCGCCCGGCCGCTCTCGACGAGGCCCGCGAAGCTCAAGCCCGCGCCGCCGAAGAACGGCGCCGCGCCCAGAGTGCGGCCGAGCACCGCGCACATCTGGCCGGCCGGGCCGCGGGCCAGGCCGCGCAGTCCGGTCCCGGCCGCGCTGACGTGTTCGCCGCCCTGGCGGCCGCGCGACAGCGCAGCGCGCAGCGTCGAACCGCTGAGGCTGCCGCCGAACAGGCACGCATCGAAGCGCTCATCGACCGCGCCCGGCGCGCCGGCACTCCCACCCCGGACGCGACTCGGCGCGGCCTGTGGCGCTAACCCGCGGTGACGCGCCCCGTACCTCCCATCGTCGCGGCCCGATCTCCGTGAGCGGGAGCAGTGAACACCGCGCAAGACATGCGGTGAGATAGTCGTCGAGATATTTGATGCGATAGCGCGCCGGGTGGTGGGTTACCAGTCGTCGCGCAGTGCCTTGAGCTCGTGCCAGGATGATTCCGGGCCCCAGTACCGGTCGATGATCGCATTACTGGCCTCGAATAAACGATCGAAGCTTTCGCGTAGCACGTCGGTGATCAGATCTTCCAGCCCGGTGTGGGTGTAATCGGCCAGTGCGGTCGGTTTGATGAAAAGGTCGCTCAAATACCCGTCGGAGTCGAACGCCGCTATCACCACGTCGCTGATCGGGTCGCGTTCGCGCATGTTGTGGGCGGCAGCGTTGAGTTCGGCCAGCAACGCTCGCGTGACGCGAAGCCCCTGGTCGACGTCGGCGATTCTTTCCTGAGGGGTGCTCAATGCTTCTTCCGATCATCGGGTCTGGCGCGGCCTTCTCGACGGTTTTTGACCGGCTCGCTGTTGGGCGGCGCCACCACTTTCAGCTTGCGCTCCTGGTAGAGCTGCTTGTTGTCCGGGCCCGATCCCTCACCGCCGCCGCGCATGGGCGGCATCATCGGGCCCATGGCGCCCACCGCCGGGGCCGGTGCTTCGGCTGCCGCCGGCGCCGAGGGTGCCGACGCCGGCGCGGCCGCGGCCGGTGCGGCGACTTCGGGGGGTGCGGCCATGGGGCTCTCCCCGCCCGCGGGCTCGGTATCACCCCCACCCCCGCCGGCGCCCAGATCATCGGGGGGTGACAGATCGCCGGCCGAGGGAGGCTCCGGTGACTGGGGGGATTGGTCGCCGCCGTGCTGCGGTTCACCGCCGCCGGGATGCTGGCCCAAACCGCTCATCGCCGGCCCGGCCGCCTGTTCTAAGCCCTGTAGTGCCTTTTGGCCCGCGCCGGTCAGGCCGCCCAAAACCCCACCTAGGCCGCCTACGACGCCGCCCATGATTCCCGGGATGACTTCCGAAGGTAGCGAGCTGGCCGTCGCCGGTAGGGCATCGGTCAGTGGGTCCGCGGGGGCCGCCGGGTCAGGGGCGCCGGGCGGCCATGTCGGCCCCGGTGTCAGGTCCTCTCCTAGACCAGGACCTCCCTGCACCGGGTCCACCGGTGCGCTCTTGGGTGAATGCTGCGGTTGTCGTGGTCCCACCGGGCCGTCACCGGCTCCGGTCGGCGGGGTAACCGGCGCAACATCTGGGCTTGGGCCCGGCGGCGGCTTGGGTACGTCGGGCTGTCGTGGCGCCGCTTCGGAGAACGTGTACGTGGTGAACCCGGCCGTCGAGGCCGAGTAGAGCTTGCTGACCTTCACTTGCGCGTTGACCACAGCCACCCGGTGGGCGCCGCCGGCGCGGGCATTGGACTGCAACGCGGCTTTGAGCTCCCGCTCGGCGTCCAGCACGTGGCGATACGGCGGGACATCAGTGACGACTTTGGAGAAGTTCTGAATGTGGGCCTTGGCCTGCTCAGCCAGGCCGTCGACATAGTGGGCATGGCCCTCATACCAGGTCTGAAGTGCCCGCATCTTGGTCGTGGCTGCATCGGCGGATTTTGCTTGCCATCCATCACCGGCCGTGCTGATCGCGGTGCCCAGTTGATCGGCAGCCTCACGCAGTTGTTTGGCTTCGCCGCGCAGGCTGGTTTCCATGGCCTGCCAGGTCTGCTTGCCCGTGCCGGCCCGGCCGGTCTCAATCAACCTGGCGATGTCACGCGGGCTGGTGGGGACTTCACCCGCGGGCAGACCGCCACCTGCCCCGCCTGACACGAGATCCGCGGGCACCACATGCGCGGCCGGTAGGGACCGCGTACCCGACACCGCCCGCACAGCCCCACCCGATCCCGGGCTGCCCAACGTCCCTGCGGACTGCACTTCCTGCTCGTCGTAAGCGCCGGCGCTGGCATCGAGTTTCACCCCGAACTGGCGCGCCATCGTGTTGGCCATCGTGGTGTATTTGCGAGCCAAGCCCACCTGTGCGGTGAAACGGGTGCTCGCGCCCACCGACACCATGTCCGAGGCGCTTGGCTGCACCTGACCTGAACCGGGCGTTGCGGTCCCGCCCGCCGCGTCGGCCTGACGGCCCGCCGAGCGGACAACGTCGGTGTCAACCCGTACTGAATCCGCCACCGCGCAAGCCCTATGGTTAGGTTTGCAGGGTTTGCTGGTTGTCGGCTTCGGTCTGCTGGTAGGAGGCCAGGCTGGACCGAATATGGCCAGCCACACCCTCGCAGTATTGTCCCAGCGCCTGGCCGGCCTCAGCACGTGCCTGCAGCGTCTCGTTCAACGCCTGAAGCACTTCCCATCCGATGTCGCCGAAGCGTTGTCCCACGCTTTGCGCTGTGCCAGGGTCGACGCTGAGGCGCTCACGCACCCGCGGACCCTCTTGATCCCACCATTGCGCGTGCTGATCCCACTCGTCGAAATCCAGCGTCGCACTGTTGCCGGCCACCGCATACCTCCCATTGAACTGGCTGTTTGCTAAGCCTAACAACGACTTAGCGGGCTACGCATCGGTCGGCGCTGGCTAAAAATCGATCGTGTGCCGGTATTCGTCGACGTCGGTCAAACTGGGCCACCCCGGGGTCGTCGGCAGCGCTGTGCCGTATTCCTCGATGACACGCTGGCGCTGTTCGGCGCGGGCCCGCATCAACGCCAACCGGTGCAGACGCATAATCCGATCCGCCAGTATCTCTGCGGTCCACGACCGGGTGACCTCGGGTTCGAGCTGGACCTGCAGCCCCTCCCCTTGCCAGTCGACCGCGACCATCAAGGCGCCATCGGCCGACCACTCCGCGACAGTGGGAATGGCACCTTCCTCTGGCAGCTGTTCGTCGGTCACCGCGACTCCCGCATCAAGGCCCCACATTTAGGTACCGCTGGTATTCGTTGTCGTCGGCTGGCCTGCCGGAGCAGGGCTGCCCGGCGCAGGCGGCACAGCGGGAGTACCCGCCAGCCCAGGTGGGTCGATCCAGCCCGAAAAATCACCTGTAGGCAGGGCACTTTGTGGTTGTAGCTGCCCATCCAGCCAGATTTTGCCATTACCCATGTACATCACAGGGTCACGACTCTTAAATTGCGCGATTTCACCGGGCACCAAATGACTCGGGTCGGCCGGAGCGGTCACCGGTGTACCTGGCGGCGGTAGCTCCACATGAGCCTGCTTCCAGGCATCAGTGACGGTCTGACCGTTGAGGACCCCACGCACCGCCGCGGCGTGTTGGGCCGTTGTTGCCGTCACCGGAGAACCGTCCGGCATCTGCACCACCTGGCTTGGGTCACCACCCGCACTGGCCGGGACCGCGGCCGGCGGCGCAGGCTGGGTGCTCGGCGCAGGCTGCGTCGTCCCCGCGGGCTGAGTCTGCCCGTTCTTGCTGCCGGTGTCGTCCTTACCGGCCCCCCCGTCATTGTTTTTCCCGCCATCACCGTCACCCTTGCCGTGCGGGCCGTCTTCGAAATCGTCGGACTTGCCGTGATCGTGGGCGTCGGTGTCCTTAAATCCGTCTCCACCGCCCTGACCGGCAAGCCCACTCAGGCCGCCCAGGGCGTCCATCGGCAGTGAGCCTGCCGCCCCACCCAAGGCGCCCGGAATCGAACCCAGACCCGCCATCGCAGGACCCAACATCGACAGCGGATCACCCATGCCCGCACCGCCCAAGCCCGCCAACGGGTCGGTCAATCCCCCACCGCCTGTAGTGCTTCCGCCCCCACCGGCGCCCCCGCCATCACCACCACCGCTGCCGCCATCACCACCGCCACCGCCGCTATCAGTGGTGTCACCGCCCGTGTCACCGTTGCCGCCATCACCGCCGCCGCCGTTCGCCCCTCCGGCGCCCTTTTTCTTCGGATGATCCCCACCCGCGGTACCGCGGTACTCATCACCCAGGGCGGCCAGCAACTCAGCCTGTTTTTTGCTATCGACCTTCGAGCTGTCCAGAACCTGTTGAATCTCGGCCAGCTGACCATCCAAGAATTGGTTGAACAACGCCATAGCGTGCGGATCATTGGCCATCTGTGGGTTCGCCGCCAGCGCGCGGCGCGCTGTCTCAATGTTGCCCACGATCCCACTGATTTTCGACCGGGCCGCATCATTGGCGGCGAAGATCTGTTTCAGCAGGTCAGACAGCTTGTCATCCGTCTGATTCACCGCCCCGCTCGCCTGCTGGTAGGTCGTTCCGGCCTGATCGACGCCCTGCTGTAAACCACTGGGCCCGTTGGGAACTTGCGGCGCCGGCCCCCACGGCGGGCCTGCGTTGGGCAGCGGACCCGGCCCCCACTGCTCGGGAGGCCCATCATCGCCGCCGTCCCCGCCCTCATCATCCCCGTCGAATATGCCCGTCAGGTCATCCAACAGGTCATCGAAGACGTCAAATAAGCCCATCGCGGCCAAATCCCCTCTAAGTGCAGGTCGTTGGGCAAAACGCTACCGCCGCCTGCCGGCACTATGCGACGGTCGCGCCCCACCGATTTGGATCGATTCCCCGCGCAACCCCGACCGGTCAGCAAGCGCGTGAGATATTCCATGAGATAACGCAGCAGATAGCGCACGACATAGCGGCATCCAGCGTGCGAACGCGGAATTTCCCCGTTTGAGGTGCGGACTTACACCTCGCCAGTCGCCATGCCCAGCGCCGCACCGGCAGCGTCGCGAATCTTTCCCACCGTGTCGTGGTGCAACCCGACCTCCGGCTTCGCCCCGATCGCGCGCAGTGAGAGCGCCGGCCGAGACTCATACAAGTACCGCAGCACCTGCACCATCTTGTCGGTAGGCACACTCGGGCAATACCCCTCTTCGTGCAGCTTGGCCGCCGCTGCCTCCCACCGGTCCATTCGCTGCGCGGCCAGCTCCAGCGCCCGGTCACGCACCTGCGAGCGCGCATCCGGCGGTGGCACCGGATCAAACCGCCACAAGATCCCCAGAATGTGCGTGGTCGCCAATAGCGCCACCGGCGGCACGCACGCCAACCCTGCTGACCCCCACCGCATCCACGACACCAGATGCCCGGTAGATAGCCACGCGTGCAAGCCATTACCGCCGACACTCACCAACGCCCCAACACCTAACACTGTCCACAGAAAAACCCGGTTCCAGAACTGCGCGCGATACGGCGCCAGCGACACGATTACCAGGGTCGCGAGAATGATCACACCGTCAACAAGCAGCGGCGACAACCACGACGGCCAGCCCGGCCACGCCGTCATCGCGGCGAGACTTCGCAGCGAATTGAACGACAACACGAAGCTGATGGTCGCGATAAACACCGTGAGCCACACGGATGCGGTGCGGCTTCGGATCACGAGGCGCAAAGTCCGCTCGGCGTCGTCATGCGCCTCTTCACCCCTCCGGGAGGCAGGCATAGGCGACCGCGACTCCGTATGGAGCTCACCACTGCCGGTTGGTTGCCGCGGTTCGATCGGACTACCGACCGTGCTCGTCTCGCGGTCACTGTCGCCCGGGATCACTGCGCCATTGCGGCGGGCCTCAATGGTCGTCACCTCGGTATATCCCCCTCCGCGCCGTTAAGCTGGTAGATCATCAAGAAACGCTCCACAGGCAAAACCTACCGGCCCCAAAGCCCTTACGCGCTACTCGCGGCGATGCAATTCGGGCATTCGCTGCGCACCGCGAAGTATGGCGCAAGACAATCCGCGAGATATCCCGTGCGGCCTTAGCTGACATATCGCGTGCGATAGTGGGTGAGATAGCGGGCGTACTATCGGGCGTGGTACCGCGAGAGGGAGCGCGCACGACAGGGCGCGAGGTAGCATGGCACATAACGCGAGTATCAATGCACGCGATCATGCGCGGCTTATTGCAGGCAACAGCACACGCATTACGCCACGGGATAGACCACGGCAGATGGTGCGGCCCATCGCACGCGTTACCTCACGCATCCTGACACGCCGCAACGTGTGCAGTAGCGCGCGCACCGAGCTACGCGCTATGCTTCGCGTAGCTGCACGCGGGGGGAGTTGGACGTAGCGGGCGGAGGGCCTCCCGTTCGGGCCCCGCCTCTCGGGCCCGGCCCCCCCGAGGTAAGGGCCCCCCTGTGAAGGAGAGAAGGTTTCCCTTGTCTAATCCATCAACCCTTGAGGCAGCCCGACGCCTCGCTGTCAGTGACCCGGACCCGCAACTGCTCACGACCTTGCAAGACCTCATAGTGGCGGTCGCAGCGCACAAAGGGGAGTGGGTAAAACCGAAATCGCCAAAGAGTTGGCCTGGCTGCTCGCCGGCATCCTCATCGACTTCGACTGGGACCGCGGCGGCGCCTCCCGTGCTTGGGGATACCGCTACGAAACCCGCACCAATGCGCCGCTGCTTGATGCGATGGAAAACAGCCGAACACCCCGCCCGCTCACCGGAGGCCCTTTCCGCGCTGATCTGGTCCCATCTCACCCCGACTGGGGCAATAACCAGCCCCCGCAAGACCACGTCACGACCCAGCTTGAGAAATGGTCCGCCGAATGGCGCCGACCCCTCGTCATCGATACCCACCCTGGTGGGGGAGACGACGCCAACCCCAGCGCCTCCGGAGCCATCGCTGCCGCCAACGTCATCGTTGTACCGATCGTCCTGGAAACCCGGCCTCTGGAAGCCCTCGAAGGCATGGCTGACGAACTTCGCGCCTTCCCGCTGCTCATCATCCCCAACATGGTCGACGCAGCTCCGCGCAAGATGGTCGACTGGCTACAACGCATCAGCGAGACCTACAACGTCCCCGTAGGCCCATCAATCGGCAAATACGGCTGGCTCAGCCGCCGATCCCTACGTATGGCCGTCGCAGCGCGCACTCCCGTGCCCGCCAAGAATCGCCAATTCGTCGACGAGATCACCGACGTCGCCCGGGCGGTAATCACCTACGCCCAGAAAGCCCAAGGCTGACCATGAGCGACAACCTCGGCGGTATCCATCAACTCCACGAGCGTCGCGCTCGCCGCACCCGCCAAGCCCCCCAGCCGCGCCACCCCAAGCTCGGGGCGGCTGAAGCGCTCGATCAACCACTCACCGCCGAGGACGGCCGTAGCGACAGCACCACCACTGCGGCGGCGCCGACTCCGCCTGCACCAACGCCCTCACCGCCCCCAGCCGAGCCGCAAGCCACAGCGCCAGCAGAATCCCAGCCGGCGGCCGAATCACACGACCGCGCCACGGCAGAAAACGACGCCATCGAAGATGTCTCGCACGACAAGGCTGACAGTGACCCCGGCGCGATGCCAACACTGGACATCGATCCTGACGACCCCACCGCCCACATCGTTTCGCCGACTGTCCTGAGCATCCCCGCCTCGATCGTCAAACGGTTCGAACGCGCCCGCGCCCACGCCCCCAGTCACACAGCCCTCGTGCTCGATGCGCTCCGCGCACATGCCCAGGAACTTCCAACGCTCATCCTCAACCGCCGACCCGGCCCAAAACCCGGCGACCTCTTCCCCTTCCGTGAAGCCCCGGGCCGCACGTCCCAGGACACACCCCTACCGGTACGCATCCGCCCGACCAAAGGCGAACTCGCAGTCATGAAGACCCTTACCGACTGGGCCAGCGCTCGCATCGCCAAACAGCGCCCCGGAACACGCGAAACCAACAGATCTGAAATGGTCGCTGCTGCCTTGGACGTCTTTCTTCCGCCCCTCAAGAAGACCTCGCCCTGAGGCACACCAACCCCAAAAGCCGTACGATAATGCCGTACAATAACGGTACTGGGTATCGGTACGGTTAGAAGGGCCGAGGTCATGGCTATCAGTGCAAGTGAGGCCCGGCAGCGCCTCTTTCCGCTGCTTGAACAAGTCAACACCGACCACGAGCCTGTGCGGATCACGTCCAAGGCCGGAGATGCAGTGCTCATGTCGGCCGCTGACTACGATTCGTGGCAAGAAACGGTCTACCTCCTGCGTTCCCCCGAGAATGCCCGCCGACTCATGGAGGCCGTCGCCCGAGACAACGCCACCCGGCCCACCCCCGGCAGCTACACCAAGTCGATCGACGAACTCGAGGAGATGGCCGGCGGCCAGGAGTGAGAAGCATCAACTTCGATCCCGCCGCGTGGGAGGACTTTCTATTTTGGCTGGCTTCCGACCGCAAAACAGCACGGCGCATCACCAGACTCATCGCAGAAATCCAGCGCAA
The DNA here is from genome assembly GCF_022179425.1 of Mycobacterium sp. 20KCMC460. Taxonomy (NCBI): domain Bacteria; kingdom Bacillati; phylum Actinomycetota; class Actinomycetes; order Mycobacteriales; family Mycobacteriaceae; genus Mycobacterium; species Mycobacterium sp. 20KCMC460. The sequence continues at coordinate 73,041 of NZ_AP025525.1, forward strand.
CCCGTTTGCTGGGATTGGAAAACCAGAACCGCTCAAGGGTGAACTATCCGGGTACTGGTCACGGCGCATCGACGACGAACACCGGATCGTCTACCGCGCAGACGATAACGAAATCAAGATCCTCAAAGCCCGATACCACTACTGACCAGCTTGAACCCGACTGATCTAGGTGTCCACGCGTACCAAGATCTCGTACTCTCGGGCGGGCGGTGAAATCGCAAGTATGTGAGGCGATGCCGGCCGTCCACGATCGCCTGGCCAGCGATGCGCAGCGGGGTTGCCAGCCAGGCACGCGAGAGACCGACGTCGCCGCAGTGAGGCCGCGCCCAGTCGTCCCACTCAGAATCGAAGGCCAGCGGCTCATTGAGCAGGGGCGCTGATCGGGACAGGTCGGTGGCGGCCTCCACGTCATCGAGCAGGCCTGAGCTCCACGACGTCTGAGTGAGCGCGTACAGGACGATCCGTCGATACTCAGGATCTTCGGTCAGGTAGGCGCGTTTATGGGCCGTGGCGCTGAAATGGCGGTCGTCGCCGAGGTAGGCACGCAGCTGGCGCTCGAGCTGCTTGTACGGATGGTTCGGGCCTGCGTTCTTGCCCAGGCCCGAAGGCCAGGGCAACGAGCCCAGGCGGCGGATCACGAATCGGTGGACCATCGTCGAGGTTCTCGGATCATTTCTTCTCGGGGGCTGGACGCGATGATCGTTTCGACGGTGGTCGGGGAGAGCTGCTCGGCGGTGCTGTTTGAGGGAGTTGGGCGCGATACGCGGCGGTGGTTTCACGGGCGAGTGCCAAGGCCTCAGTAAGGGTGTGCACCCGTTCGTCGGCGCTACGTTGCATTTGGGTGAGCTGTTCGGTGTGGTCGATACGAAGCCTTTCTCGTTCTGCCCGTGCGTCGTCGCGTAGTCGCTCGAGCTCTTGGTTGAGCGATGCCAAGGCTTCCCGTTCGGCTTCTATCGTTCGCTGTGCGGCCGTGGCCTCAGCACGCGCAGTCGCGAGATCGGCGCGCAGACCGGCTAACTCGGCTGCGGTCTGCTGCGTGGCCTCGCGTGCGGAGTCGACCTGGGCCTGGAGGCGTTGACGTTCTTCTTCGGCCGCGCGGCGGGTTTGGTCGAGTTCACGACGCACCGCGGCAGCGGTGTGACGCTCACGCTCGGCCGCCTCGTCGGCGGCCTGTTGGGCGGCCTGGGCCGAGGCGGCCTCAAGTTGGGCGGCATTGGCGTCGCGGCGCGCTTGGTCAAGTTCGGCGCCGCGGTGCGCGAGTTCATTTTGGTGTTCGGCCTGCGCTGCCGCCAACTGCTCCTGCGCGCTTGCTACCGCGCTCTCGGCCTCGGCGCGAACCTGGGCTATCTCGGCTTGCAGCTCCTCGCGCACACGCGCCGTTTCGGCGATCGCGTCCTCGGCCAGCGCATCGGCTTCTTCGCGTTCACGCTCGGCGGTCTGTGCGCGCTCGTTAGCCTGCCGGGCGGCGCGCTCAGCGGTCGCGCTGCGTCGCTCGGCCTCAGTCACCTTCGCGAGCGCGTCCCGGTGCGCATCTTCAACCTCGGCGCCCGCAGCCTCGACGTCGCCGGCCGCCCGCAGCTGGACCACCAAGTCATCGAGGTACACGCGCAGGTCCGCCACCTTCTCCGGTAATTCGTCCAACCGCTGCTCCAAGGTGGCCCGGGCCAGGGACACCCCGGAGGCCAGCCCAACCTCCTCCTGCATCGCGACCGAACCACGCTGCGCGCGGCGGGCCCGCCACGCGTTGGCGCGGTTATGCACCGGCCCGCCGGAGCTGTCGGGCTGTTCGCAGTATCGCGACGGACGGCCCGTGGCTGGGTCCGGCCGGCTAGCGCGTGTGCAGCCGGGGTAGTTACAGCGATCCCGCGGCGCGGAGTCGTCCGTCGGGGCAGTTTCGCTCATTCCGTAATTTTACCGCTTTCGTCGCGGTAGAGCAATGACGCAACGAAACGAAACGAAAATACGAAACAAAAATACGAAACGGATCGCGCCGGACACGCGTGTGCCGGGCAGCGATGGTCAGATTGCGGGCGCGCGGTGCCTGCGCGCCGATGACGCGCCAAACCCCGTCACTGTGACGAAACCTGCGGCGACGAGCCCTACGCCACCCGGGGTGAATAGTTGGCCCGACCCGAGTCATCAACGGGCGCGCGGCGGCATGCGATGCGCACCGGCACCGCCGGCGGCTAGGAGGGCAATCGATGAGGGCCCGCTGCAACGCTGGAACATATGCCGGCTCGGCGATGTCAGCCGCTGCAGAGACACCAACCCAAACCGCGAAATTTGCCACACCAGCCGTCATTGTTCATGCATAACAGCTATTATGCATGAACAACGTGGGCGACCACCCGCACTCGCCCACCCGACTACCAAGGAATGTGAGACATGACCAGCCAGGCCACGTGGCCGCCGCCAGCGTCAATCGACGATCTTCCCAGGGACGGGTGGAGCTGGAGCGATTTCAGCCGACCCGTGTTCGAGTTCGCGCAGGTGCTTTCCGACACGAACGCTGTCGCGTGGTCGGGTGACTCGTGGGCGTTCTGGGAAAAGCCCTGGGATTGGAACAATGCACATGCGTTGTGGGAGAAGCTCGGTAAGCCTCGTCGAGACGATCCCACGTGGATGCGCTTCGTCCACGCGGTCGACACCCACACTGAGTCCGAACAATTGACCGACCTGGAAAACACCGGCCAGCTTGCCGCCCTCTGGTGGGAAGACGACGACGAATGGTCCACGTTCACCAAAGTGCTTGTCGCAGCAGGCCATAACTACCTGTCTGCCTACATCACCCCAACCTGCAGGCGCACACCTGCGCGGCGCCACGTGTTCCGCTGGACCTTCGATGCACCACACGCTGACTGGGTAGCACTCGGCCGGCCACAGCGACGCGGCCGCGGCTGGGCCGAATTCCTCATCAAGTGGCGCATGCCCGAACCGGCTCGCCGTGCCCGGTGACATTCCTGCACGGTCCCGTGGCCGTGGACGCACTGACGCCGAACGACCCAGCTGGTTTCGCGCATTCCTTACCGACCGGGCAACCCGTAAGCCATCGCCGCACACTCTGCAGGCCTACCGGCAAGACTTCGACGCGATCGCAGCCGCTATCAAGGGTGTCACCGCCGATGAATCCTTGGCGCAGTTTGATCCCGCCGACCTGACCAAAGACTCACTGCGCCAAGCGTTTGCAGCGTACGCGGGTACCCACGAAGCGGCCTCCATTCGCCGCTGCTGGTCGACATGGAACACGCTGTGCACCTACCTCTACACCGCCGAACTGCTCCCTGGAAATCCCATGCAGCTCGTCGGCCAACCCAAACCGGCCAGAGCCCTTCCCAGATCACTTCCCGCCGACGCCGCCCAAGCACTAATCACGGCGATCGAGGCGCCGGCGGCAAACAAACGCGCCGCCGACTGGCCCGAGCGTGACCGTGCCATCATCTTCACCGCTCTGCTGGCTGGATTACGCGCGGCCGAGTTACGGGACGCCAATATCGGCGACCTACGCCTGGGCGCCAGCGGAGGAGTCTTTCGTGTACGGGGAAAAGGCGGCAAACACCGCTCTGTTCCCATCGAACAAGCCCTCGTCGACGTCCTCAACAGCTACCTCACCACCCGAGCTGCCCGCTTCCCCACCACGACCCGCGGGCGCACAGGCGAGGGGCAGTGTCCCCAGTGGCCAGCCAGTGCGCCATTGTTCGTCGGCCGCGATGGCACTCGAATCACCCGCGGCGCTTTGCAATACCGTGTGCTGCGCGCTTTCAACCTCGCTGGCCCCGACGCCCAGCGCTCCCCGGGCGCCCTTGTGCACGCACTCCGGCACACGTACGCCACCGAACTCGCCGGGGCCAACGTTAGCGTCTACACCCTCATGAAGCTGCTCGGCCATGAATCCATGGCCACCTCGCAGCGCTACGTCACCGCCGCCGGATCTGAAACCCGCTCCGCGGCCGCCCAAAACCCACTCTATGAGCTGCTCGCCGCCGGCGGTGAGGCCGACAGCGCTCACGTATCGACCTTGCCCGCTGACCCACCGCAATAACCATTAATCACGTTTGGCTATCGCGCGGCTCAACCCCAGCTGTGAGAATTGGATCAAAACGCGCAACCGGCTCTCCCCGCCCGCTTCGTAGCAGCCGGACACCATTTTCCCACCTTCCCATTGTGGGAAAATGGGCTATACTCAGGAGATGACCGAACTTGCAGTGGTCGAAACCGATGACCGCAGCCGCGCAGTCCTACCGGGCCGTCCCAACCAACGTTTCGTGATGCGCGAAAACTCTGACGGCAGTTTGCTTTTGCAGCCTGCGCGAGTGGTGACCGACGCCCAGCATGAATTCGATTCCAATCCTGAGCTTCGTGACCTGCTCGCACGTGCAGCGGCATCCCCCACCGTGCGTCGCGCACGGACCCGCCGAACGTGAGCGTCGAGGGTGACTACTCCCAAGTCGCGGACACCCAGCTCGACGCCCTCGAACACAGCCCCGATGTCGACCTCTATAACAGCGTCTTGGACGCCATCGAATTCATCTTCCGACTTCCCGGCCAAGCCCAAGCGCTATCCACCGCGATCACCACGCCCGCCGGCATCCGGATGCGCCTACCCGTTGTCGGCCATCCGCCCTACAAAGTGTTCTGGTCGACTGATGGCCCCCGCATCGAGGCTGTCTTTCCCCACCCGTGAGCCGTCCAGCCCGCCCAGGGCGAGCGGTGCGCTTTTCCGAGCATCGACCCGTTTCGACGAAGTGGTATGCGAAATACCCTACCGCGCTGGGAGTCTCGCGTCATGAACCGCACACCGTCCGATCGTCCCGACGCGATAGATGCCGGACTTGCCGCGCACATGGCTCACGTGGTGTTCGATGCGGATGACCCAGACGGTTCCACCATCTGCATCGTGGAGATTACCGGCGACAGGTGTACTGCCATTGTGCGGGAAGCAGATTCCCCCAAAGCCAGCACGGTGATCCTGACCTTCGACCAACTCGCCGCCATGGCCGAGGCCGTGCAGCGCCGGCTTGGTCGCAACCTCTAAGCGGCGCCTCCTTCAACGCCCGTCGAGAGCTTGGAGCGTACACGAATCACCAAGGGGCGGAGTGTGAATCGTGTACTGGCAGTGCTGGCAACGGTGTGAGCGGTGCATCCGTAATTCGCAACGGCAGTGTGCTATTCCAACCAGGACATGATGCGGCCCGAGATCCGCGCCGCATTCGGGACAGTGCGACGGGCGAGGTTCTTCCCACCCTCGCCTAGTCTGCACAAGCGCCATTTTCCGATGGTAGCGGGGAAGTGCAGTTGAAGCGCCTGCGGCGCTGCTGAGTGGCTTGGGCCGTGAGGGCCCAAGCCGATGTTTGTTTGCCTTTCTGGCTTTCGATTATGCCGGCGGTCCTCCTCGCGCCAAGGCCACGGCCTGCGCTTCGCTCCGGGCACAAGGCTCGCACAGTTGGCCGACACGCTCGCTTCGCTCGCGGGTCGGCCAACTGTGCGCCCGAACCTTGCACTCGGCGGCCCTATGCCGGCCGAAATCTCAATTGCCAGAAGGCAAACAGAACGGGCGGCCCGCGTGGACGCCTGACTCACACAGAAAGGTTCAACCATGACCGAGACGACCAACCCCGAAAGCACGGGCATCGAAGCCGGGCAGGTGATCGGGACGCTCGAACACCTTGACCCGATGTCGCTGGATATCGGGGACAATGTGCGCGACGATGCAGCGCTGAGCAAAGCGTTCATCGCCAGTGTCGCCGAAAACGGTGTCCTAGTGCCGATTACGGGTGTTCGTGACCCGGAGCGGCCCGAGGTCATCCGCGTCCGCAACGGCCAACGACGCACCCTGGCCGCCCGCGAGGTCGGCTTGTCCAGCGTTCCGGTCTACGTGCTGCCGTCCGCCGCTGCCGATGCCAGCCAGGAAACCATCGACCGCATCGTGCACCAGATCGTGACGAACGATCAGAAACGGGATCTCACCGACGCCCAGCGGGCGCGCGGTATCCAGCAGATGATCGACGCCGGGCTGTCGGTGACCAAGGTAGCCAAGCGGTTGTCGGTCCCGAAGGACGCCGTGAAGGCTGCGCACGCGGCCTCGCGGTCAACGACCGCCATGGACGCGCTGGCCAACGGCCAACTGAGTCTGGGCGAGGCGGCGGCGATCACCGAGTTTGAGGACATGCCCGGTGCCGTTGAGCGGTTGATGACCTCGGCTGGTCGAGGGTGGTTTGAGCACACCGTCGCCCAGCTGCGCCAAGAGCGCGACACCGCCCAGGCCAGGGCCGAAGCCGCCCGGCCCTACGCCGAGAAGGGGTTCACCATCCTTGAGCAGCGTCCGGATTCGTGGGACCCGGCCTGCATACCGCTGCACCACCTGGTGACCGCCGAGGAGGATGAGGCCGACGACACCGCTGTCACCGACCCGGCGCACTGGGCGGTGTTTCTCGTTGAGGACACCGCACTGTGCGACGTGGAAACGGGCGATGTCGTGGACGAACAGAGCGTGGACTGGGACACCGAGGACCAGCCCGATGCCACGCCCGCAGAAGGGCTGCGCCACGCCAACACGGTCACCGAGGCCCAGGTGTTCGATCCCGATTACTACTGCCTCGACTACCGTTCCGCAGCACTGACCCCGCAAAGCTGGTTCGCGAGGCAGGCCGGACTAGTGGACACCGTCAGCGGCGAAGCGGTCGACTTGGACGACGAGGCCCGTGAGGCAGCACGCCAGCAGGCCGCGATCGAAAAGGCCGAAGCCGACAAGCGTGAGCGTCGGAAAGTGTTGGCGCTCAATAAGTGTGGTGATGCGGCTCTGAGTGTGCGGCGCGAGTTCGTCAAGAAGCTGTTGGCGCGAAAGACGCCGCCCAAGGGTGCGGCCCTCTTCGTCGCTGGCGTCCTGGCCAGCGATAGCCACCTGCTAAGTGACCACAACGCACTCGACACGACTGCTGAATTACTCGGAGCGGACAGCGCCCAGGCCGTGGCCAAGCTCGTGGCTGATCTGCCTGCCAGCGGCGACGGGCGTGCTCAGGTGATCACGCTGGCCCTGGTTCTCGGCGCACTCGAATCGCGAACCCCCAAGGATGCCTGGCGCAACAACGCGGGCTACTGGGGCCGCCATGTCGGCAGCGGTGAGTATCTGCGTTGGCTTGCCGAGAACGACTATCCGCTGGCTCCGGTCGAGGAAGTCGTGACCAAGGCCAAGAGCGCCGAGGAGGTCTACGAGCGGTATTTGGCCGATGCGGTAAAGGAATAGCGCGCTCGTCAGGTGGGGTCAGGGCTGAGGTTCTGGCCCCACCTTTCGCCAGTGCTGAGCCCCCGCCATAGCCGAACAGCTTGTGCCTTTCTGGCTCGCGATTCTGACCGCCTAGACCGCTACGCGCAAGGCGCCGGCCTTCGCGGTGCTACGGGCCGAAGGCTCGCGAACTTTTCCCTCTGCCGCTCGCTGACTCTCGCTGGGAAAACTTCGCGCCCGGGCCTTGCACTCCGCGCCCTATTGGCGGTCCCCATCGTGATTGCCAGAAAGACAAAAGAATGGCGGCAATGAGGCCAACGTAACGAATCGTTGCAGCGACACCATGAATGGCGCAAAGGCGATGGCGGCAGAAAGGATGGGAGCGGAGTATTCGTCTGGCCCCCCGTTCCAGTAAAGTCGCGTCGAATCGTGAATCGGAACGAACTTCCGGCGCAACATAGGTTCTCCGTAGACCGGCCACCGCCGACATCAGCTCGCTACAAAACACCAGGCTAAGGCCATCGAGGAGGCAAAGATAGCAATGTACGTCAGGCCAGGGAAAGCGAGCACCCACGTATCGGTCGGCATCAGCGCGGAGCGCTCAAGAAATTGACCGAAATCCCTTCTCGCGACTATGGCATAAGAGCAATCTCGGCAGTAATATTTAATTATCAAACACAGCATCTACTAATGCGAAGGAGGCGACTAATGTCCCCAATTACTGTTTATACCAAACCGGCCTGCGTGCAGTGCAACGCGACTTTCCGGGCGCTGGATAAAAAGGGAATCCGTTACGAGAAAGTCGACGTCACCGAGCACCCTGAAGCCCGCGACTACGTGATGGGCCTGGGCTACCTGGGGGCACCCGTGGTCTATGTCTCCCCCACGGTGCATTGGTCGGGTTTCCGCCCGGATCGCCTGGCCAGCCTCACCGCCGCCTAGAGCCAACCCCACACCGAAGGACGCACATTCATGCACACCGACACCGCACTCGAGCAAGCCGAAGCCGAGTTCACCGAGCTCGACGCCATCGAGCGAATCGCTGAAACGCGAAGCCATTTGCTCACCCACATCTCCGCGGCCGTCAAGGCACTGCAGGACGCGACCAGCGCGTTGGCGCAGCTACGCAGCAACAGCGTCTATGACGTCGAGTTTGTGGAGGGACGCGATGGCCGCGACGTCGCCACTTTCCTCGACGAGAGCATTCGCAACACCCGCGCGGCCTACGCCGTAGTGCACACCGTCATCGACCAGGAGACGCCGTGATTGCCAACGCACCCCAACTCCGCAGTCCTGGAACCGCTTTGGACGACGTGCGAAATGCCCTGCAAGCGGCAGGGCACAGCATCCGCCCTCGCGGCGGCGAGGCCTTCATGGCCAGCTGCCCCCTGCACACCGACCACTCCCCCTCCCTGTCGGTGGGGTGGCGCGAAAACACCGGCGCCGGGCACGGCGGGGCGGTCCTACTGCACTGCTTTAGCTGCCAGGCCCCGGCGGCCGACATCGCCGCTGCACTGGGCCTGCGGCTGGCGGATCTGTTCGACAACCCCACCCCCGGCACGGCGCAAAGATGGCCGCGCACAGCACAATCCAAGGCTGCTCGGCGAGCCCCTGCGCTGGGACCGCTCCCAGCGCGCATCACTGCGGCGCGCGAACACCGAAACCATCAATGGCGCCGGGCCCGGGTCTACACCTACCTCACCTCCACCGGAACACCGGTCCAGCAGGTCATCCGCGAAGAATGCGAGTGCACCGGCCACCCCCACAAACAGTTCCGGCAGCGCTACCGCGACGGCCGCCAGTGGGTGTACCGCAAGCCGCACGACTTCGCCCCGGTGCTCTACCGGCCCAACGCCATTCAAGCCGCCACCAAACGCGGCGCATGGATATGGCTCACCGAAGGCGAGAAAGACGCCGACACCCTGACCGCGCTGGGCCGCCTGGCCACCACCAACGCCCAAGGAGCCGCCAACTTCCCCGCCGCACTAGTCAACGCGTTCGCCGGCCTCAAGGTCGCCATCGTGACCGACCGAGACCTTGCCGGCTATCAGCGAGCGATCAACCTCTACGAACTCCTCCACACCATCACCGCTGAGATCGTCGTGCTCTTACCCGCCCTCGACGTCGAGAAGGCAGACGTCACCGACCACGTCAACGCCGGCCTGTGGAACCGCGCCGAGCCCTTCGGAGGCCTTGCCGTCATCACCGCGACCGAACTGCACACCTTGGCAGCGGCCGCCAAAGCTCGGATGGCCGCCGACCGCTTCGACGTCGCCCTGCAGGAAGCCCGCGCACACCACGCCCGGCGCGGCCTGGTGCCCGGCAGCGCACACAACGCCGCACGATGGCTCGCCGAAGCCGCCGAACAACTGCGCGCGGCGCAGCGCACCCGGCAAGACCTGCACCCCGACACCACAGAGCAACCGTCACCCATCGAACGCGCCACCGCGGCCGCCGTCGACGCCCTCCTCGAGCGGCTCGTCACTGACTACCGAAACAACACCCGCAGGCCAGCAACGCCCGCTGGCCAGGATCGCCTGAAGGAGTCTGCATGACATCGCGTTTCGAGATCGTCATCACTAACCGTGCGGCGGCGGCCATCGCCGCGACCGCAGGACGGCCCGGGCCCGCAGCCAACACCGCCCGCGCCTGGATAGACAGCATGACCGCCCGCGCTCAACTACGCTCCGAGCGTCGCCTGCGCCACGCTCGTGCCGCCTAACCCGGAGGTGACCCCACTCATGCACGCCGTTACCCGCCGATTGGCCACCGCCGCAGGGCTGCTGATCACAGCAACTGTGACTCTAGCCAGCCCACCCCCGGCCCAGGCCGCGCTCGCCGTGGTCAGCCCCGGCGAAGAGGTCGACTACATCAACCCCTCCGGAGGTAACCAATTCTGCACCATCGGCTACGTCTACACCGGCGCAGACCTGCACACCTACGCCATCACCGCCGCCCACTGCCGCTCCAACCCCGCGTCAGGCTATGCGCGCGACAAGCGCAGCGGGCTCACTGGCAATTTCGTGCGCACCATTTTCGAATCGCCCCGCAGCGGCGGAGCCGACTACGCGCTAATCGATTTCCACACCAACTCCATCGCATCGGCGTTGATCGACGCCAACCACACGCTGTTTACCGACGACCATCCCGAACCCCAGATCGGTGAAACCGTATGCCGTATCGGGGTTTCCAGCGGCCAACACTGCGGACAGATCGCTGCCAGCCAAGGTCAAGATCAATACCTGACCACGGGGATGCCGCCGAGCATCCCAGGTGACTCCGGAGGCCCTGTGTGGACGCCGACCGCTCAGGGCTACGCCAGAATCGTCGGGATCTGGCTTGGAGAGAAAACTACGGCCGCCGGCCAAGAATACGGCCGCTTCGGCTCACTCGCTAGTGGCCTTCGCGCCCTTAACGCACCCGACCGACCGGGTCAAAATCTCAGCAACCCCGAGTAATCCCCGCGCGGATACGACACATCGACACTGAGTCCCTGTGCTGGCCACCGGCCGGTCACCAGCCAGGTAACCGCCGGCACCGCAACACCAGGCGGCCCATTCATCAGATCACGCGCGAACGCCTCTTCGAACACCACACCAGCCTACAAGGCCATCGTGGCGCACACCCGTCACCTAGCGGTCACCGAGATCCGTAGCCCCTCACCTTATTTGCCTGTCAGCGGGGTGCTCATGGTAAGCGGGCGGGGACCCCGACCGGTCCACCCACGCCCGCACCGGGCATCGCCGTACCGAGTGACTGTTTTGGGCCCTAATGCCAGCTCGCCCCAAGGCGCTACGCGCCGGGCGAGCGCGGGCCCAAAACCCGGCGCCACCCGCCGCGGGACTCTTCGGGATGGACCGCCCACCCTCACCCGCTTACCCGCACCCCAGCGCTGACCGGCGCACATCAGCACAATCCCGAAACGGAGAAACACCAATGACGAAATCCGCGACACCCATTCACGTCACACCCGCCGGCGCTATCACCCACAGCATCGTATCCATCAAGGGCCAGCTCGAGCCCGACATCACCGTGCACCACGCCCGCACACCGATCGCCCGTATCGGCATCACAGTCGGCGGCATGCACATGAGCCTGCAGAACTGCCAGACAGCTCAGGGTCTGCTTGAGGCCTTCGTCGCTGCACGGACTCAGATGATCCATGTGCCTGCGGAAATCCCCACGGCTGGCGCCGCGGCCGACGAGCCCGCCGGCCGCGCAGTGCTCGCCGTCGAGTGGACGAGAGCACCGGCCTACGCCGTCGTGTCACAGGCGGCGCTCAATAAGCTCAAAACCGCGAAACTGCACTGGGTCGAGATCTACACCGGCCCGATCACCTGGCAATTGCGCGACCGCGCCGCCATCTTGTCGATGATCGACGCGCTCCGACAGGTCCACCAAGTGGCGATCGCCGTCTTCGCCGATGGTGAGCGCTACCAGGCCGATCCCACCGACGCCGACTATCGAGCGGCCTAAACGGATACCGCGGGGTCCGGCCGGCTCTCCCACCACCAGCGGTTGGCCGGGCCCCCTTTTTTCTTCCGGCCCACCAGCAGTGCCGGCGCGCCGGGCGCGACCGGACTGGCCACCTGGCGGTGGCCACCGAGATCCGTAGCCCCTCACCATCGTTTGCCGTTAGCAGGGGTCGCAGTCTAATCGGCAGGGGGCCCGACCGCTCAACCCACGCCCGCACCGAACTACACAGGCCGAGTGACCTTTTCGGCCCAATGCCAGCTCGCCCCAAGGCGCTGCGCGCCAGGCGAGCGCGGGCCGAAAACCCTGCTGCGTTCGCCGCGGGACTCTTCGGGGTTGACCGCCCACCCTCACCCGATTAGCCCACTCCCCCAGCGCTGACCGGCGCACCACTCAGCAGACAGAACGGAGAAACATCATGTGCTACAACCGCATCGCGATATTGGCGGATCTGCGTAGTCAACTCGTCAACGGGACCTGCAACCCCAGCCGCGGCCTCGCCGAACTCACCGCCCCTCTTCTGCTCGACGACAGCTTTAAGACCCTGCTCTACAAGATCGCCGACCGCCGGCCCCTACGGGCCGCGCTGCTATGGAGCCGCATCGCTGACCACCTCAACGGCCAGGCCCGCATCGAAGCGCTCACGCTGGCAGCCGTATTCGCCCTCAACGGCGGCAACCCCGGCATCTCCGCCAGCTTCATCACCCGCGTCGACGTCGCGGCCCGCCGCGAACACCTCGAAATACCCGCGATGCTCGCCATTCTCAAACTCGACCACCGCGTCCGTGACCACCTGGCCTACGCCGTCGCCTGACCCCACCAGCAGAACAGAGAGGCCTGAGCCGCCATGAGCGACAAAGAATACTGGGAACAATGGTGCGAATCCACCGTCCTGCCCGTCGAACGCATCAAACGGCACGCCAAAATCCGCTACGTCGACGGAATCCGGTGGATCACTTATCCCGACGAAATCAATGGCACCAAAGTGGTCGTCGACATGCCCGTCAACGCTCTGACGAAATCCTGCGACCAAGACCGTCATGACCAGTGCCCGCACCGTCTAGGCGGGCCACAAGAAGGTGGGGTAGTCCTCAAGGTGTCACTCCCCGGGTTCTGTTGGTGCGGCTGCCCATGCCACCGCGATCCGTTCCGCGCCGGACGACTGTTCTGACTACGGCGCCCGAGGCGGGCCCCCCTTTTTCTTCCAGCCCCCAAGGTGCCGGCGCGCCCCGCGCGACCGGACTGGCCACCTGCCGGTGGCCACCAAATCCGTAGCCCCTCACCTTATTTGCCTGTCAGCGGGGTGCTCATGGTAAGCGGGCGGGGACCCCGACCGGTCCACCCACGCCCGCACCGGGCATCGCCGTACCGAGTGACTGTTTTGGGCCCTAATGCCAGCTCGCCCCAAGGCGCTACGCGCCGGGCGAGCGCGGGCCCAAAACCCGGCGCCACCCGCCGCGGGACTCTTCGGGATGGACCGCCCACCCTCACCCGCTTACCCGCACCCCAGCGCTGACCAGCGCACATCATCACCATCCGAAACGGAGAACACCAATGACCAGCATCGCCGTCCCCGACCCATGGGCCATCACCGACCCAGACGAAGCCCAAGCACTGTCCGCCCCCGGGCCCGCCGCGCACGACGCACACAGCCACGCGCGACACCGTGAAGACGGCAATCTGCCCGACGTCGACGAGCTCGCCGTACTGCAAGTCGCCAACGACGGGTTACGGCTGCCGCTGCGCGGCGACGACCGTGACGAAGCCGTACGCCGGATGCACGGCCGAATCGACCCGGAGTTGATCGCCTGGCGTCTTTACACAACCTCGCGCACACGGCGCGCGTCGCATCACGACTCGGGTTGACACAAGGCAACGCCAGCCGAAACCTACACCGAGAACTCGTCACAACGTGACGATGTCAGCACCACGAACCGGGGTCCGGCCACCTCTCGAGTCATGAGGGGTTGGCCGGGCCCTCCTCTTTCTTCCAGCCCGCGCTCGCCGGCGCGCCCCGCGCGCCCGGACTGGCCACCTGCCGGTGGCCACCAAATCCGTAGCCCCTCACCTTATTTGCCGTCAGCAGGGGTCGCAGTCTAATCGGCCGGGGGCCCGACCCGTCAACCCACGCCGGTGCTGGCGCCGGCGGCGGAGGACATTTGCGGCCCTATCAGCTCGCTCCCGCTCGCGGGCCGCAAATCCGCCGGCACCACCACCGGACTCTTCGGGGTTGACGGCCCACCCTCACCCGATTAGCCCACTCCCCTAGCGCTGACCGGCGCACCACTCACCGCACGAAACGGAGAAACACCATGGACCACGAATTCGAACTAGCCTTCAACCTCATCGACGAGGCCGCAGGACGCATCCAGCACCAGCAGTACGGCATCACCCGAATCCTCTTCCACAACCACGGCGACATCGCCCTCACCACGGTGCACGACTACACCCGCGACAGTGGGCACCGACTGGTGCTATTCGCCACCGACGCCCACGGCCAGCTGGCCGCCGTCGAAGCCACCGCGCCCGACCTCAACACCGAGCCGCACACCCGCATCCTCAAAGTCCGCGCCGGCGACCTCACCTTCCACGCCGTCCCCGGCCACGACTGGGCCTACCGCGCCGCCCACACCGGACACACCTTCACTCTCATCGCCGGAATCGCCGACGAGCCGATGTGGACCGTCACCCTCGACAACAACCCACCCGTCGTCCACGAGGACCTCGACACCGCCCTCGACCACATCGCCGCCGGCGCCCTGCTGGCGGCCTAATCCCTTCACCCTGCGCGGCCGGGCCCGCTTCACACACGTGAACGTCAGCCCGGCCGCGTACGATCCCCCACCAGAAAGGACGCACCCGCATGACCGACCTCGACTACGCCCAAAACTGGGACTTCATCGACCCCGCCGACGGCAAGCGCCGCAAGATGCGGTTCAGGTTCCATGAACTGCATTACCCACTACCCAGGATCGCCGACTACGAGGGAACCGGGCAGCTGATCGCCGTCGCTGAGAACGGGGACGAAATCGCGATCAGCCGCCCTGATGTCCAAAGAGGCGACATGGAAGCCGCCATAAACGGATTTCAAAATTGGGCCAGCCACTATGTGAGTCCAAGAAAACGTGTCGTCGACCTGGCGCTGATCCGCGACCGCCTCCGCGCCGCAGGCCTCACCTAACCGCACTAGCTTCCCGGGGTCCGGCCACCTCTCCCACCACGAGGGGTTGGCCGGGCCCCTTCTTTTTCTTCCGGCCCAGCAGGGTGCCGGCGCGCCGGGCGCGACCGGACTGGCCACCTGGCGGCGGCCACCAAATCCGTAGCCCCTCACCCTTTTAAGCCGTCAGCGGGGTGCTCATGGTAAGCGAGCGGGGGCCCGACCGGTCCACCCACGCCCGCAGCGAACTACGCAGGCCGAGTGACCTTTTCGGCCCAATGCCAGCTCGCCCCAAGGCGCTACGCGCCGGCGAGCGCGGGCCGAAAACCCTGCTCCGTTCGCCGCGGGACTCTTCGGGGTTGACCGCCCACCCTCACCCGCTTACCCGCACCCCAGCGCTGACCAGCGCACATCATCACCATCCGAAACGGAGAAACACCATGAGCGCATACGTCGTCGAAGCCGAACACATCAACGTCCTGCTGTGGGCCGCCCACCAGGGATTCCACCGCCCCCTGGGCAACCTCACCTGGGTCTACGACAACCCGATCCGCGTCAGCCAGCTCACCCACGACAACCTCGATCAGGTCGGGCAGATGCTCGTCGACGCCAACACCGCCTCAGTCAACTACTGCTACTTCAACAACCCCATCCACGAGCCCTACGAGTACCGCTACACCCGCCCCCTGCACACCAGCTGGTCAGTCGTCGAAGTCCTCAAGGCGTTGCAGTGCTACGAATACCAGTCCTGCGAACCCAAGGACTGGCAGCGCACCGAGGCCTACGCGTTCTGCCGCGAGCTGCAGAACATGTTGATCCAGTGCCTCCCAGGCTACGACCGCGCCCCGTGGGGCATCACCCGCATCACCGCGCCCGCCGCGCATCCGCGCAGCGCCTAAACCCGAAGTCGCCAGCCTGAAAGGAGGCACTCAATGATCATCGAAGGCACCGTGAACCGCAGCATCGACAACCGCCGGGTCGAGATCCCGTTCTTCATCGACACTCTCACCGGCACGTACAGCCAGTGGGGATACGACACGATAACCCTCGGGGAGAACGTCGATCTCCTTGAGGCGTTGCGTAACGCCGCCTGCGACATCACCTAAGACGTATCACCATTCCGGGGTCCGGCCAGCTCTCCCACCACCATGGGTTGGCCGGGCCCCCTTTTTCTTCCGGCCCACCAGCAGTGCCGGCGCGCCGGGCGCGACCGGACTGGCCACCTGGCGGTGGCCACCGAGATCCGTAGCCCCTCACCATCATTTGCCGTCAGCAGGGGTCGCAGTCTAATCGGCCGGGGGCCCGACCACTCAACCCACGCCCGCACCGAACTACGCAGGCCGAGTGACCTTTTCGGCCCAATGCGAGCTCGCCCCAAGGCGCTGCGCGCCAGGCGAGCGCGGGCCGAAAACCCTGCTCCGTTCGCCGCGGGACTCTTCGGGGTTGACCGCCCACCCTCACCCGATTAGCCCACTCCCCCAGCGCTGACCGGCGCACCACTCAGCACACAGAACGGAGAAACATCATGCCAACTACCACCTTGCGCACCGAAGCCGACATCGTTGCCGCCGCTGCAGCGTTCCTGGGCTTCGCCCCCACCAACAGCATCGTGGCTTACATGCTGCACCATGACACCACCACCGCCGACCTGGTGGTCCGCAGCGCAATTCGCTTCGACGTCACGATCACCGTCGAGCAAGCCGCCAAGTTTCCGGCCACCTGCAACCTGCGACCCGAAACCAACCACGCGCCGTGCTCCTCGCCGTCTGCGACGAAAGCTATCAATGGCATGCCCTCACCATCCTCGACACCCTGCGTGACGCGCTGCGCGCCGCCGGGATCACGGTGTTGCACCGCCTGATGACTCGTGACGTCACCACCGAAGGCCAGTGGTATGACCCCGACACCGGCGCCACCGGACCCACCTATCCCTACACCGACTCTCTGCTCACCGCGCACCGGGTGCTTGGCGGTGAACGAGTCAGCCCGGCCCGCAGCGACATCCAGGCCGAATTCGCGCCCCTGCCACCGGCCCCGCCGATCGCTCTCGGTGACCACGGAGAGCTCGTCATCGCCGCCGCAGAAGAGATCGCCGCCGCGCTGGAAGGACACCCGATCAGTCGCACCCTGCCGACCCGCGCGGGCATCGCCATCACTGCCGACGTCGCCGTGCGCGACGCCATGATCGCCGCGGCCGCCCAACACACCGAGGCGGGCGCACAATTGTGGACTCACATCGGCCGGCGCCTGCGCGGGCGGCCACGCGCCGAAGCGCTCACCATCGCCGCCGCCTGCTACTGCCTACTGGAGGACAGCGTGCGCGCTGCGATCGCGGCACGGGCCGCACTCGAGGAAGCCGACGCCGCGACCGCCCCGCCGCCGCGGCTGGCGCTGATGCTGCTGGCTGCACTGCGCTCAGGGATGTCTCCCGAGCAGATCCGCGCCGCCATCATCGACGCCACTAAGCCCGAATAAGCCCAACAGGTCCCGGGGTCCGGCCAGCTCTCCCACCACGAGGGTTGGCCGGGCCCCCTTTTTTCTTCCGGCCCACCAGCAGTGCCGGCGCGCCGGGCGCGACCGGACTGGCCACCTGGCGGTGGCCACCGAGATCCGTAGCCCCTCACCTTATTTGCCTGTCAGCGGGGTGCTCACGGTAATCGGGCGGGGGCCCGTCCCCTCAACCCACGCCCGGGCCGGGCATCGCCGTGCCGAGTGACTGTTTTCGGCCCTACCGCGAGCTCGCCCAAATGGCGCTTCGCGCCGGCGAGCGCGGGCCGAAAACCCGGCGAGCACCCGCCCCGGACTCTGCGGGGTTGAGCGTCCACCCTCACCCGCTTACCCGCACCCCCGGCGCTGACCGGCGCCAAACAACACCGTTTCCCGGAAAGGAACATCTCTCATGGCACACGAACTCGACACCACCAACGGTCACGTCTCCTTCGCCAACTCCCGCAGCGACCACTGGCACCGCCTCGGACAATCCGTTGGCCACACCATGACCGCCCGCGAGGCACTGGAAGCCGCGCACCTCGCCGGCTGGAACGTCCGCAAAATGCCCCTGCAGGTGCCGCAAGAACCGGTCCTCGACGACACCGGCGTCACCACCCCCACGCCCCTCACGGTGCCCGACTTCTATGCGACCGTGCGCACCAACCCCATCACCGGGCGCCCCGACGTCCTCGGGGTCGTCGGCAGCAAGTACGAGCCCCTCCAAAACGAGGCCTCCTGCGACCTGCTCGACGCCCTGGTGGACCAAAGCGGCGGCGCGCACTTCGAGACCGCCGGTGCGCTGCGCGGCGGCCGGGAAACGTTCGTCACCATGAAGCTGCCCACCAGCATGGTCTTCGACGGAAAAGACGGCACCACGGACCGCACCGACTTCTACCTCGCGGCCTTAAATTCTCACGACGGCAGTGCAGCCTTCCGATTCCTGCTCTCACCCATCCGCATCGTCTGCGCGAACACCCAAAGCGCCGCGATCCGGTCGGCCAAGGCCAGCTTCTCCATCCGCCACACCGGCGGCGCGCGCGCCTCCATCGCCGAAGCCCGCAACGCCCTCAAGCTCAGCTGGCGCTACATCGAAGCGTTCGAGGCCGAAGCCGCCACGCTCTACGCCGCCCCGATGGACACCGACGAGATGCGCGACTTCGCCAACACCTTGCTCGAGGTCGACTCGGCCGGCACCGCCGCCACCAAACGCCACCGCCGGGAGCGCGCCAACGGAATCGTCAAACTGTGGACGTCCTCCCCGACCATCGCGCCCATCGCCGGCACCCGCTGGGCGGCCTACAACGCGGTCACCGAATACCTGGACCACGTCATTCCAGTTCGTGGTGCCAGAACCGCCAGCGACGCCAGCGCGGCCCGCGCGTTGCGCAACATCGCCACCGCGGCCAGCGGACAATCGCTGAAAACCCAAGCGTTCCGGACGCTGCAAACCCTGTAAGCAACCGCTCGACGTTTCACCCGGGCCCGGCCAGCTCCCCCACCAGGGGTTGGCCGGGCCCCCTTTTTTCTTCCGGCCCAGCCGGGTGCCGGCGCGCCGGGCGCGCCCGGACTGGCCACCTGGCGGTGGCCACCGAGATCCGTAGCCCCCCACTTTGTTTGCCGTCAGCAGGGGTCGCAGTCTAACCGGCCGGGGGCCCGACCGTGCAACCTCCGCCCGCTGCGGTGATCGCCGTACCGAGTGACTGTTTTCGGCCCTACGGAAGCTCGCCCCAAAGGCGCTTCGCGCCGGCGAGCCCGGGCCGAAAACCCGGCGAGTAACCGCAGCGGTCTCCCAGTTGCACGCCCACCCTCACCCGGTTAGCCGACACCCCAGCGCTGACCGGCGCACCACTCACCGCACAGAACGGAGACCACAATGACCAACACCGTGCAGGCCATCGTCATCAAGCCAGGCAGCCGAACCGGAAGTAGCATTCGAACGCTCACCACCGATCTCCGCACGCTGCAGAGTCTCGTCGGCGGCTACATCGAGGCCACCCACGGATATCGCAATAACGACGGACACGACGAAGATGCGCCTCGGATGACCTTCTACCTCAACGAGGAAGGCAAGATCCACCAGCTCCCGGAAAACGGACTCGCCACGGCCATGTGGTGGCACTACAACCGAAACGCCATCGGACGCGACTACCTCGTAGGCACCGTCATCATCGTCGGCGGCGCCGGTGACGCACCAACACTGCCGCCCGACGTCGTCGACACCTACAACCGACTCGTCACCGGCGAGTACTACACCGGATTCGCCTATTGAGCAATCCAGCGACCCAGGCGCGGCCAGCTCCCGCATCCGCTGGGGTTGGCCGCGCCCCCCTTTTTCTTCCCGCATCTCCGTTGCTTGCCGCGCCTCGCCACCTGTGCGCCAGTGTCGTCCCGATCTGCGCGCCCGGACTTGCTCAACTCGACGTTTGTCCTCCCTGATCCTTGCCGGCGCTCGGCGCCCGCCCACGCCGTACCGCCGCGGCAGCGCCAGGCCGCCGCCGGCGTCCTCTACACGGCCAAGCCGGAGCCGCCCGGGTGCGCGTCTCTGGCCCCCGATCGCGATCCGAACTTCCCGCGGCCACGCCGCCGGTCGCCACGGTCCAAATCTGTTGGCGCCGCGCGGCCTACCACAGTGTCGGGTCGGTCGAACCCAGCAACGCTGCCTCAACGGCTTCGGCGTCCCATCCGTGGCGCACCGCGTCGCGCAGTGCCACCGCACGCGCTCGCCGTGCCTTGACTCCGTGATCGCCGCGCCGGACCAGCACCCGCCCGCCGCCGCGGCGGGCCCGTGCCATCATCAACATGTTGTCGCGCTGCGAGCCAGCAATGACATGCAGCAACCCGAGCTCGTCGGGCAGACTCGCTCGCACGCACACCGGATTGTCACACCCGTGCAAGGCGCGCACCCACGGCTCTAAAGCCTCCCCATCGAGCGAGGCGGCGAGCGCATACCGGTTCGCCCGCACCATCATCCGGGCTCCGCCGCGGCGCAGCCAAAACCGTCCATAGCCGTCTGCGCCGATCGCCGAGCACCAGATGGCGCAATCGTTGGCGCCCGGGCCGCGCACGACGTTGTTCTCGAACCGACGTAGCTCCTCGGCGTGCGACCGCCGATCCACCACTAGCCGTAGCGGTTGCGAAACCCCCATACTCCCGATGCTTTCGGCTTCCCTGCGGCCCTAGGCCGCCCGTCGCCGTCATCATCCCTGCCGGCACTGACAATCCTCGCGTCCCGGCTACGCCCGTGCCGGGATTGGCTCCCGCGCCAACGCATCCACCGCCGTCCCCCGAATGCCGTCCCCGTTGCCTCCCACGGCCTCTCGACTGGCCGCCGGCTCAGACGCAGTCGCCGCATCCGCCGCAGGTGCCTCGGCCTGTTCGCTCGATTCCGTTTCGCGAATCAAGTCGCGCACCGCCTTTTCGCTGATCCCGGCCATGCGGCCGATCTCCCGCAGGCTTTCGCCTCGATCACGCATCGCGCGCAGCGCGGCACCGCCCTTAAGGCGTTGGGCAGCACGGCGCTGCACCGCCTGCTGGGTCAGGGCCTGCTGGCGCTCGGCCAACCACTCATCGACCGCTTCGGCGCGGTCGCGCGCATCGAAGAACGTCGCTAGATCCTCGACGTTGGCCTTCGTCCGCCGAATGACTTCGTCTTGAGCCGCTGTCGCCGCTTCTCGCGCCGCGCGCCGGGCTTGCTTGCTCACCGCCTTATTTCCCATGCATCACACCGTAAAGCCCGTAAATCCCTTACGCCGCACCCGAACCCAAAAATCTCACCACCGCCGCCACCCGCTATGCCCGGACCCGAACCCTCACCACACCAGCCCGCCGTCACTTAGGCCACCCTAACTCCTCCCGCTCTACCAACATCACACCTCTTGCACTCAGGTCACGGTTTGGTAACGGCCCGAAGTTAGGGGGCCTAACGAACGCGATATTCGTGTCGCGCGGGCGTCGCGTAACACTCAAGCACATGTCACGGTGGATTGGTGGTGATGCGGCGGTGATGGGCTTACACAAGTTGACCGCTGGCGATGGCTACATGTATCTGATTCGCCAAGTCGCCGCCTCGGATGCCACCGACCGGGGCCGTCCCAGCCTGGGCGAGTACTACAGCGCCAAAGGCGAATCTCCGGGCACCTGGATGGGCCGCGGGCTGGCCGCACTCGGCCAGCCCGTCTCCCGCGACCCCGCAGACCCCTTGGTCGCCCAACTGTGGTCGGTCCCGCACGGATCGCAAGTCAGCGAAGACCAAATGAAAGCCCTTTTCGGTGAAGGACTCCACCCCAACGCCGACCGAATCACCCACCATCTCACCGGATTTGGCCTCGCCCAGGCCGGCAAGATCGCCGCCGTGCGGCTAGGCCGCCCGTTCGCTACCAACAACACCAAAAACCAGTTCATGACCCGGCTGCGCCAGGCCTACCGCGACTACAACACCACCGTGGGCAACGAGGAGCACGCCAGCCTCGCCGCCGACATTAAGGCCCGCATCCGCACCGCACTCGCGCGTGAAATGTTCACCGAAACCTACTCTCGCCCACCGGCTGATGAACGAGAACTGTCGGGGTTTATCGCCAGCAATTCCCGCGCGGCCACCACCGCGGTGGCCGGCTATGACCTCACCTTCACCCCGGTCAAATCCGTCTCGGCGCTGTGGGCGATCGCGCCGACACCGATCGCGCAAGGGATCGAGGAATGCCACCGCCAGGCCGTGGCCGAAACCCTGGAATTTCTCGAAGACCAAGCAGCCTTTGCGCGCATGGGGGCCCACGGCGTAGCCCAAGTCAACAGCACCGGACTGATCGTGGCGGCCTTCGATCACCGCGACTCCCGCGCCGGAGATCCCAACCTGCACACCCACGCCGCGGTCAGCAACAAGGTACAAGTCATCGGCCCCGACGGGGTGCCGCGCTGGCTGGCCTTAGACGGCACCCCACTGCACCACGCCACCGTCGCCGCATCAGAGTTTTACAACACCCGCATCGAAGCGCTGCTCATCGCAAAGCTCGGTGTGCGTTTCGCCGAAACCCCCGCCAAACGCGGCAAACGCCCGGTGCGCGAAATCGTCGGCATGGCTACAGCTTTGATCGAGAAATTCTCCTCGCGAAGCGCGGCCATTGACCATCGTGTCGGTGAGCTGGCCAAGCAATTCCAGGTCGACCATGGCCGTGAACCCACCGTCGTCGAGATGCTCGCGTTGTCTCAACGGGCCACCTTGGAAACCCGCCAAGCCAAGCACGAACCGCGGTCGCTGGGTGAACAGCGCCACGTGTGGCGGGTGCAGGCCGTCGAGGTGTTGGGCAGCCAGCGCGCCCTGACCGCCATGGTCGCCGACGTCACGAATCAGGCGGTGTCCCAACGGGTCGAGATCACCGACAAATGGGTCCACGAGCACGCCGCCGCCATCATCGCCACCGTCTCAGAATCCCGGGCCACCTGGACGATCAACCACGTCCGCGCCGAAGCCCAACGCGAGCTGCGCTACGCCAACCACCCCGGCGGCCCCGAACTGGTCAACCAGCTCGTGGCGAGCGCTTTAAGCGAGCACAGTGTCGCCTTGACCACCGATGCTGACGCGGAGAAAAACGAGCCCGTCGCCCTGCGCCGCCAGGACGGTTCCAGCGTCTACACCCGCCACGACACCACGGTGTATAGCAGCGCGGACATCTTGTCCGCGGAGCGGCGGATTTTGGCGGCCGCCGGGCTGCGCGATGGCCGCACCGTCGATGACACCAGCATCGGGTTGGCGCTGCTGGAATACCAAGCCAACCAAGACGTCGAGCTCAACGCCGGCCAGGTGGCGCTGGTACGCGAAATGGCGTCTTCGGGGGCCCGCGTCCAGCTCGCCCTAGCCCCGGCCGGCACCGGGAAAACCACCGCGATGGCCGCCCTGGCGGGCGCCTGGCGCAACGCCGGCGGCAACGTGATCGGGCTGGCCCCCACCGCCGGTGCGGCCGAAGTTCTCAACACCGACCTCAACGCTCCCACCGACACCATCGCCAAACTCGTCCAGCTCACCGAAACCCGCGCCGGCGAACCCGCACCCGCCGATGATCCGGCCCGAAAATGGTTCACCGCCATCGACTCTGACACCCTGCTGATCATCGACGAGGCCGGTATGGCCTCCACGTTGGATCTCGACACCGTGATCGCCCACGCCCTGGCGCGCGGGGCCAGTGTGCGCCTCATCGGTGATGACCAGCAGCTGGCTTCCATCTCCGCCGGCGGCATCCTGGGTGACCTCGCCGATCGCTACGAGACCGTCACGCTGAGCACCGTCGTGCGCTTCACTCACCCCGAAACCGGGCAAGCCGAAGCCGCCGCCAGCCTGGCCATCCGCGCCGGCGACCCCGCCGGCATCGGCTTCTACATCGATCACCACCGCATCCATGTCGGCGCCGATGCCACCGCCGCCGACATGGCCTACCGAGCCTGGTCGGCCGACATCGCCGCCGGCCGCGACTCGATCCTGTTAGCCCCCACCAACGAGCTCGTCGCCGAACTCAACGAACGCGCCCGCATCGACCGCTTAGCCCAGACAACCAGCCAACCCACCAGCCCCGCAGACGCCACGACCGTCACCCTGGCCGACGGACTGACCGCCTCAGCCGGCGACTGGATCGCCACCCGCAAAAACGCCCGCTGGCTGCGCACCGCACAACGCGGCAAATGGGTCAAAAACGGGCACCGCTGGATCATCCGCACCGTCCACGAAGACGGCTCGCTGACCGTTGTTCCGTTGCGTGGGCGAGCCACCCCGGTCCGACTGCCCGCCCGCTATGTGGGCACCCACACCACCTTGGGCTACGCCAGCACCATCAACGCCGCCCAAGGCATGACCGCCGGGCGCCGCGACATCGAAGGCACCTGCCACACCGTCCTTTCCGACCGCCTCACCCGCCAACAGCTCTACGTGGCCTTAACCCGCGGCCGCACCGAAAACCACTGCTACGGTTCCACCGCCGAAGCCGATCCGCACCGCATCCTGGCGCCCAAAGCCACCCACCCCCCCACCGCCGTCGACATTCTTTCCGCGATCCTGGCCCGCGACGGAGCCCAACTATCGGCCCACAGCGCCGCGGCCGCCCACATCGACCCCTTCAACCGGCTGCACCGCGTCGCCGACATGTACACCGACGCCCTGACCGCCGGCGCCGAACACCACGCCGGCCCTGCCGTCATGGCCCGCATCGACACCACCGCCGCCGCGCTTCCCCACCAGGTGACCGAAGCCCAAGCATGGCCCGTCCTGCGCCGCCACCTCGCCCTGCTGGCCATCGAAGGACACGACCCCATCGCCGCCCTACACGACGCCGCGGCCACCCAGCTCGGCGACGCGCACGACCCCGCCGCCGTACTCGACTGGCGCCTGCCCGCCCCCATCGGCAACACCGCCGCAGACCTCGGCCCGCTGCGCTGGCTACCCGCCATCCCCGACGTCCTGGCGGCCGATCCGACGTGGGCGACCTGCCTGCAGCAACGCGCTCAACTCGTCGGCGAACTCGCCGAAAACATTCGCACCACCGCCCGCGGCTGGGATGCCGCCACCGCACCGGCATGGGCGCGCCCCCTGCTCGACGACCACCGCAACCTGCTCGCCGAAATCGCCGTCTTCCGCGCCGCCCACAACGTCGACCCAGCCGACACCCGCATCACCGGACCCCACCAAAACGCCACCCGCTCAGCCATCGTCCAACAAGCCATCCACACCCGCCTCGACGACGCCCTCACCCGCGCCGGCGCCGACACCACCCGCTGGCGCCAACTCACCGCCACCCTCGACCCCCACATCACCGACGACCCGTTCTGGCCGCGGCTGGCCACCCACCTTGACGGCGCCGCCCGCGCCGGTGCCGACGTCGCCGCGCTGCTGCACGACGCCGTGGCCCAACATGGGCCCCTGCCCGCCGAAATGCCCGCCGCGGCCCTGTGGTGGCGACTGGCCGGTACGCTGGCACCCCCCTCACTGGAAGGCACCGACACCAAGCTGCGGCCCGCCTGGACCGCCGACTTGCACCACTTCCTGGGTACCCGCATCGCCGAGGCCGTCATCACCGATCCCGCCTGGCCCGGGCTGGTCGCCGCGGTCACCGCCGCCGATTGGCCCCCGCAAGATCTGCTCGCCGCGGCCGCCGAACACCTCCACGACATCTCGGCCACCCAAACCATCCGCCCCGACGAGTACGCCCGCCTGCTCACCTACCGCGTCGAGCTGCTCGCCCACCACGCCGCCACCATCGACCCCGACGTCCCCCACCCCGCCGAACAAGCCGAAACACCCACCGGCCAACAGCAATTCGACCTCAACGAGCACCTCATCAGCGAGGCCGATCTGCACGAGCCCCCGCCCGACCCCTACGACTACCCCTACGGCTTTGTCGAAGACGACCTCGCCGGCCTCGACATCGCCGACCTGCCCACCACCCGGCCCGCCACACCCGCCCGCGTCGACGACATCGACATCCCCGGCCTGCGGGCCCACCGTGACGCCGCCCACCAGCACGCACAACAGCTCGCCGACGCTATCCTCACCGGCGGCGGCGGGCCCGCCGAACGCGCAGCCGCCGCCGAGCTCACCCAACTGCACCAACAGCTCGTCGACCAACGCCCCTACCAGCAGGCCCTAGCCGCCGCGCACACCCGCTGGGTGCACGCCGAAGACACCGCCGAGCTACACCGCCAACTCCTCACCCAGCTCGAGGCCGCGATCACCGCGGCCACCGAACGCGGCGAACACGACGCCGCCGACCGCTACCAGCAGCACCACAACCAAGCCAGCGCACAAACCGAGCGGGTCGACACCGCCGTGCGCACCGCCCGCGCCCGCCT
This sequence comes from Mycobacterium sp. 20KCMC460, assembly GCF_022179425.1. Lineage (NCBI taxonomy): Bacteria > Bacillati > Actinomycetota > Actinomycetes > Mycobacteriales > Mycobacteriaceae > Mycobacterium > Mycobacterium sp. 20KCMC460. The sequence continues at coordinate 99,209 of NZ_AP025525.1, forward strand.
CGAGCAGGCCCGCGCCGAACTCATCGCCACCGCCGGCGGCGCGGCCGGCATCGTCACCGAACAACACCTGCACGACCGGCGCGCCTACGCACTGCGCGCCGACACCGAAACCCTCAATGCCGCCCGCCGCCAGGCCCGCGCCCTCGACGACCAACTCGCCCGCGCCGAAGCCGCCGCGGCCCGTGCCCTGGCCCAAACCCCCGCCCATACCTACGATCTGGGCGCCGACCTAGACCAACTCCACGCCGAAGTCGACTTCCTTGCCGCCGCCAGCGCGGCCAGCCCCGCCGCGATGTACAGCCCCCCGCCGGCAGCCCTTGAAGCCCTCGACGATAAGCACCGTCGCGCAGTCACCGCCATCACCACCAACATCCACAGCGTCCAACTGCTCCACCTGCACCCGGGCGCCGACAAAACCACCGCACTGGCCGCCCTGGCCGCCACCGCCCACCGCCACAACAAGCCCACGATCGCAGTGACCGACACCGAGTCCGCCGAGCGCACCTACGCCGACGCGACCACCACCATCGACGCCTACCGCGACGATGTCACCAGCAAGCACCGCACCTTACCGCTGGGTAGCCTGCTCATCGTCGACGACGACCATGCCCTCACCGCCGATCAGCTGCGCTGGCTCGCCCACAGCGCCGCCGCCACCAACACCAAACTCCTGCTCATCGCCACCCCCGGCGAACAGCAACCCGACCACACGCTGCTCACCGTCTTGGCTAACGACCTGCCGCACGCCCAGCAACTCGGCGTCCCCGACCCCGAGTATCGCCAGACCCGCACCGCGATCGACCGCGCCGCCCACCACGTGGCCGCCACCAACACGCCCAGCACCGAGCGCAGCCGCGCCGAGCAACTGTTGCGCCAACGCGACCAGGTTCTCGGCCAGCTGGCCGACATCGCCACCACCACAGCACGATTGGATGCCATCGCTGCCCGCGACCGCGCACGCGGCCGCGACCAAGACCGCGGCAACGGCCTCGAACTCTAACCGCCCACCGTGTGGGTGCGGCAGTGTAATTTTTCCCGGCACGGGCCCAGACCACCGTCTCGCGTCGGGCAGCGCTTTCATCGATGTCCCGCGACAATAACCATGTGGACACCTGGGCCGAAGCCGATTTGGCGTGGAAGCTGGTCGACGCCACCAGCCCGTCTCTTTCCGCCGCCGAAAGTGCCCAGCTTTACGCCGTGCTCGGTGCAGGTGACTCCTACCGCGCCATTACCACCGTCTTGCGCGCGCTAGTGCAGCACGCCGTGCCCTTGCCCGCCGACCTCAAAGCTGAACTCACTGACTGCCTTAGCGCCTACCAGCACAGCGTCGCCGCACCGCATCTAGATCAGCTGCTGCGTGCCGTCCCACCCGTGTAGGTTTTGGTGGCGAAATTCGCCATCTGGCGTCCGGTCGGTCTCAACGCCGCCAAGGATGAGCGTCGAGCATCGCCGTCACCACCTCGGCCACCCCGTCGCCGGCGTGACCCTCCTGGCCCAGCCGCTGTGCCGCCGAAGCGATCCGGGCCAGCATGCCGCCGTACGCCTGGGTAGCCGCGCCCACATAGGTATGCGCGGCGTGGGCTTGCCAACCATCGCTGTACCGGGCCGACAAGGCGTGTAACTGCTCAGACAGATCGCCGGCTTGCCGCTGCACCGTCGCCACCAGGGCGCGGACAGCCTCACCGTCGACCGATTGACCGTCGCTGATCATGCCGGCTTCCAGTACCTGGTCAAGGGCAGCGACCGCCGAGAGCGCGTCTTCGATTGCGCCGGTATGCGCCCGCAGTTCCGGCGCGGGAATAGGAACACTGAGCAGATCCGGGGCGCCCGCGCCGGCCAGGCGGGCCTGCTCGGCTTCTGCGCGTGCCTGCGCGGCCTCTGCTTGAGCCGCATGTAGAGCCGTCACAGCGTCGTCAGCTTCTGCCCGGGCCCGTGCCAGTGCAGCGCGCACCGTGGCAACCTCGCCATCGGCGCGGCCCTGCACGGCCGCGACCTCGGCCGCCGAGCGAGCGCGGACCTCTTCGAGCTCGCCGCGCAACTCTTCTAGGGCTTGCTGCGCTGCACCGCGCTCGGCGGCCCGCTCGGCGCTGCGTTGTTCGGCGCGTTCCTCTGCGGCACGTGCCCGCTCCTGGGCGGCTGCTACTTCGGCGCCGGCGTCGGCACGTACCCTTTCGAGCTCGGCTCGGACCTCTTCTAGGGCTTGCTGAGCGGCTGCGCGTTCCTCGCGGCGCTCTGCAGCTCGTTCTTCGGCCCGCTCATTGGCGGCGCGCAGCTGCTCGGCGGCGGTCGTCTGCTCGGTGGCGGCGTCGGCGCGTACCTGTTCGAGCTCGGCGCGCAGCTCGTCCAAAGTCTGTTGGGCACTGCGAAGTTCGGCGGCGTGTTGGGTGGCCTTACTCGCGGCGGCGGTGTCTGCTCTGCGCGCCTGTTCGCGGGCCTCGGCGGCCGCCCGGGCGGACTCCTCGGCCTCGCTGCGAGCTATCTGTGCGGCCGCTTCCGCGTCGCGTTGGAGCTGCTGGGCCTGGCGCGTCTGATGCTCGGCTACCGCGCGGCGATGATCGGCCTCGACAAGGCGCATCACCGGTGAAAGATGTTGCGGTGCTGGGCCTTCGCGGTTGCGGTGCTCGATGAGCTCAGATTCACTCATCGCGGCCGCCGCGGCTACCTCTGCAGGCGAGGCTTTGCCGTGCCGCTGCGCAGCATCGACCGCGGCGGTGGCGGCCCGTTTGGTGATCGGCGCCCAGCGATCGACGTCGAGTTCCTCGATGTGCTGCCGCAGATGTGTCATCGGCGCTGACGGCGGCGATCGCTGGCGACCGCCACTTTGCTGGGGGTCTCGGGCGGTGCGCCATTAGTCTGTGCCGGTTCGGCCGCGGGCTGATTTCCTCGTGGCCGCTGGTCGGCCGGGGCTGTAGCGGACGGTTCTGAGGACACGCTGCCCTGGTGGGCCAAGAGCCGCGAGAATTCGTTCAGATAGACCGTGACCGCCTCGGCGAGGGTGTCGGCGCGCAGATCCTCAGCGTCGCGCAACAAACCCCGCAGCAGTTCGAGAGCTAATTCTGGCCCCAATCCCACGGTGGCGCGTTGGTTGTCGGCCGGTTCTACACCGGCAGTTTCCACTATCCACACCAGCCGCTGCCAGCACTGCTGGACTGTCGCATTGTCGCGTTCGGCATCACGAACTTGCTGGTAGCGCTTGGTGGCCCGCCCGACCGCAAACAGTACGACGGCGGCCAACACGAGGGCTGCCAGCAGGGCCGCAGCCCCGCCGAACCCGGCTGACATCAGAAACTCACGGGCCGGTGGCAAGTCAGGCAGCCGTTGAGCCACCCAGACATCCGAAATCATCGGCGACGTCGCAAGCAACGACATGGGAAAACCATACCGAGACACCACGGCCGTGCGCGACGCTCAGCCCAATTTGGTGCGCCCCCGTCTTTCACTTAAAAGGGCTAAAAGGCCCCGTCGCCCTCGGGGTGCTTGCCCAGCGGAAGGCCAGCCGCCGGGGCTCGCCCTCATCGTTCCTGACCTCTTTTGACGCCCGTGGTTCATTGGGCTCAAGGTTGAAGGTCGTCCGGGCACTCTCCAGGGCGTGCGCTCCGTAGTACTTGGCGTAATGGTTTAGCAAATAGTCGGCGATCACCTGGTACGCGTTTTCGACCGAGACGCACCCTGCGAGCTGTTCCCATTTGGCGGCTTCTTCGCTCTCCCAGTCGGCGTCGCTGACCCACAGAGTGCCGTTCTCGATGGCCACGAGCTCTACATAGCGCCACGTGTGTGGCGCGTGGTAACGCACCTGTGTTTCGCCGATTCCGGTACCGAACTCCGGGTGCTCGAACGCGGCGCGCTGCGTGGTTTTGAGAACCCCATCATTGAGTAGCTCAACGGCCGCGTACCGCTCCGTTTGACCGTCACTGAACGTGACATCGGCCGGCCCCAACGTGTCATCTTCAATGCTCATCGCCACCCCAGTTCGATTCTTATCTTTGCGTCATTCTCTCAGCGGCATAGGACATGTCGTAACCACCAACTAGTTCACAATCGCCAAGCGATGCTGCTCGTAGGCCCACCCCGGCTCCGGTTCGGCGTAGGAAGTGGTGAGCCGTTCAACCACTTGCCCGGTACGTGTGTCGATTAGCGTCCATTGCTCTTCGATGCAGGTTCGGGAGCCGCCGACGTGTCTACGTGTCATCCGGAGCTGCCGAAACTCATTGTCGCCCACGCTTATCCATATGGTGGGGACCATGGGCACGTCTTCGGTCACGTACCAATCAAACTCGCTCTGTCGCTGAAGCGTCTGGTGATGTCCCAGGAGCGGTGTAAAAGGGGCGTCACGTAGGCTCCCTGTTTTGCGTTGGTGATTTTATGCGATCGCTGACGAATTGGATGCCGCCACGGCGAGCATGTCTTGGTCTTACTTAGATCGCCTCAATGCTCACTGACGCCGGTTTCGGATTGCCGGTCGAATCCGTTGCAGCAGTTGGAAGTCCCGTCGGTGGCAAGTCGACCGTTGTGTCCGACAGACCGTGCATCCGATCACCCCGGCGCGATGGAAAGGAATCACCGGAATCATCGAGGTTTTAACCCTGTGCTGCTGATGGCTCGTGAATAGATACTCGATCGGACCGCCCACTCCTCGAACGGGAGGACATCTTCGACCACGACCGTGCCCCAAGGCCGTCAACTGCACCTCGCTGGGTTTTTCTCGGCTGGCAACGTGACCCACGCCCACGGTGCGTGGCGTCACGTGGGCGCTACGAATGGCTTTCTCAGCGGTGAGTATTACAAGCGGATCGCTCGGACGTTGGAACGCGGGAAGTTCGATTTGTTGTTTTTGCCGGACGGTTTGGCGATCGAAGACAGTTACGGTGGGGATCTTCAGACCGGCGTCGGCCTGGGCGGTCAAGGCGCGATCGCCCTGGAACCGACCAGTGTTGTTGCAACAATGGCCGCGGCGACCGACAGATTGGGTTTGGGCGCGACGGTTTCCACGACGTACTACCCGCCCTACCACGTCGCGCGGATCTTCGCGACGCTGGACCATCTGTCGGATGGCCGGGTGTCCTGGAATGTGGTGACGTCGCTTAACGACTCGGAGGCGCGCAATTTCGGGGTCGACAAGCACCTAGAACACGATATCCGCTACGACCGTGCCGACGAGTTCCTTGAGGTCGTGAAGAAGCTGTGGAACTCCTGGGGCGACGATGCTCTGCTGTTGGACAAGGCGGGCGGGCGGTTTGCCGACCCGAAAAAGGTCCAATACGTTGGGCACCAGGGCAAATGGTTGTCGGTTCGCGGCCCGTTGCAGGTCCCCAGGTCACCGCAGGGCGAGCCGGTTATCCTGCAGGCGGGATTGTCACCGCGCGGTCGGCGCTTCGCCGGGCGGTGGGCCGAAGCGGTGTTTAGCATCTCGCCGAATCTGGACATCATGCGTGCGACCTATCAGGACCTCAAGGCGAATGTGGCCGCCGCTGGCCGCGATCCGGACCAGACGAAGGTTTTCACGGCGATCATGCCGGTCCTCGGAGAGACTGCGGCCATCGCCCGAGACCGGCTGGAATACATCAACTCGCTGGTGCATCCTGAGGTCGGTCTGTCGACCCTGTCGAGTCATAGCGGGATTGATCTCTCGGCGTATCCGTTGGACACCAAGTACGCCGATATCGTGGCCGACCTTGGTGACCGGCATGTGCCGACCATGTTGCAGATGTTTTCCGCGACCGCTGGCGGCAGCGACTTGTCGCTCGGGGAACTGGGACGGCGATACGGGACCAACGTCGGGTTCGTGCCGCAGTGGGCGGGAACAGCCGAGCACATCGCCGAGCAACTCGTCAGCCATTTCGAGGCTGGTGCCGCAGACGGGTTCATCATCTCTGCGGCCTATCTGCCCGGCGTCTACGACGAGTTCGTTGATCAGGTGGTGCCGTTGCTGCAGGAGCGCGGAGTGTTCCGCACCGAGTACGAGGGAACTACCTTGCGCGAGCATCTCGGGTTGAGCCGCCCGACCGGTAGGAGCGTGCAATGACCACGACTCCGGTCGAGCGTGATGTCCTGGCCTACAGTAACTGCCCGGTTCCCAATGCGCTGCTGACCGCCTTGGAAGCGGGTTTGTTGGCGCAGGAGGGTATCGCCCTGGAGGTGTTGAGCGGCGCCCAGGGCGCTTTACACTTCACCTACGACCATCCCGCCTACACCAGGTTCGGTGGGGAGATCCCGCCGTTAGTCAGCGAGGGGCTGCGGGCACCGGGGCGTACCCGCCTGCTGGGCGTCACCCGCTTCGCCGGGCCTCAGGGCTTTTACGTGTGCGCGGACAGTCCGGTGCGGTCGCCCGCCGAGTTGGCGGGCCGCCGGGTCGGGTCTCGGCGGCGGCGATTCGCATCTTGCGCCGCGAGCTGGGTGACTGATCGCCAGCTCGACCCGTGGCGGCAGACATTGATCGCCCTGGGCACCTGGGAGGCTCGGGGCCTGCTGTCCACGCTGGAGCGCGGCGGTGTGAAACTGGGCGATGTCGACCTGGTCGCCATCGAGACTCCCGGCGTGGATCTGCCCGCGGACCGGTTGAGCGCCGCCACCAGCGTCAAGGGCGCCGATCTGTTCCCCGCGGTGGCCCACCACCAAGCCGGCGTCCTAGACGCTGGCACAGTCGACGCGCTGTTCAGCTGGTTGCCGTGGGCTGCCGAACTGGAAGATCTCTACGGCGCTCGTGTACTGGCCGACCTCAGCGGCGACCAACGCAACCTATACGCCAGCGTCTGGACGGTCAGCGCGCAGCTGGCTCGAGACCCACCCCGATCTGGTGCAGCGGCTCGTCGACGCCGCGGTGCGCGCTGGCCAGTGGTCCCGTCACCACCACGACGAGGTGGTGACAATCCATGCCGCCAACCTCGGCGTGGCGCCCGCGGCGATCGACCGAGGATTCGGCCCCGACTTCGCTGAGCACCTAGTGCCACGCCTGGACGAATCCGCCATCAACCTGCTGGACCAGACACAGCGGTTCCTCCTCGACAACGACCTGATCGATCACCCGGTCGATCTTGAGCAATGGGCCGCACCGGAGTTCTTAGCCGCAAGCCTGAACCGATCGACACCAGGAAACGGATCATGACACTGACGACCAACACCGCGAAGCCCCGGCCAGCCGACCTCGCCGACCCCGTTGCCGTAGCGCGTGATCTGGCCCGGACATGGCAGGACGGCCTCATCGAGCGCGACCGTGCCGGCGGATCGGCCACCACCGAACGCGAGGACCTGCGCGCCAGCGGCCTACTGTCGCTGGCAGTTCCGCAACGGTTCGGGGGATGGGGTGCTGACTGGCCCACCATCTTCGAGGTGATCCGCGAGATCGCCAAAGTAGACGGCTCCTTGGGTCATCTGTTCGGGTACCACACCGTGTGCATCGCGTTCATCGAGCTCTTGGGGTCGAGCGAACAGACGGAGCACGTCTACCGCCAGGTGGCGCAACACAACTGGTGGCCGGCAACGCATCCAGCGAGAACAACAGCCACGTGCTGGACTGGAAGGTCCGTGCCACACCCCACGAAGACGGAAGCTACCGATTTGAAGGCACCAAGCACTTCACCAGCGGCGCCACGGATTCAGACCTGCTGCTCGTCTTTGGAGTAGTTCAAGACGCGTCAGCGCAGCAGGGATCGATCATCACCGCGGTGATCCCGACCGACCGAGCCGGCGTCACAGTCAACGACGACTGGGACGCCCTGGGCATGCGTCGCACCGACAGTGGCACCGTGGAGTTTCACGACGTGGAGGTGCGCGCTGACGAGGTTCTCGGGGGCCCCAACGCCATCATCAATGACTTCTTCCAGTTCCAGCCCGCCAGCCTGTTCGGGCCACTGGTCCAGCTGAGCTTCGCCAACGTCTACCTTGGGATCGCGCAGGGGGCGCTCGACGCCGCGCGCGACTACACCCGAACCCAAGCCCGCCCGTGGACACCAGCCGGTGTCACCCAGGCGGTCGAGGATCCCTACGTCGTGCGCGCCTACGGCGAAATGGGCATTGCCTACCAAGGCGCGGACGCCGCCGCGCGAGACGCCGCGCGACTGTTGCAAACCGTCTGGGACAAAGGCCGACAACTGACCGCCGAGGATCGCGGTGAGCTCATGGTCCGCGTGTCCGGCGTTAAGGCGTTGACCTCACAGGTCGCCCTCGACATCACCAGCCGCATCTTCGAGGTCATCGGAGCCCGCGGCACACACCCCCCGGTACGGATTCGACCGATTCTGGAGAAACATCCGCACCCATACCCTGCACGACCCGGTCTCCTACAAGATCGCCGAAGTCGGCAACTACATACTCAACGGCCGCTACCCGGTGCCCGGCTTCACGTCATAGCCACGTTCGGGTGGGGAGAAGGCTCGCTCCCCACCTGAAACGAATAGTCGGCCTGTGACAATCGATTCTATGCGGTGGCAGCTGAATCGGTTGGCGCCACGCCGGTTTCGGCGTGAACTCCCGAATTCCGTTGCGGGAGTTCGGAAAGTGGGTCATGCAGCGACCTGCGCAGGTTGGCCAGCAGCCGCAGCCCGGCCGGTGTCATGGTGAACCCTCGCCACCCGGCCGAGGCGCGATCGAGCACCGCCCACACCAGCTTCAGACAGGAAACCTCGCCGGGCAGCCGACCGATGACCTTGACCCGGCGGCGGGTCTCACCGAACGTCCGCTCGATGAAATTGGAGTGCCGCACCCGGGTCCAGTGCTCACGCGGGAACCGCAGGTAGGCCGTCAGCGAGTCACGGTCGCTGAGCAGACACCGCACCGCTGCCGGATAGGAGTCGCGCCAACGCCTTTCGAACACGTCGAGCCGCTTCTGCACATACCCGACCGCGTCGGGGCCGGGCTCGATCGTGTCGGGCACCTCGAAGATCGACCAGTAGTCGGCCTTGACCTCCGCTTGGGCGTTCTTGGGCACCTTGGCCAACACGTTTCTGGCGCGATGCACCAGACACCGCTGCCGCAGCGCCGCGCCCATGGTGCGCTCGACCGCGCCGATCAACCCGGCCGCACCGTCGCTGACCACCAGCAGCGGACACGCCAACCCACGCTCACCGAGCCCGGTCAAAAACCCCTCCCACGCGTCACCGGACTCGCTTGAAGCGGCCTTCAGCCCGACGAACACCGGGTTGCCGTCGGTGTCGATACCCCACGCGGCCAGCACCGGGTCGGCCGACGCGTTGGCGTGGTATTTGAAGTGGCTGCCGTCGAGGAACAGGTAATCCAGCTCGATGTCGTCGAGCCGGCGAGCGCTCCAGGCCTCGAACTGGTCGCGGATGTCTTCGCAGATGCGCGACACCGTCGATTTCGACACCGCGGCGGTCTCGCCGAGCGCCTCGGTCAAGGTGGCCTGCACATCGCGTGTCGACAGTCCGCGCACGAACCCGGCGATCACCAGCGACTCCAGCGCGTTGGTCTTGGTCACCCCCTTACCGAACAACTGGGAGGCGAAGCGCTCGGCGGTGCCGCGCACCTTCGGCCGCTCCAGCGTCACCGGGCCGGCGGTGGTTTTCACCGTGGTCGGGCAGTACCCGTTGCGCATCCCGGCGCGGGCGCCCGCACTGCCTGCGGCCCGCTCATAGCGGTCCCGGCCCAAAAACGCGGTCACCTCGGCCTCGATCGCGGCCTGCAACAGCAACCGGGCGCCGAGCACCGCGACCTGCTCGATCGCACCCGCCAGGTCCTCGCCGCCGGCGAACACCTCATCAATTTCTGCCTGCAACCGCTGCGCAGGCGATATCCTCTTCGACACGGACGTGGGTTCCTTCCTTCAGACTTGCTGGTCTTCGAGGGAACCTACGTCCGAACCCTTTTACACCGCTGGAGGGACACAACCCCATCCCGGGCATCCCGGGCATTCCACTCTGGCTCGGCATACCGGGCATCCCGGGCATCCCGGGCATTCCACTCTGGCTCGGCATACCGGGCATTCCGGGCATGCCGCTCTGGCTCGGCATCCCGGGCATCGTCGACGAAGGGGACATGCCGCCCGGCGTCGTGGGCTGTCCCCACTGGTTCAGCCACGTCTGCATCTGTTGAATTTCCGGTCCCTGCGCAGCCTTGATCTGGTTGGCCAGGTCGACGACGCGAGGATCGATGCCCTGCTTACCCAGGATGATGTCGCTCATTTGGATGGCTTGCTGATGGTGGGCAATCATGTGCTGGGCAAACATGACGTCATGATCGTTGTGCGCCTGCGTGCCCGCCGGGGAACTCGACACGCTCGACGAGCCGGCCGTCGTGGTACCGGATCCGGCCTGATTGCCGGAGTTGCCGCATGCTGTCAAGGTCAGCAGCGCCACGACTGCAGCCGCAGCAGCGGAGGCGGTCAGTGATCGTTGCACCATCACTATGACTTCCTTTCGAGAATCAAGTGCAGGGTCGGTTTCGCATACCTATACGGGTAAACGGTAGCAGGCGCGGGAGGGGCGACTCGGAGAGCGACGGTGTTGGAATGCATTCGGGCACCAACACTGTTGTCGGCGGCGTCCGTGTTCCGGCGCCGGCTCGCCAAGGGCCTTCTTCAAAATCCGGTGTCACGGCCAGCGGGCCCGCGGCTGCGACCATCATGTCACTGCGTCCGGCGCCCGGCCGGGTGAGAGGATACTTGCCGTTGTGTTGCGGCACACGCTATTTGGCGGCCGAATGGACGCCTGATCTGACTGCACGGCCCGAGGTCTCTTCAACTCCGGGACGACCCATCAGTCGATCCTCAACGGCGCTAGTGTCCGCCGCCACCGTGCCCACCGCCGCCATTGCCGCCGCCACGATGTCCCCCGCCTCCGTTTCCTCCGCCGCCGCCGGGCCCAAAAGGACCATGCCCGCCGCCGGGGTTAAAAGAGTCGTGGCAGTGGTTCCAGTCCCAGTTCGACCCCCAGAAGGGGTTCCAGTACGCCCCAGGGCACCATTGGTCGGTCGGGAATGTTCCCGGCTGTGCCTCAGCGATGGCACCACTGCCAAATCCGAACGTGCCCAAACTCGCTGTGATTGCAACGGCAGCCGCAGCAATTGTCGTCTTCCGTTTCATGGTTCAGCAATACCCGCGGTGTCAGACCGCCAAACAGTGGCACGGCAAAAGCAGTTGCCTATGCGGCCATGAGAATGGTTGTGAGAGCGGATCGGAGTCCATCTCGTGTGACGGGTTCGGCGGTGTGCACACGCGCTCTATCGCCACATGCCGACGGGTAGCGCCGCCTCGAGAGCCGCCAAGGTGGGTGCCAGGACCGGTAGGCCGGTCAAGTGGCTGGCCGTTGAGCCAGGATCTTTGAGCCCGGTCGACGTCGACAGCAGCACGACGCTCTCGTCAGCACCGATCCAACCTCGGGCAGCGAGCTGCTGAGCGGCAAGGACCGTCAACACCGACGCGCCTTCTGCGTAGATGCCTTCGCTCGACGCCAATTCGAGTTGCATACGAGTGATCGCGTCATCGCTCGGTTCTGCTACGGCCGTTCCGTTGGTGGCCCTGATTGCGTCCAATCCCTGATAGGTGGCCACCCGCGCAGCGACCGAGAATGCGGTTGACGGTCGAGTGGGGACGGTGGGCTGATGTCCGGGTGGGGCTTGGAGCCCGTGGGCATAGGCACCGAACGGGTCCACCGCGACCAACCTGGGCATGCGGGTACTGAGACCGAGACCAACCAGATCAGCAAAACCCCGGCGAATACCGGCCAACCCGTCACCGTAGGCCGTCGGGACGACGACAACGTCGGGCGCTTCCCCGAGTTGTCGCCACAGCTCGTAGGCGATCGTCTTGTATCCCTCCACCCCGAACGGGTTGGAACCGATCGGCGGCGTTACTGCCCCGGATATCGGCGTCCAGCCGAACGCCTCGACCGCTTGTCGCAGCACCGACCACCGATCCGGGCCGTTCTCATAAGCGACGACGCAAGCGCCGTAGGCGCGGATGAGAATGCTCATCTCGCGCGGCACCGACGACAGCGTGAGAACCACGCACCGAAGCCCTGCCGCGGCTGCGTAGGCGGCCACCGCTGCGCCGTGGTTTCCGGTCGACGAAACGATGACGGTCGAAGCTCCCAAAGCAACCGCCTTGGTGACGGCCGCCGCCGCCAGCCTGTCCTTAAATGACCACGTCGGATTGCGGGCTTCGTCTTTGAGCATGAGCCTGTGTAGTCCAAGCCGGGACCCTAGCCGTTTCAACGGAACGAGGGGCGTCTGACCTTCACCCAAGGTCACCGGAGCGTCCTCTGGCGCCAGTGGCAGCAAATCGCGGTATGCGAAGATTCCTGCCTGGGACGCCTTCCATGGCAGAGGGCCCGCCTTGATCGCATAGACCGGGGTCAGATTCACTCCAATGCCGGCGCGTGCACAGCGCGAACATCCGAAGGCGGCTCTATCTTCCGGTGCTTCCTCGCCACAGCGGGGGCACCGGAGCAATCCGAGATACCGGGCGTTCATGTCGGGGTCGGCTGCTCAGCGTCAGCTCCGTCTTACCAGTTCGGTTTGAAGGTGCGCAGCCGGAGGCTGTTGGTCAGCACGAATACCGAGGAGAACGCCATAGCCGCACCCGCCAGCATGGGGTTGAGCAGGCCGGCGGCTGCCAGCGGCAAAGCGGCGATGTTGTAGGCGAATGCCCAGAACAGGTTGCCTTTGATCGTCGCCAACGTCTTACGCGAGAGCTCGATGGCGGCGGGCACCGAGCGCAGGTCTCCGCTGACCAGTGTCAGATCGCTGGCCTCGATCGCGACGTCGGTGCCGGTCCCCATCGCAAGCCCCAAATCGGCCTGCGCCAGGGCCGCGGCGTCGTTGACACCGTCACCGACCATGGCCACAACTTTGCCCTCGGCCTGCAGCCGCCGTACAACTTCCACCTTGTCCTGCGGCAGCACTTCGGCGATGACCTGGTCGATGCCCACCTGCCCGGCGATCGCACGGGCCGCGTCCGTGTTGTCGCCAGTCAGCATGATCGGGGTCAGCCCCAGCGCTCGCAGCCGCTCGACGGCCTCGTGCGACGTCGGCTTGACCGAATCCGCCACCACCAGGATTCCCCTGGCCGTGTCGTCCCAGCTGACCACGACCGCGGTCTTGCCTTCCGACTCGGCCTGACCCAACGACCCAGTGAGGCTGTCCGGTAGCTGCTGCGAGCGATCCGCCAGGAGTCGCCGGCCCACGGTCACAGCGTGACTCTCGACGATTCCCTGCACGCCCAACCCTTCCCGGTTGGCGAAACCCTCGACGGTGGGTAACTGGCCGATTTTCTCACGGGCTGCCCGGGCGATCGCCCTGCCGATCGGGTGCTCGGAAGAGTCCTCCAGCGCGCCCGCCAACCGCAGCACCTCAGCGGATTGTTCATCGCGCGCAGCGATCACGTCCAGCAGGGCCATGTTGCCGGTGGTGACGGTACCGGTCTTGTCGAGCACGATGGTGTCGATTCGCCGTGTCGACTCCAGCACCTCGGGTCCCTTGATCAAAATCCCGAGTTGGGCCCCACGGCCGGTGCCGACCATCAAGGCGGTCGGCGTGGCCAGACCCAGGGCACACGGGCATGCGATGATCAGCACCGCCACCGCCGCAGTGAAAGCTGCGGCGATGGATCCGGTTGTCGCGACCCAGAACCCAAGTGTCGCCAGCGACAACGCGAGCACGATCGGCACGAAGATTCCCGATATGCGATCGGCCAACCGCTGCGCCTGCGCTTTGCCCGATTGCGCCTCTTCAACCAGCCTCGCCATCTGCGCCAACTGAGTATCTGCACCGATCCGGTTGGCGCGCACCACTATTCGCCCGCCGACGTTGACGGTGGCGCCCACAACCTGATCTCCGGGGCTTACTTCAACCGGCACCGACTCCCCGGTGAGCATAGAGGCATCCACCGCCGAGGAGCCCTCGATCACCAGGCCATCGGTAGCCACCTTCTCACCAGGGCGTACGACGAATTCGTCACCAACAGCGAGCTGCTCAATCGGGATGCGGTGCTCGACACCGTCTCTGCGCACCGCGACCACCTTGGCGCCGAGCTCTAGCAGCGCCCGCAGCGCCGCACCGGCCCGCCGCTTGGAGCGGACCTCGAAAAACCGGCCGGCAAGGATGAAGGTGGTGACGCCTGCGGCGGCCTCCAGATAAATGTTGCTGGTGCCATCGCTACGGGAGATCGTCAGCTCGAATTGGTGCCTCATGCCCGCCATACCGGCGGTGCCCCAGAACAACGCGTAGACCGACCAACCCAAGGCGGCGATCGTGCCCATCGAGATCAGCGTGTCCATGGTGGCGGTGTGGTGCCGCAAATTCACCCAGGCGGCCTTGTGGAACGGTAGCCCTCCCCACACCACCACCGGCGCGGCCAGCGTCAGCGAGAGCCACTGCCAATTGACGAACTGCAGGGCGGGCACCATGGCCATCGCAAGCACCGGCACGGTCAACACCAGTGAAACCAGCAGGCGTTGCCTTATCGCTGCGGCCGGATCGGTTTCTGCGACCGGCGGGGAAGCCTCGTGGTTCATAGCCGGTGAAACCTGCTTGGGCGCTTCCGCGGTATAGCCCGCCTGCTCCACCGTCGTCACCAACTGATCGGGTGAGACGTTGCCGAGGTAGTCGACGTGGGCCCGCTCGGTGGCATAGTTGACCGAGGCGCTGACGCCCTCGATCTTGTTGAGCTTCTTCTCAATCCGGGCCGCGCACGAGGCACACGTCATCCCACCGATCCGCAGCTCAAGATGCCGGGTGGTTTCCGTGGCGGAGTCCATGATTTTCCTTCAGTTGAATCAGTTGAAGTGGTACGGGCTGTTTCAGCGGACCAGCTGATAGCCGGCCTCTTCCACCGCATTCTTGACCGCATCCAACTCGATCACGCCATCGCTGTCGATGGTCACTTTGCCGCTGCCGAGCTCCACGTCCACTGCCGTGACGTCAGGGATATTGCCGACTTCCTCACGAACGGAGGAAGCGCAGTGCCCGCAGGTCATCCCGGAAACGGTGACGGTCAAGGTGCTCATCGCGGTCTCCAATCTGTAGCTAACGCTTGGTAATCTCTGTCTACCATACCCCCCTAGGGTAATCAACCGTTGATCAAGACGTGCGGCCCGGCTTGCTCCCCAAATCGGTGTCGTGGCTGTGGCATGCGGTAGAACTATCGAATACCCGGTTTTACCGCCCGAATACATGCACCATCGACCCGGCTACGAAGGGACCAGCAGATGCCGGTAGGCAAGTCCGATACCGTGACCGCGCCCGCAACGCCATTCGCGACAGGGACCATCGACCGCTCACTTCACCTGATCATCAACGCAATCGAGTCCAACCCACACACACCCGGCGCAGACGTCGATGTGACTCTGCACCTGCCAGGAGGAACTGTGACGGGTGTCATCGAGCCCTGCTGGCATTTCGACCAGAAGGTTCTTGGCTACCTTCAGACGGTCGGTGCGGACCATAGCCGACAAACCTTCACCGACGGCAACTGTCCGAACTGCCCCAATGGTGGCGAACTTCACGAGTACATGCACCTATCGCGGGTTACCTACCGCCGCAGCAACGGCGAAGTGTATTCACACGACCAGCTCCGCGTGCGGATGTCTGACATCTCGTCCTGGGCCTTCGGTCGTTAGCGCCGACATCCCCTCACCGAGATGGACGGTAAGTCTCCAACTGTCGTCGGCGCCATCGCTTCACCAACTCGCCGATCTCCCCCGGATCATCGGCGATCACGAGCAAGTCGACGTCGGCACCCGACACCAGTCCCGTGTCCAACAGTCGGTCACGAATCCAACGTTCCAACCCGGTCCAGTGGTCCGAACACGCAAGTACGACAGGGAAGTTGCGTATCTTCTGAGTCTGTATCAGCGTCAGGGCCTCGAAAAGCTCGTCAAGCGTTCCGAAGCCGCCCGGAAGAACTACGAACGCCGAGGCATAGCGGACGAACATCAACTTGCGCACGAAGAAGTAATTGAACTGAAGTGAGAGGTCGATGAACGGGTTAGGCCGCTGCTCGTAAGGCAGCTCGATGACAAGGCCTATCGACCGCACACCGGCGTCGCGGGCGCCGCGATTCGCGGCCTCCATGATCCCCGGCCCCCCGCCGGTAATGATGTCGAACCCCAAGCTGCCTAAGTGTGCGGCCAGCGTGCGCGCCATCTTGTAGTGCTGATGATCCGGCGGCGTCCGCGCGGAACCAAAGAACGACACGGCATGGGTGACATCCGCTAGGGCCGCAAAACCATGCGCCACCTCGTCGCGGATCCTGGCGACCCGGCCGGGATCGCTGCCCGACAGCGGCGGAAAGCCCGGCCCCAGGCAGGACAGCAACTCCTCGTCGCATGTCGCGGGGACGCAATTTGATGACTCTTGCATTTGAGCCGATCGTGCCACGGCCAGGACAACAAGGAAACTGATGCGCCCTATACCACTTCGTCTTGTCACCGGTTGGGCTGAGGAGTGATCGCGACCGAATCTCCGTCAGTCGAGAATCTCCGCACTGGCTAAGGGCTGATACGTTATTTGAACGGCCACTGCCTGGCGACGACAGCGCCTGCGGACTAGCGCTGCCGATGGAAGTCATCGACGACTTGGGTTTAGAAGCGGCCGCGACGGTACCGAGTTCGTGCCACCACGACAGACGAGGAGCCGCGATGTATGCGGGTGTGGCGTGGACCCTGGCGGTTGTTGTTGCGGGGCTTGCCAGTGTGTACGGATTGCATCGCTTCAGTGCAATCAGCCCTAACACGTTGACGGTGCTGCCTTTTCAGTCAGGATGGCCACCTGAAGAGCATGCGTTGTCGCGGTATCACGTTCGCTGGTATCTGGCGACGCTGGTGTTTCTCGCCTTCGACGTCGAGATGTTGTTCATGTATCCGTGGGCGCTGGTGGTCATCAAAATGGGCGCGACCGCCATCACCGAAATGTTTGCGTTTCTGACGGTGCTGCTTGTGGCGGTCGCATGGGCTTGGCGCGAGGGCGTCCTGCGGTGGGTCTGACGCGGCAGCTGGCCCGATGCGCAGCACGACGGGCACACGTGCTCATCGTGGAGGCCCCTGGGTCGTGGATGTTGCGCGCACAGACCGAACACCGACTTCGAGTCCGCGGTTGGTGTGTGGCTACATCCCCCGCGGACGCTGACGTGTTAGCGGTCTGCGGTACCCCGGGACCAGAACTGAACGAGGCGATCGAGCGGGTCTGGGACCAGATGCCGGGGCCTCGGGTTCGCATCGACTTGGCTGGTCCCGACGCGGTCGAGTCGGCGCTGCATAGCGCGGGCACGCAGTTGGCGGAGGTCGAGGTGCACCGCCGGGACGCGCGAAAGCGCGCTCAATCTCCGAAGCTGAACGGCAACGACCACGGCGTACACGAGCACCACGTCACCAACCACGGCGAGCACCACCACCACACCATGGACCACGGCGAGCACCAGCACCACGCCACCAACCACGGCGAGCACCACCACCACGCCATGGACCACGGCGAGCAAGAGCATCACGAGCACACCGCCCCCAGTCCGGGCGGGCACGAGCACATGGACCACAGCGCACACCAGCACATGCACCACGGTGGGATGGACATGGCACCGGCTGGGATTGCGCTGGCCGAAAGCGGCGACGACCGTGACGGATTGGAAATGGATGTGCTGCACCTTCGCCTTGGGCCGGTGCTGCGCTACTGGCCCGCGGGGCTGGTGGTGCGGTGCTCGCTACAAGGGGACGTCCTCACCCGAGCCGAAGCGTGGATCGTCGACCGAGAAGTCGGCGAGCAGGTCCCGCCGACCGGACCGAGTACTCACATTGCGGCGCGACATTGTGACCATGTCGTTGATCTGCTGGCACTGGCCGGCTGGCCGGGTGCGGCAGCAAGCGCCCAAAGCGCACGTGACGCGCTGCTCAGCGAGGCGGACATCGGGCACGCCGCTCGCCTGCTGGACACCCTGCACAGCAAGCTCCGGCGCTCACGAACGCTGCGCTGGTCGTTGCGCGACATCGCAACGTTGACGCCCGAGGACTGCGACACTCTCGCGCTGCCGCCGGCCCTGGTCGGCGATTGTTACGACCGCCTCCTCGCGCAGGTCAATGCGGCGCAGCACGCGCTCACGAACGAACGAAGTGGCGTCTCCACAGCTGCAACCACCGTCGTTGACGCATTGCCCGATCTAGTCAGCGGACTGGACGTCGCGGCTGCCCGGCTGGGGATCGCCAGCCTCGGCATCGACACAGCATCGCACCCGGGTCGTCGCGATGGCTGACGTCTCGATCACCACGGTCCCAGGCGGGTGGGCGCTGGGCGGTGTGGCATTGCTGCTGTGCCTCGGCTTCTACGCGGCGACCCTCGACGGCTTGCTTGCCGCCCAAGGCGCCGGGCCGGCTAATGCGGTTTACGAAGTCGCCCGGCTGATGCGACAGCGCCGTCGCACCACCGTGGCCGCCGATGCGTTGCTGTGGCGTGCCGGTGGAGCGGGCCTGATCGTCGCCGCGTCTCTCATGGTGACTGTCGTGCCGTTCGGGCGCTGGACGCTGGCCGACCTCGACGTCGGAGTCATGTGGTTCAACGCCATGGACGTCATGGTGTGGGCACTGGTGTGGCTTGCCGGGTGGGGTCCGAACTCCGCCCATCCTCTGGTCGGCGGCTATCGATTCCTGGCTCATGGGCTCGGCTATGAGATGCCGCTCATGTTCGCGCTGGTTGCGCCGCCCATCGCCGCGCAGAGCCTACGGGTCGCCGATGTGGCCGCCGCGCAACAAGGGCTGTGGTTCGTGGTGTGGATGCCGATCGCGTTCGTCGTCTATTGCCTTGGAGCAGTGGCCTTTTCGGTGTGGGGACCTTTCTCGGCCGCGTTGGGAGTTGATATTGCCGGCGGTGTCAGCGCGGAGCTGTCCGGGGTGGATCGACTCGTATTCCAGGCGGGCCGCTACACCCTCTTGGCTGCCGGTGCGGCGTTCGCGGTGCCGATGTTCCTCGGCGGCGGTGCGGGTCCGCTGTTGCCGGCCTGGCTATGGGTGTTGCTCAAGACCCTCGGCTTGCTGTCGGTGTTCGTGTGGCTGCGCAGGCGGCTTCCGGTGCTGCGACCCGAGAAATTCCTGGAGATCGGGTGGATGGTGCTCTTGCCGCTCACGCTTGTGCAAGACCTCGTCGTGGCCGTCATCGCAGTGAGGAAGTGACTCGCATGATCGTTGACTTTGTGTTCTGGGTCGTCGCCGTGACCGCCGTGCTGACCGGAGCCGCGGTTTTCATCGTCAATTCGATGGCCCGCGCCACCTACGCCCTGGCCGTTTCGTTCATCGCGGTCGGCGTCGCGGTTGTGCTGTTGCAGCAGAACTACATCGGCATCGTCATCATCTTGATGATGGTGATGGAGATGGCAGTGATGGCGGTCTACATGGTGATGTTCATGGGCATGAACCCGGCGCTGATGCCCATGAGCATGGTGCATGACAAGCGACGCGCATTAGCCGCTGCGATCGGAACGTTCGTGGTGCTGGCGTCGGGGATCCTGCTCACCGACTGGCCAGCGCGGCGCGGCGCACCTCCCAAGGATCTGACCTTCGCGCTCGGCGAGGAGTTGATGGGCCCCAGCATGCTGGCCATGTCGGTGATCAGCCCGGTGATGGTCGCGACCATCGTCGCCGGTGTCGTCCTGGCGTCACGACGCAGCCGCTACGACCGGTTCGGCGACGACCTCAAACGCAGGCCCACGAGCGATCCACAACCCGGCGGGTTGGGGCGATGACACTGCAAACCGTTCTGTTGGTAGCCGCGGCGTTGTTCAGCGTCGGCCTTTACGGAGCACTCTCGCAGCAGGTCGTGGTCATGGTGATGATGGGCCTTGAGCTGATGATGAACGCCGTCATCCTGGCGGCCGGCGGCTTTTGGTGGTTTTCGGCACCCGCACCGCCCGGACAGGTGGTGCTGCTGGTGATCATCGCCGCGATGACCGTGGAGATGGCGATGGGATTCGCAGTGGCCACACTGCTGCACCGCGAGCGCCGCACCGACATGACCGATGCGGCCGCCGACTTGGCCGGATGAACGGATGATCTCGACGACGCAGCTGGCCTTGTGGCTACTGGTCTGCGCGCCGGCGGCCTGCGGTGCGGCATTGCTCCTTGCGCGCCGCTGGGATCGGTTCGCGCCTGCGATATCGCTCGCCACGTCAGCGGTAGTGGTCGGGTTGTCGATCGTGGTGGCAATGACTCGTCCCGCTGTAAGCGTCGCTTTCGTGGCTGGTGGGCAGTTCGGGCTGTCCATGGACAGCCTGTCGGCGGTGGTGGTTCCCACCGTCGCGGTGGTCACCCTGCTGGTCCTGGTGTTCGCCGTGGCCGACATCCGCGAAGCCGCAGGCCGATTCCACGGGTTGATGCTGCTTTTCGCCTCGGCCGCCCTACTGACCGCGACCGCCGCCACGTTGCCGGCGCTGCTGTTGGCGTGGGAGGTGATGGGGGCGGCTTCGTATGCGCTGATCGGATTCTGGTGGCGCGATGACTTTCGCATGTCGGCCGGCCTCACCGCGTTCGTGACCACCCGCAGCGCCGACCTCGGGCTCTATCTGGCCGCCGGCGCGGCGCTTGCCGGCGGCGCGGGGCTAGCGTTGGCGGATCTGCCCCACGCAACTACACTGTGGCGCAACACTATTGCGGCTGGGCTGTTCATCGCCGCCTTGGGCAAGGCGGCGCAGCTGCCGTTTTCCTTTTGGCTTTCACGCGCGATGGAGGGCCCCAGCCCCGTTAGCGCACTCCTGCACTCGGCGGCCATGGTGGCCATGGGCGCGTACCTGCTGCTGCGCATCCAGCCGCTGCTGGCAGCGACTGGATGGGCCGCCGAAGTAGCGGCCTGGACCGGCGCCGCAACCGCAGTGTTGCTGGGCGCTGCCGCGGTGGCCCAACGCGACCTCAAACAGTTGCTCGCCGCCTCCACTGCGGCGCAGCTCGGGTTCGTGGTGATGGCAGCAGGAGTGGGTACGGTCAGCGGTGGCGCCGCGCAGCTGGTCGCGCACGCCTTTACCAAGGCCGGGCTCTTCGTTGCCGCCGGCGCCTGGCTCTCGATGCTCGGCACCAAACAGCTTGACAAGCTGCACGGTGTGGCCCGGCGATGGCCGCTGGTCGGCTGGTGCGCCACCGTCGCTGCGGTCGCTCTGGCTGGAGTTGCGCCGCTATCCCTCTGGGCGACAAAGGACGCTGTGCTGGCGGTAGCGCTTGACCACTCGATCGCTCTGTATGCGGTCGGGTTGGTGGCCGTCGCGCTGTCGGCGGCCTATGCGGCGAAGATCCTCGTTGCGGTGTGGGGCGCGGCAGCGCCGGTCGGGGAGCCGAAGTCTCCGAAGCCCAAGGCGCTCAACGCCTTTGTGCAGCTGCCCATTCTTGTGTTAGCAGCTGGTGCCGCCGTGGCAGGGGTACTGGCGTTGCCGCCAATCGCGCCGACGATGAGCCGTGTTCTCGACCACGGGTCGACCGCACACGCCACAGCGCCCGAGTTGGCGGCGTCGGCGGCGTTGGCGCTTCTGGTGGTGGTCACGGTGATGCGCTGGGGGGTCCCAGAGCCGCGATGGGCCGCCGACTGGCTTGGCTTGCAACGGGCCGCCAATGCCGCGGTCGCCCGCCCCACCATGCGGCTGGCTCATGCGCTGGCCCGGTTCGACGACGGCGTTCTCGACCGGGCCGTGAACCGGATCGCCGCCGGTTCGCTGAGAGCCGGCCAATGGGCGGCCCGCACCGATGACCGCCGCGTCGATGCCGCTGTGGAATCGTTGGCGACGCGAACACGTCAGCTCGGGGCGCTGGCGCGCAGACCGCAGACCGGCCAGCTGCACCAGTACTACCTTGTCGCAGCGGTGGTGGTCGTGCTAGGCGTCGTGCTTCTTGTGGCGGTGAGGTGACAGGTGCTCAGTCTGATCGTTTTTATGCCGTTGGCCGCTGCGGCGGGCGTGCTCGCCATACCTAAGTCGGGCGAGTTCGCCGCCCGCTGGGTGTGGGTCGTCCTCACTGCCGTGGATTTGCTGCTGACGCTGCTGGTGTGGGCACGCTATAAGACACCGGCACCGAATGGCCTGGCTTTCGAGGAACGTGCCCGCTGGATCCCGGGAGTCAACAGCAGCTACCACATCGGCGTCGACGGCTTATCGCTACCGCTGGTGGTCATGACCGCAGTGATCTTTCTGGCCTGCGCGATCTATGGTTTGCGCGGCCGAGACCGGCCTCGGTCGCAGGCCGCCCTGTTCCTGTTTCTGCAGAGCGTGAGCCTAGGTCTGTTCGTCGCCGCGGATCTGATCTTGTTCTTCGTGTTCTTCGACCTGTCGATCGTGGCGATGTATTTCGTGATCGCCGGATGGGGCCACGGGGACGCGGCTCGATCGGCGCTGAAGTTCTTCCTCTATACCTTTCTGGGTTCACTGGCGCTGCTCGTCGGCTTCATCGGCCTCTACATCGCCGCCGATCCGCACACCTTCGACATGATCGAACTGGTTGCCGCTGCTCCGCTGACAGGTAGGCCGCTGGCCGGCGGGCTGGTCCTGGCGGCGATTCTGCTCGGGCTGGCGGTCAAGACGCCGACGGTTCCGTTCCACACCTGGCTTCCCCCGGCCCACACCGACGCGCCGGCCACCGGCTCGGCGGTGCTGGCGGGGGTGTTGCTGAAGATGGGCACCTACGGGTTCGTGCGGATCGCGATGCCGATGCTGCCGCAGGCCTGGCGTGCCTGGGCGTGGGTGATCATCGCCGTCGGAGTGGTGTCGGTGCTTTACGGTGCGCTGGTTGCGTTGGCGCAGAACGACTTCAAGCGCATGGTGGCCTACACCTCGGTCAACCACATGGGCTACATCGTGCTGGCCCTCGGCGCCGCCGGTCTGCTCTCGGGCAGCACCGCCGACGCGCGGGCGGTGGCGGTCACCGGAGCGGTCACGCAGATGGTCAGTCACGGTCTGATTACCGGGGCGCTGTTCCTGCTCGCCGGCGTGTTCTACGACCGTGCCGCCAGCTACGAGATGGACTCCTACGGCGGTCTGGCCGAGCCGGCACCGAAATTGGCTGCCTTGTTCGCGCTCGGCGCTTTCGCCTCCCTCGGATTGCCGGGATTTTCCGGCTTCATCGCCGAATTCCAGATCTTCACCGGCAGCATCGCCGCCGCACCTCTCACCGCGGCCGCGCTACCGGGCATCCTGATCACTGCTGCCCTGTTCTTGCGGGCCCTGCAGCGCATCTTCACCGGGGACACTGCAGGCCACTCGCAGGGCTTTCTCGATCTGCACCCATCCGAAATGGGCTCGGCCGGAACGCTACTGACGCTGTCAATTCTGATCGGCATCCTGCCGCGACCTCTGCTGGATCTGATCGAGCCGGCCTCGCGCGCGCTCATCGGGCTGGTCGGGAGATAGCCGGTGAACACCGAGACCGGGATGCGGCCGCTGCTGATGCTGCCAGAGATACTGACATTCGGCGGTGGCCTGCTGGTGCTGATCGGAGGATCATTTCTGCCGCGCAAGCGTCAATGGTGGGCCCGAATCGTCGCAGCCGCAACGCTTATCGGTGTCGTCGTGGTCGCGGCGGTCGGCATGGCGGCACCGGATCAGACCGCGTTCGAGGGGGCCTTGACCGTCGACACCACCACCTCGGTGGCGCGGATCACCGCCGCGATCGGGGTCCTGATGGTTCTGGCGCTAGCCGGCGACGACATCACAGGAACGGCCCGGGAAAGCGAAACCTATGCGCTGCTTCTGTTTTCGACCGCCGGGATCATGGTGCTCGCCGGAACTGACGACCTGCTCGTCCTGGCCACCGGATACCTGCTGGCCAGCATCCCGCTTTACGGACTGATCGGACTGTCGCGCTCGGGCCTGGCGGCCGAGGCAGCGTTGAAGACTTACCTGATCGGCGCCCTGTTCGGGATCACTTTGCTGCTGGGTGTGACCGTCCTGTACGGGATCAGCGGGGCAACCCGCTACAACGAACTCGCCGCCCAATTGCGCGGCGCGCCGGCCGCGGTAGTGGCGACTGGGGTCGTGGCGGTGGTGGCAGGACTGATGTTCGAAGCAGGCGGTGTGCCCGCCCACTTCTGGGTTCCCGACGCCGCCCAAGCTGCCAATGGTGTAGCAGCCGTCTTCTTGACAACGGTCCCCAAGATCGGCGCACTGATTGCGCTGTACCGCGTGGCCACCGTGCTGCCGGGCACGGTTGCGTGGCCACTGCTGATCGCGATATTCGCCGTCGCGAGTATGACTTTGGGCAACTTGGCCGCCTTCGGGCAGCAGGATCCCCGTCGGCTCCTGGGTTGGTCGACGGTAAGCCAAGTCGGCTATCTACTCGTGCCGATCACCGTCGCCGGCCGCAGCGAGCTGGCCCTTCCGTCGCTGCTGTTCTATCTGGTCGGCTACACCATGACGAACAGCGCGGCGTTCGCGGTGAGCACCGCACTGCCCGATCGGCGCGACCTCAAGGCCTACCGTGGCATGGCGCGAGCCCGGCCCTGGCTGGCCGGTGCGCTGGTGGTGGCGCTGCTCGGGCTGGTCGGCACCCCGCCCACCAGTGTCTTCGTCGCAAAACTCACCACCGCCATGGCCGTTTGGGACGGTGGTCTCGCATGGTTGGCCGTGGCGGTGTTCGTCAACAGCCTGCTCAGCCTCTTCTACTATCTGCGTTGGATCGCTCCGGTATTCCAGAAGCCGGAAATGCCAGACGATTTCAACACTGGCAGGTGGTCTGCACGCGCCGCGATTGTCGCGGCAGCACTGAGCTTGGGGCTCGGCATTGCGGCGGGACCACTGTGGGACGTGCTCCCGACGGCACCGCTGCGGTAGCCGATGTCGGCGTCTTAAGCGCTGAGTTTTTGTGGCAACGGACCCGGACGCGCTAAGTCGCGATGGCTACCAGGTGGCGGCCATGCTACCCGCGCTGACCACCGCCGATCTGGGCCTTGCGATGGGCGCTATGGGCACTGACGTGGCCATCGAAACCGCCGACGTCCCGCTCACCGGCGAATACCTGCGCCATCTGCCCTAGCCGCTCAGCCATGCCCGCCGGGCCCAGCGCATCCTGTGACAAAACGTCGGCCTGTCACTCGCCTTGATCACCGCGCCGATCCCGCTGGCGCTTGTCGGGGCCGCTCGCCTGGCCGCGATGGCGCTGGTGCACGAACGAGCCGAGGTCATCGTCATCGCCAACGACGTGCGAGCCGGCCGCAGCTCCGGTTCGCCTGACTTCTGCTGATCGCCCATGACGACAAATGCTTTGTTGCGCAGGGGCAGCACTCCGTCGACCTTTGTTTGTTGATAGCGCGGTTTGGCCGCACAGGCCCGTACCTCCGACGTGTCCGACAGGTACCAACACGTGAGGTACCCGACGGTGAAGGTCAGATCGGAAACAGCGCGGCCAGGAACAAGATCGACATGCCAGCAGCCAACATCGCCTGAACAAGCTGTCCCAGCGAACACTCAGCCGGCTGGTGCTGCCGCCGGTGGAAGTAGCGATAGGTCCACCACAGGGCGGCAACTGCAAAGCCGACGACACCGACCCAATTGGTCGCGCTGAACCACACGGGGTGCCCGTTGCTTCCCGACATGTGCGCCGCATCCATGGCCATCCCCGGCATCATCTCCATGCCCGGCATCGGCGTCGCCGGCTGGGTGCCCAGCAGATGGGGGTCCATGATGGCGTACATCCAAGCCGTCGCCAACATCATCAGCGCGTGATAGCCGTCAAGTGCAACGCGGTCACGAATCGGACCAGCCGCGACAGCGACCGCCACGAACCACACGGCTCCGAGCAGAAAGAACACCGCAGGTCCCGTCGCCGGCAAGCGCACCCCCACGGCCAAGCCATCACCGCCATGCCAACTGCCATGAGCAAATGCCACCCGTGGCTCACGGACAACGTCCACGGCCGGGGTTTTTTTGCGATCGCCCGAGCGCATTCAGCGGCCGAGATCACGAACAGTGCGGTTACTACCCACCGCAGAATGAGGCCATCAATCATGCACGGCGCTCCCGGGAGGCAATGGTTGACGCAGTCTGATACGGATGGAGCAATACGGCACTGTCACGAGTCGCGGCCGAAGCCCCGTAGCCGCAGCGAGTTCGTCACCACGCTTACCGACGACAATCCCATCGCCGCGCCCGCGACGACAGGATTAAGCATGCCCATGGCGGCAAGGGGAATGGCGGCGGTGTTGTAGCCGAACGCCCATCCCAGGTTCTGGTAGATCGTGCGTAGGGTCTGACGGGAGAGTTGAATCGCACGGACGACCCCGTCGAGCTGGCCGGATATCAACGTGATGTCGGAGGCCTCGATGGCTACATCGGTACCGGTGCCGATGGCGATGCCCAGATCCGCTTGCACCAGGGCAGGGGCGTCGTTGACACCGTCGCCGACCATCGCGACTATCCGGCCCTCATCTTGGAGCCGCCGAATCTCGGTGACCTTGTCCTGCGGTAATACCTCGGCCAGCACTCGGTCGATGCCGACCTGATCGGCGATCGCGGCGGCCGTGCGGGCGTTGTCGCCGGTGATCATGGCAACCTGCAGCCCCATGGTGTGCAGCCGACGCACAACGTCGGCGGCGTCGTCTTTGACGGTGTCCGCGACAGCCAGCACACCCACAACCTTCTCGTCGCGGCCGACGAACACTGCGGTGCGGCCCTGCTCTTCTAGATCCTGCGCCGCTGCAGCCAGGTGCTCAGGCAGCAGCAATTCCTCTTGGTCGACGAGCTTGCGCCGCCCGACCACCACCGGCTTGCCGTCGACCTGGGCCCGCACACCGTGTCCAGCGAGGTTGGTGAACTCCGTCGCCGCCGGAATCTGCAATCCGTGCTCCTGCGCAGCAGCGACGATTGCCGCGCCGATCGGGTGTTCGGAACCCGATTCGACCGCGGCGGCGAGCCGCAGGACCAGATTCGGCTGGCGCCGCTTGTCGGCGATGACGTCGGTGAGACGCATCTGGGCGCGGGTGAGGGTGCCGGTTTTGTCGAACACCACGGTGTCGATCTTTTTCGAGGCTTCCAGCACCTCGCCGCCCTTGACCAGGATCCCCATCTCTGCGCCACGGCCGGTGCCGACCGTGATCGCCGTGGGGGTGGCCAGGCCGAGCGCACACGGACAGGCGATGATGAGCACCGCGACGGCAGCGGTCATCCCGGCCACCGGGTTGGCGGCAATCAGCGTCCACCCGGCAAAGGTCGTGGCCGCAACACCGATGACCGCCGGTACGAAAACGGCCGAGACTCGATCGACCAGCCGCTGTACCGGCGCTTTGCCGCCCTGGGCCTGCTCGACCAGGCGCACGATCTGGGCCAGCGCTGTGTCGGCGCCGACAGCAGTGGCGCGCACCGTTAGCAGCCCGTCGGTATTGACGGTGGCCCCGGCAACACGGTCACCCACGGCTTTTTCGACTGGCACGGACTCACCGGTGAGCATCGACTCATCGACGGCAGCGCGCCCGTCGGTGACTTCACCGTCGACCGGGATCTTCTCACCAGGCCGTACTCGCACCAGATCGCCAACTTGAACTTGATCGACTGGGACGAGACGCTCCTCGCCATCCACTAGCAGCCGGGCTTCCTTCGCGCCCATCTCCAGCAACTTGCTGATCGCCTCTGACGCCTTCCCGGTGGCTCTGGCCTCGAAATAGCGGCCCAGCACGACGAACGCGATGATCAACGCCGCGGTGTCGAAGAACAGCGGCCCGCCGGCGAACAACTCATACGTTGAGTAGATGAACGCGGTCAAGGTCCCCAATGCGATCAGCGTGTCCATATTCGCTGTCAGCGCCCGTGTTTGCTGCGCCGCAGCTGTGAGAATTGGCCACCCGGCCAAAAACTGCACGGGCACTGTCGCGGCGAAAGCCAGCCATCCCGCCCACGGATAGGCACGTACCAGCATGGTCGATGCCAACGCCAGCAACCCCAATGGCACGGCCAGCCACACCCTTCGTAACCACTTCCGCCGTTCGCGACCACCGTCCTGGACGGGCGCGGAATGGCAGGCGCTATCTACCGCGGCCTCGTGATCGACGGCGGGCGTTCGACTCAGCAAGCGACGAAGCCCGCCGATGACTTTCTGCACCACTCCGGTCGCACTGCCATCGGCCGAGTGCGGGGCGCGCGCCGGTACTGATTCTGCCGGGATGTGCCGCGCTTCGGCGATCGCCGCCAGAACCAGTTCAGGGTCGCAATGCTCGAGCGAAGACCAGATCACAATCGAAGAGGTGCGGGGATAGGCCTGCACAGCATGCACGCCCGGCACCACGGCGACCGAGTCCTCGATCGCCACGGCTCGCACGTCATCGAACTTGAAACCATTGGTCTGCACGCGCATTCGGCCGCCAGCAGCTGATACGACTCGCAGCGTGAGATCAACGTCAGACAGGGTGTCAGTGGGCATGGTCGCGCGCCCTAGTCCACCACTTTGATCGGCGCACCATCCTCAGCAGAGCGCTCCCGCGCCTCGGCCAGCACGTCGGCGGCCGTCAATCGAGCCTGCTCGGCACTTTTCGCGGCGGTGCGTCCGGCCTTTCGGGCAGCGCTTAAGCCCCATGCAGTCACCGTCACTGTCGCCCGGCGCAACGGAGCCTTGCCGGCCGCCTTGCGCACCCCTTCATACGCCACAGCCCCCACCAGGCCGGTTACCACCGTCGGAACCGCCTTGGCGGCGACTCCGTGCAACGCCATCAACATCTCCCTCACTACCTTTCTATTGTCATGCCATAGGTCTGCGTTCAGTCCAGATCGCGGCTGGCACATTTACGTGCGGACGGCAGCCGGCTTGCCGGTCGGTGAGGGGGTGGTGACCACCTGCCACACGGGCGGCCGAAGGCGGCCACGAAGAATTCCGGTGTTCGTCATTCCACGCCCGCCGCGGTCATGAAGGGTTGGCCGCCGTTCGGTTCGCCGACGGCTGCGCCACTCAACTGCGCTTGCGGACCGGTCAGAGCTGACGTGAATTTCACCGCGTCGATGAGTTCGTCGATGGCGGCTCTCCCGTGCCCATCGAGCACCGCCGTGGAAAAACATGTCTCCAAATGATTGTGGAGCATTATTCGATTTGCCCGCTCTAGCGAGGATTGCACGGCGGAGATCTGCTTCATGACGTCCACGCAGTAGGCATCGGATTCCAGCATCCGAATTATGCCGTCCAGGTGACCCCGCGCCGTCTTCAGGCGATTGAGCGCCGCGCGCTTCTTGGCCGTCAATTCCATGTCAATACGTTCCGCCGAGTGTCACAACCGACACGGTACTCCACCCCACCCGGGGTGGGGAAGGGCATACGTCGACACCGTTGGCGGCGCAGGCGCTCTCAGGACGCAGCTAAGACTCAGAGCTGCGCGGAGGCACAGGCGCACAGCTCCACGTGTTCAGGTCGCAAAAGTCGTCCAGGCGCTGTTGCACAACGCATCACACGGATCGATGGGGCTTCAGCGCCGACCCCTAGTCCACCCTGGCCGAAATTACTCCGGGTGATCATGACTTGCATCGAGCGGACCTAGCACCGGCGGCGCAACCGCGTCATGAGCGCACAAGTCGCGCGATTGCTGCCGACGCTTCGGTGAGCTTGGCGTCGGCTTCGGTCCCTCCAGTTGCGATTGCCTGGGTTATGCAGCTGTCAAGGTGGTCATCGAGGAGGTTCAATGCCACAGATCGCAAAGCACTGCTGGCCGCACTGATTTGCGTCAGGATGTCGATGCAGTACTTGTCCTCGTCGATCATCTTCGCGATGCCGCGGATCTGGCCCTCGACTCTGCGCAGGCGCTTAGCGTAGGCGTCCTTGTTGGCCGCATAGCCGTATGTGGACATTACCTAGCTCCTGCCTCGTGATCGGCTAGTTTCTGATCGCTACCGCGCCGTGATCGCAATCAGCCGCCAAGCCGTCTTTGGTCACAGCATACCCGGTGGGGGTGCCGCCGGTTCGCAACTCACGACTACCTTTGGTGGCATTTGACGCTGGCTCAGGCCAGTCGTCAGGCGGCACGCCCGTTTGCGGTCGAGTCCCATTGACTGGCAATGCCATTGGCATCAGGGATCACCCTCCCCGCCGGTACTTCTCACACCGCTTGCGGTGCAGTACCCCGTGGGGGTACCTTCTTCGGCATGGACGAGGCCCGCAGTTGCACAGGCACCGGGCGCGGCTCCCGGCTCCCGACAGCTCGTCGCCGAAATGTCACAACGCTGGTTAGACCCGCAACATCAGCTTCAGACAACGTGGCGGACAGTATCTGTTCGCGACCTGTGAAGGTTCAACAATAGGAAGGAAGTGTTCAACATGGCCTGGCAGGGACTCCTGGCGAAGGCGGTGCCCACTGTGGTGACCGGGCTGGTCGGTGCCGCGGCGTTTGAAGCCTTGGCGAAGGCGCCCTGGCGGAAAGTGACGGTCGGCGCGACCGCGTTGGGCCTGCGCGCGGCGCGCACGACCGAGCGCAAGACCAAAGCGGGCGCCGAGCGTGCTCGGTTGGCCGTAGCCGACGTACTCGCTGAGGCAGCAGACCGCATCGGAGAACGGGTTGAACCCCCCACGGCGGTAGCGACGACGTCGACCTTGACTCCCAAGCCCGGCAATGCTTGCCACTGACACTCGGGTCGGTCCCGAAACCTGCCTCACGCTGACTGTCGTATCCCAGGGTGGCGGGCGAATGCGTGTGCGCGCCAGCGGTTTTGACTTCAACGACGTCCGGGCCGTAGCGATCGAAGATGCTGTTGCCAAGGTGGCTGGTGTGCAGGCGGCGCGTGCCTACCCGCGATCGGCTTCGGTGGTGATCTGGTATTCGCCGGATGACTGCGACACCGCTGCGGTCTTGTCGGCGATCGCCGAGGCCCAGCGGGTCCCCGCGGAATCCGTCCCCGCCCGCGCCCCACACTCCGCAAATTCCGGCGATCCCGGTGTGGTGCAAAGGATTGCCGGCGGCATCTTCCGGTTGCTCGGACTCTCGACCGGCCCTGCGGCCGAAGAGCCCCTCGGCGAGGGTGGCTGTCATCAGCCAGCGGCTTCGTGTCACGGGGCGCCAGCGGCAGATGCCGAGGGTGAGCAACGCAAGTGGTTGCGCCGCGTGTGGCTGGCCGTGCCGCTGGGGTTGATGTCGATGGCAGCGCCGATGGTGATCGGCGCCTCCTGGGCGGGGTGGTTGGCCTTTGCCGCGACGGTGCCCGTGCAGTTTGTGGCCGGCTGGCCGTTCCTGAGGGGGGCCGTCCAGCAGACGCGAGCGCGCACGGCCAACATGGACACGCTGATCACGCTGGGCACGCTGACGGCGTTCGCGTACTCCACCTACCAACTCTTCGCCGGGGGGCCGCTGTTCTTCGACACCGCGGCTTTGATCATCGCGTTCGTGGTGTTGGGCCGCTATTTCGAGGCCCGAGCGACCGGCAAGACCCGCGAGGCGATCAGCAAACTGCTGGAGATGGGCGCCAAGGAAGCCTGCCTGCTCGTCGACGGTCAAGAGATTCTGGTGCCCGTGGAGCAAGTGCAGGTCGGCGACCTGCTGCTGGTGCGGCCCGGGGAGAAGATACCCGTCGACGGCAAGATCATCGAGGGACGTGCCGCCGTCGATGAGTCGATGCTGACCGGCGAATCCGTCCCGGTAGAGAAATCGGTGGGAGACGGGGTGGCCGGGGCGACCGTCAACATCGACGGGCTGCTGACCGTGCGCGCCACTGCTGTCGGGGCCGACACCGCACTGGCCCGGATTGTGCATCTGGTCGAGCAGGCCCAAGGCGGCAAAGCCCCGGTGCAGCGGTTGGCCGACCAGGTCTCGGCGGTGTTCGTGCCCGCCGTCCTGGGTGTGGCCGCCCTAACGTTTGCCGGCTGGGCGATCCTGGCGGCCAACCCGATCGCGGGGATGACCGCGGCAGTCTCGGTGCTGATCATCGCCTGCCCGTGCGCGCTGGGCCTGGCCACTCCCACCGCGATCATCGTCGGCACCGGCCGCGGCGCGGAGATGGGGATCCTGGTCAAAGGCGGAGAGGTCCTCGAAGCGTCGAAAAAAATCGACACCGTGGTGTTCGACAAGACCGGCACCCTCACCCGCGGCCAGATGCAACTCACCGATGTCATCCCCGACAAGCGACAGAAAGAAGATACGGTGCTGCAGATTGCTGCCGCGGTCGAGTCGGGCTCCGAACATCCCATCGGGGCGGCTATTGTCGCCGGCGCCCGGGAACGCAGCCTCGATATCGAAACGGCCACAGCGTTTACCAACCTGGCCGGCCACGGCGTCCGCGCCCAGGTCAATGGTCAAGCCGTGCTGGTCGGGCGGCGCAAACTGGTCGACGAAAACGAATTGCGTCTCCCCGAATATCTCGCTGCGGCCGCCACCAAACTCGAAGAGCAAGGCCGCACAGCGGTATTCGTCGGCCGCGACGACCAAGTAATCGGCGTGCTGGCGGTCGCTGACACGATCAAAGACGACGCCCGTGACGTAGTGCGTCAGCTGCATGCGATGGGGCTGCAGGTTGCCATGATCACCGGCGACAACGCCCGCACCGCTAACGCCATCGCCAACGAGGTCGGCATCGACCGGGTGCTGGCCGAAGTCCTGCCCGAAGACAAAGTCAACGAGGTCCGCCGACTCCAAGACGAGGGCCGTCTGGTCGCCATGGTCGGCGACGGCGTCAACGATGCTCCGGCACTCGTGCAAGCCGATCTGGGGATCGCGATCGGCACCGGCACCGACGTGGCCATCGAGGCCTCCGACATCACCCTGATGTCCGACCGCCTGGACGGTGTGGTGCGCTCGATCCAACTTTCCCGACAGACCCTGCGCACGATCCACCAGAACCTGGGCTGGGCCTTCGGTTACAACACCGCGGCAATACCCCTGGCGGCATTAGGGCTGCTGAATCCCGTCGTAGCGGGCGCTGCGATGGGGCTGTCCTCGGTGAGCGTGGTCACCAACTCCCTGCGCCTCCGACGCTTCGGCCGCGACCAATGACAGCAGGCTCCTGTCTCGGCGATCCACAATTTCATCAACCACCGCGATTCGAGCGGCTTGCGATCGGATGATCCACGACCTACTGCTGCGCTGGGTCGTCACGGGACTCTTCGCGCTGGGAGCCACTGAATGCGGCTTGCCGCTCCTTTTTAGACGCCTCCCTCTGAGGGCGGCGATCAGCCACGGTCTGCACCTGCTGATGGCCATCTCCATGTCCGTGATGGCGTGGCCATGGGGCGCAAAGGTACCCACTCTCGGCCCCGCCGTGTTCTTCCTGCTGGCAGCTCTGTGGTTTGTCGCGGTAGCCATCACCGCGGTCCGATCGCGCTATCCACGAATGGCCAACGGCTACCACGCGTTGATGATGCTGGCCACGGCGTGGATGTATGTCAGCATGAACAACCCCGTGCACGTTCATTCCCCCCCCTCGCCGATCACTCCGATGCCCGGCATGGACATGGCTGCAATGAACGAACAGGCAAGCAGCGAATCGCCCGCCTTATTCACCGCACTGAACTGGCTCGGGGCGGTCGTCTTCACGATCGCCGCAGCTTTCTGGGTGTCCGCATACTTCGTCGAGCGGCGGCGCACCACCACGCGTTTCGGGCCACTCGGCGATGTCGCGCAGGCGATGACAGCAGCCGCCATGGCGATCTTGTTCGGGGCAACGCTTTTCGCGATCTGAGCAATGCAACACCCCAGCGCGCCGCACTCCGGTCCGATCCACATCTCCGTGCCCCGCTCCGCTTTTACCGCCAGATTTTGGCTGCCGCGACCGGCGGTGAGCAGAAATTTCTTGATATTTCGAGAAATTCACCGTTCGTCGTCCTGCATTTCTGTCACGCCGCAATCGGCCACCTTGGACGCCTCGAACTGTGTTGCATCACAGAACTTGCCCAGATCCCAATTCGGCACCTCAACAGGGGTATAGGCCCCTGCGGGACCATTCACCGCACCCACCGATGTCTGGCGTGCGGGCACACGATTTACACACCGGCACAAAGCGGTCGGTGCCAACCGAGAAGTCTCGACGGCCGCTAAGGTAACCCGCCGACCGGATCCGGATGGGCGAGGGAGTGTTGCACTGCACTACACCGCAACAACCTCGATCAGGTCGTCAAGTCCGTGGAATTCGCTGATATTGCGCGTGTAGAGCCTCGCCGAGTGTGCGTGAGCAGTCGCGGCGATCAGCAGATCCATCGATCGTGCGTGCGGCTGACGCCCAGCATCGACAACCGCAGCAGCGATGTTGCCGTAACTTGCGGCCACAGCCTCATCGAGCGGCAGCGCGTCGAATTCGCGTTGGACGAGGAGGAGTCGTCGTAACCGTTCACCGCGCACCGAGCGGTCCTTGGCGATAAGGACGCCGAAGTGCAACTCAGCCAATGTGACAGCGCTGACGGCGAGATCACCATCGAGAGAAGCGACATTCGTCGCGATCACCACACTGGTGTCAAGAAGCGCCTTCACCGCGCTGACCACGGGTCGCGCACGTCCTGGGCGACCTCTTCGCGGTCCGCATCCCATGCCGGGTCAGCGGGTCCTGCGAACAGCTCGGCCACGTCGGACCACCGCCGCCATCTGCGTGGTCTCGCGGGAACTAACCTGGCGCTCGGCCGGCCGGAAACGGTGATCGCGATCTCCTCGCCATCCTCTGCGCGCCTGACCAGATCGGAAGCATGTTGGCGCAATTCGCGTAGCCCCACAGTCTCCATACCTTATTGTAGCACTTGTGCTACCATTGGAGGATGGAGAGTTCGGTGCCGTCCGGGTACTCGCCATACACATTCGACCAATGCCGCGGCGGCCGCTGCCGGCCGCATCCCGACTCCGTTGCCCGCCCGCCGCAGTCACCGGTGATTAGCATGCGGCAACACGATTCGCACACCAGCACAAGACCTATCGGTGGCGCCCTAAAAGTCTCGACGTCCGCGAAGCGTGCGCGTGTGCCGCCACTCGCCGCCGTGCGGGGGATACGGCGTAGCCGCTGCGATCCAACGTTGACATCACGTCGACATCCGGATCCAACGACGAGGTCCCATTAGCGGATCGGGGCCGTCCTAAATCCAGGTCGCGGCCAGCAGTGCACTAATTGCTGTGGGCGGTGCGCAGCCCCACTCCCTACTTCCAGAACCCATTCATCGGCGTCGCATACATGTCATTAAACGTCAACGGCGCCAACGGAACTCCCACCGCCGGACCCAGCGCGTACTCGATCGTCGACATCAAGCTGTACTGGTCGTAGTAACCCTGGGTGACGAACTGCCCGGATTGCATTGGATGCACCGCCGCGGTTACGGCGCCCTGGTTGGGGATGACGATCATCGGAACATGGTTGCCCTCGTTGCCAATGCCCAGTCCAATATTGTTGAAGTCCTCGTCCCAGGTGATGATGATGGCGTCGCGCTGGCCGGCGGTGTTCCATGCGGTGGAGTTCTGAATGAGGGACACCTGTTGCTGCAGGAATTGGTCGCCGGCGGCGACGTTGTACTGGTGGTTCGTGAGCTGGCTGCCCACGAAGTTGAGGACACCCAGCGGCGAATCAACGGGCCCTTCCATGTCATTGGCGTTGTTGGCGACAATCCAGCTGAACCGCGGCGTGGTGTTCGCGTTCTGCAGATCCGTGCTCAACTGCGTCAGCGGCAGCAGGTGCTGCTGTTGGTAGGCCACGGTGTTGTTGAACACGTAGCTGTACTGCGCAGCCGGTATTTGGAACGTGCTGTAGTCACCCGAGGAGACCAGCGCGCCAGGGTAGGGCATGCTCTGCGCGTAGTTGGCCCACGTTATGTTCCCGGCATCCATCTCTTGCATCAGGCTAGGTGCGTTGATCGAGGGCGGGTTCGGGTTGTAGGTCAGACCGAAGTCCGAGCCGCCCAGGATCCGGAAGTAGGTGGGGGCACTCGGGTGGCTGTTGGCGAAGAAATTGTCGGCGGATCCGTAGGTGCCCAGCAGGCTGTTGATGTACGGGGCGTTCACACTGCCGACGATGTCACTGTAGCCGTGGTTTTCCATGTAAATCAGGAACACGTGATCGAGTTGGCCGACGTTGGAGGCCGGTACGGTGAGCGCCGCCGGGGTCAGACCGGGCGCACCGACGGTGAACGACAGGTTGTCGGCATAGGCGTTGTTGTAGTGGTTGAGGACGGGATTTAGGTCGTTGTAGGTGGCGGTGACCACCGCGGAGGTGGTACCTACCGGGACCGTTCCGGAGACCGAACGCGGCTGCAGCCCGGTGATTCCCAGGCGATCGATCACGCTGACCGAGGTCGTCGATCCGGTACCCAGCACGACGCCGTTGGCGTTGAGGAAGCTGACCTGCAGCGAGGTCGACGACGGGTCGATCATATAGCCACCGAGCTGCCCGCTGAGCGTGTAAGGCGTTGTGCCGGTGTTGATCCTGGCGGCTGCGGCGCTGAGGTCGACGGTTTGGCGGATGCTGGAGGTGGCCACGGGTCCACCGCCGCCGAAATTGGCGCCGGCACCAGGGGGCGGCGTGCCTGGGAAGCCCAGGAAACTCGGCAAATCCGGGAACGGGAACGAGACCCCCAACACATAGCTGACCTTCTGGGTGCCGTAAGTGATGATGGTCGGGGTGCCGCTCACGGACCAGCCCGGGTAGGTCACCGAGCTGGTACCCGACGGTGACGGGGTCGCGATTTCAAAGTTCCCGTTCACCAACAGGTTCGGGCTCATCGGCAAACCGGGAATCCCGTTGACACCCAACAGAATCCCGCCGGTGCCGACGGTACCGGGACCACCCAACAACGCCAGCGTCGCGGCGTTGCCGGCGTTGCCGCCGTTGCCGCCGGTGCCGATCAGTTGGGCACTGCCGCCGGGGCCCCCGTCTCCGCTCCCGTAACCGGGGGCCCCCTCGGCACCCGTCCCACCGGGACCGCCGCCACCCAGAAGCGCCGCGCCGCCCCCGCCCCGGCCGCCGGTCCCACCGGTGCCGAAGGCGGCGAATCCACCGGTTCCACCGGCCCCGCCGCCGCCGATCAGGCCCGCGGCTCCACCGAGGCCACCTCGACCGCCAGGGGTTAGCACCGCGGACGCTCCCGCCGTGCCGCCGGCACCACCCGCACCACCCGAGCCCACCCACCCGGCGGCGCCTCCACCTCCGCCGAGACCTCCGCCGGCGCTACCAAGCGCGGGCGACAGCACCGATCCGCCGGTCCCACCGGAGCCGCCGGTGCCGGCGAACTGCCCGCCCGTCCCGCCGCTTCCTCCTGCGCCCCCCGAGCCGTGGAAGCTGGCACCGCCGTCACCGCCGGACCCGCCGGCACCCAGCACCGAGCCCCCAATGGTGCCGGCCCCGCCGCCGAATATCGAACCGCTGATACCCGCGGCCCCACCGGTTCCGCCCGCACCACCGATGTCCCCGGCGCCACCGACCCCGCCGGTACCGCCGCCGGCACCGACCAAGCCACTGAGCGCCCCGCCGGCCCCGCCGTTCCCGCCGGCGCCGCCCCGCAGTCCCGCATTCGTCGAAGCAGCCATTCCACCGGTGCCGCCGGTCCCGCCAGAACCCAGAAGCCCACCTGTGCCGCCGGCGCCCCCGCCCCCGCCGTTGCCGTCAACCGCACCACCGACTCCACCGGCCCCGCCGCCCCCGCCGTTGCCGAAGAACAAGCCGCCGTTGCCGCCCTGACCGCCGGACCGTCCGACACCGGTCGCACCGAACCCACCGGCCCCGCCAGTGCCTCCGCTTCCCAACAACGCGGCAGCCCCACCTGGCCCGCCGGGGATGCCGTTCGCGCCCGATCCGCCGGCGCCGCCGTCCCCGAGCAACCAGCCGCCCGCACCGCCGGCGGCACCGCTACCTGCGGCGCCCGGGGCGCCGTTGCCGATCAGCGGGCGCCCGGTCAGCGCCACACTGGGCGCATTAATGACATTGAGCGCCGCCGCGGGCAGCAACAACCCATTGGCGCCGGTGGCGCCGCTGGCCCCAGCAGGTGCGCCGAGACCGCCTATCCCGCCGTTGCCGCCGAGCCCGAGCAGCACGGCCCGGCCGCCTGCTCCGCCCGCACCACCGGCGAAGGTGGGGGCGCCTTGGGCGCCTGCTCCACCCGCCCCGCCGCTGCCGAACAGCATGGCACCGGCGCCGCCGTTGCCGCCCGCCCCGCCGATGCCGGTCGAGGCAAATCCGCCGACCCCACCGGCGCCACCGAAACCGAACAGGCCCGCGTCGCCGCCGAGCCCCCCATGACCGCCGATGGCGCCGCCGGAGCTGCTGCCGCCGGCCCCCCCGACCCCGCCGGAGCCCAGCAGCCAGCCGGCGTGCCCGCCATTGCCGCCGGCGCCGCCATTACCCGAGAAGCTGGTGCCGCCGGTTCCGCCGCCGCCGCCGTTGCCGAATAGCGCGCCGGCCGCACCGCCGGTCCCGCCGGCACCGCCACCACCGCTGTCACCCAGTCCGCCGGTGCCACCGGTGCCACCGCCACCGAACAGCAGGCCACCGGCACCACCCGCCCCGCCGGCACCGCCGGTGACGCCGACTCCGCCCGCCCC
This sequence comes from Mycobacterium sp. 20KCMC460, assembly GCF_022179425.1. Classification (NCBI taxonomy): domain Bacteria; kingdom Bacillati; phylum Actinomycetota; class Actinomycetes; order Mycobacteriales; family Mycobacteriaceae; genus Mycobacterium; species Mycobacterium sp. 20KCMC460. The sequence goes on from NZ_AP025525.1 coordinate 137,555, forward strand.
GCCGGCCCCACCGCCGGCGCCGACCAGCCCGGCAAGCAGTCCACCGGACCCGCCGGCCCCGCCGACCCCGCCCGCTCCGGCCGCCGCGAATCCGCCGGTTCCTCCGGCCCCGCCGGCGCCGAACAGACCGCCCTCGCCCCCGGCGCCGCCGGCGCCGGCTGTCCCGGTCGCCGCGAATCCGCCAACCCCGCCGGCCCCGCCAGTGCCGAGCAGCCACCCGCCTCGACCACCCGGACCACCGGCACCCCCGATGCCGCCGGCCCCGCCGGCCCCACCGGTGCCGATCAATCCCGCATCCCCGCCGGCCCCGCCACCGTGACCGAACGGAGGACCGGCCGCGCCCGACCCGCCCGCCCCGCCGTCACCGATCAGCCATCCGCCGGGAGCTCCGTTGGCTCCGGTGCCGGGTGCCCCGTTGGCGCCGTTGCCGATCAGCGGACGCCCAGTCAACGCCATAACCGGCACATTCACCGTGTCCACCACTTCCAGCAGCGTCTGCTCCACCGTCTGCTCGAAGCCTTGCAGCGACAGTCCGTTGACGGCCTCCGCGGCCGCGTACGCGCCCGCACCGGTGCTCAACGCCTGCTGAAACTGCTTCTGGTACAGCGCAATCTGAGTTCCTACCGACTGATATGACTGGGCATAGCCGCCGAACATCTGGGCAATCGCCGCGGACACCTCATCAGCCGCAGCGGCCGCGATCTGCGTGGTCGACGGCGCCGCCGATGCCGTCGCTCGCCTGATCGACTCGGCGATCCCATTCAGATCCGCTGACGCCGCGGCCAGAGCCTCCGGTGCTGCAATAAGAAAGGTCGACATCTGCGGCTCCCGTCAGTCAACGGCACGATTCGATCGGGGTAACTCTATTCACACCGATTGCAAATGTGAACACATATTGCGTCGTGGTGGCGTGTCGATTTCAGCCCCCGAGTTCGTGTTGGGGCGGATCCATTGCTCCACAACGGCCAGGTTCACCGGGTACCGCTGCCCGCATCTTCAGCAAGAGCGGCATAACTGTGAATGGAGCCGGTGGCAGAGCCGAGACCCGTTGTGCTGGAGGGTATTACGGACGCCGAATCATCGCCCTGTCAGGCGCGCACCTTCCTTCGGCGGCTTGAGTGGCTTCGTCAAGCGGAGCCATCGACAAACTGCGGATGTATCCGTTCCATACAACCGCTACGACCAGAAGTCATTCATCGGTGTCGCATACAAGTCGTTGTTCGTCAACGTCGTAAGAGGTTGATTGGCCGTGGGGCTCAAGGCGTACTCAATCGTCGACATCAGGCTGTAGTGGTTGTAGTAGCTGTTGGTCACAAAGTGGCCGGACAGCATTCCTCCGGTGGCAACGGCGGCCTCGTTGGGGATGACGATCATCGGAATATGATTGCCCTGGTTGCCGATTCCCGTAGACAGGTTGTTGTAATCCTCGTCGAAGGTGATGATGATGGCGTCCTTGGAGCCGCTGTTCCACGTCGGCGAGTTCATGATGGTGGACACGTACTGTTGCAAGTACTGGTCACCGGCCGCGATGTTGTACTGGTGGTTGGTGACCTGGCTGGTAGCCCAGTTCAAAATGTCGAGGGGCGAACTCACCGGGCCTTCCATGTTGGCTTCCTCGGAGCCGCAGATCCAGGCGAATCTCGGAGCGGTGAGCGGGTTCAGCAGATCGTCGTGCAGTTGTGTCAAAGGCAGCAGGTGGTCCGCCAAGTAGGTGGGGCTGTTGTTGTAGACGTAAGTCAAACGGGGGAAAGGTAATTGGTCGACGTTGTACTCACCGGATGAGAGGTAGCGGCAAAGCAGATCGTTGCATCCACATTCAATGTGCGGCCATAGCGACGAGGACTTGCGGCTCAGCGCCTGCAGCCAGAGTCGCCCGAGCCAGCCCAATCAGTCCGACGCCGCCGGCGATTCACATCGGTTACGGGGTGCCGCACGTGGTCGAACGAGTCGCAGTGGTACAAACTTAGCAGTAGTCCGGCGAAATTGCGCCGCCGCTGGGTAATGCTTGAGTTCGCAATGGGCCATCAGAAGGGTATGGCCGCGACCCGAATTCCTCGCCGTCACAGGCCAGTTGGGTTCTCTGCGTCCGCGCTGTGCGGTACAGCAACTCGGCGCCGTAGGCATTATCCGGGTGCACGGATCGCATTTCGCGTGCCGATTTGGTGGGTCCGTTCGCGCGGCCACCTGCGCCCTTTTTTCGGAGGAAATCAGCGCGCCCGCACGTCTCTCGCACGGGTCGACGGCAGCGGCAAAGCTGTGGCGCCTGGAATGCCCGAGCGGTGGCCATGAATAGTGGCGTCGACCCGACGCTCGTTGTGATGTGCCGGCGATCACCGTCGACCACTAAACGGCACCGCGCCGGATTACTCGGCCTCGACTTCGTCCAGATTCCAGTTGCCCGGAATCATTGGCACCTTGGGCCCACTGCCGAACTCGTCTTCGGGCAGCGTAATCATGCCCGCCGCCGCACCGCCCGCTTCCTTACTCATCGTGCCGGCGAAGCCCAGATATCCGGCACCTTGATCCGACGCGGCGCTCGACAACTCCTGCTCACCATTTGGCGGTACGCCCCAATCCGGGTCGACATCGACATTCATATCCATGAACTCATCGCCGTGATCGTGCAGCGCCGCGCGCCGACGGCGACGTGCCCGCGCACGCGCGGCCGCACCGGCTTCCGCCGCGGCGGAATCGGGTTCCGGCGCCTTCTTTTTGGCAACGCCACTGGCACTGGCACTGGCACTACTGCTCATCCCGGACCCGAAGCCGAGGCCAGGGCCGCCGCCCACCAGGAACGGGTAACCGAAGCCCGCGGCGGCCGGAGCCGGGGGCGGCGGTGCTGTCCCAGCGCTGGTGACCGTGCCCGTAGCGGGCGCCGACGTGGAAGCCGGCGCAGCGGGCGCGACCGTGACGACACCCGGGGCCATCCCAGCGGCCGGCAACATCGGCGCTGCAGGCGCGCCAGGCGGCGCCACGACGGCAGGAATTGCCGTGGGCTGGATGGGGGCCAGGGCGGACAGCCCCGCCAAACCGGGGACCGCTCCCAGATTCGTGACTGCGGCCCCAAAGGCGACCCCCAGCAATAGCGGGGCCTGGTTCACCGCTTGAAGAATCTGCACTATGTGCTCGGGGTAATCGAAAAACACAAGTTCGAAGTAAGACTGCAAAGCCTCCTCGGGATTTGTAATAAGTTCCTGCAGAAACGACTCAAAATCTTTCGGGAATTCGATCGCACGAGCAACCCACCAGTACGGGTCAGCCGCATTCGTATATTCCTCAAAGCGCATCCCGTTCAGGGTGCCTTCGGCGGGATCCCAGATCACGCGGCCGCCGGAGATGACGCGCAAGAGTTCCGCAACGACGTTGTCAATGGGGGTGACCTCACCTCCGTGCGCGACCTCATCGCCCTGGTCGCCCTCCTGGTTCTCCTGCACGATCTCCGGTGCAGGAGCGGCCTGCGGTGTCGACGCCAGCGCCGCGTCGGACACTGCTTCATACGCCGCCATGGTGGTAGCAGCCTGGATCCACATCCGCGCGTAGTCAGCCTCGTTAAGCGCGATCGGGACGGCGTTGATCCCAAAAAAATTCGTCGCCACCAATATTCCGTGGAGGACGTGGTTGGCGGCTAGCTCGGCCAGCGTCGGCATGGTGGCCAACGCGGTCGTGTATGCCGCGGCCGTGATCTCGTGTTGGGCAGCGGCCTCGGTGCTGGTAATCCCGGCCTGCGTCAGCCACGCCAGATACGGCATGTGCGCGGCCAAATACTGCTCAGCGCTCGGCCCCTCCCAAGCCCCGCCTTGCACCGCACCCAGCAAAGCCGCGAGCTCGTAGGCCACCTCGGTGTACTCGGTACTTAGCGCCGACCACGCCCCCGCGGCCGCTAACAGCGAGCCGGGTCCCGCGCCGCTGGTGAGCAACGTCGAGTGCACCTCAGGCGGCGACGCCATCCACATCGTGTACTACTCCTCTACTAAGCACCGGCCCAAAGATTACTGAAGGTGACAATCGTTTTCAATAACATAGTAAAACGCAGGATGGTGCGTACTTTTGGCTGCTGACAAGGCGCCGCAGCCTGCCACACCGAAGCGCATGCGGGGCCTCGTCGGGCAAATGCGCGACATCACGCTGGATGCAGCTCTCCGTAGGGCCTTGTATGCGGGGGCTAGCCCTTGAGCGCGATGCGCTGCGGATCCCCCACGAACGGACCGCCGCCGAGCGCGCCGCCAACCTTCCCGGAAAGGTGAGCCGATGAAAGCGTTTCTAAGCCAATTGATCCGTGCGCGTGAAGGCCGCTGCGCAGGATGCGCGAGCCATCACCGACCGGGCCACAGCGGAGGGGTGGGATATGCTCACCGACGCAGAATCGCAGCAAGTCGCCGAGCTGCTCGAAGCACGCAAGGAGCTGGACGAGAGGATCGCGTTCACACGGGGTGAGATCGCCCGGAGCGGCGACGACAATCCTTTGGTCCAGCGGCTACGCGCGGCGACCGGCAACACCACCGCCCTCGCTAATGCGGAGTGGGCGCGGCGCGCGGCGCCCGCCATCGTGGGAAGCGGCGGCGAAAACCGTGCCGTCTCCGTGGGCAGCCTCGACGTTCGTCGTTGATCTTGCCGGACGTAATTGCTACACCCTGTACCGAAACGGCTCACCGATTTGTTTACGAATCACGTTGTCGCGCGAGGTAATAGCGTTGAACACTTCCAAGAGACTGAACCATCCCGCGTTTGATGCGCACCTCCTTCCTTGGGAAGGTGCATGTCATGCCGAGCAAGTACGACCGGGACACGCGGGCGAAGGCGGTTCGTCTTGTGCTGGACCATCGCGATGACTATCCGAGCGAGTGGGCAGCGATCACCGCGGTGTCCAAGCGGTTGGGGATGACCGCTGAGACGTTGCGTCACTGGATCCGTCAGCACCAGATCGACGAAGGTGATCGCGACGGTGTATCCAGCTCCGCGGCTGCAGAGATCCGCGCCCTCAAGCGACGTAACGCTGAGCTGGAGCAGACGATCGAAATCCTGAAGGCGGCAACAACTTTCTTCGTGCGGGAGAGCGACCCGCGCAACCGCCGCTGACCGCTACGGTCTGCCAGTTCATCGCCGAGAACAGGAACCGTTTTGGGGTCGCTCCGATCTGCCGCGTGCTCACCGAGCATGGGGTGCCGATCGCCCCGCGAACATTCCACGCCTGGGCCACGCGGGCGCCGTCGAAGCGGGCCCTGTGGGACGCCACGATCACCGAGATCCTGGCCGGCTACTACGAGCCCGACGAACACGGCCGCCGCAAGCCGGAGTCGCTGTACGGGTCGTTGAAGATGTGGGCTCATCTGCAGCGCGAAGGCATCCCGGTGGCCAAGTCCACCGTGGAGCGGCTGATGCGCAAAAACGGCTGGCAGGGCGTTCGGCGGAGCAAGACGGTCCGCACCACCGTCGCCGACCCAGATGCGGTGCGCCCGCCGGATCTGGTCGACCGCCAGTTCGGCGTGGGCGCCCCCAACCTGCTGCTGGTGGCCGACTTCACCTACGTCAGGCTCATCACCGGGATGTTCGTCTACGTCGCGTTCGTCATCGACGCCTACGCCGGGGCCATCGTGGGCTGGGAAGCCTCGGGTTCCAAGCACACCCGCTTCGTCGAATCGGCGATCCGCCAGGCCGCCGCACTGCGTGCACGGCAGGGCCATCCCATCGAGGACGGCATCCATCACAGCGACGCAGGCAGTCAATATACAAGTGTGAGATTCGGTGAGACACTGACTCTTTCGGGATTACGTCCCTCGGTCGGCAGCGTCGGCGATGCCTACGATAACGCGTTGGCCGAGACCACCATCGGGCTCTACAAGAACGAGTGCATCCGGGCGGATTCGCCGTTTCGCCGCGGCCCGCTGAACGCCCTGGGCGATGTCGAGTACATCACCGCCGACTACGTCGCCTGGTACAACCAGCAGCGCCTCATGCACCGCCTCGGGCGCATCCCACCGGCCGAAGCCGAAGCCCGCTACTATTCCGAACTCGTGACCGACCAACCGGCCGGCTCACAGAACCCCGAGGGTGCATGAAACTCGGGACGGTTCAGACAGCCAGGACGAATAACGCCACACCCGTCGCGGACCTCGACACCAAGCCGACTTCGGTTTCACCATCACTCCGCAAACCGATCGAACGAGGGTGATCGCTCATCTGTCGGAAAAAGTTCCGGTGCGGTTGTTGTCGGATGTGCCGCGGCTCCAAAGCTGGCTTGCGTCCGAGATGGCGAACGGTGTTTCGGCCGGTTTGGAGAACGAAGTCGTGTTGGTTATCGGCTCGGGTGAGGACCTGACCGGGTTGATGGCGACGCCAGGCACGACTCAGGTTGACTTCGCCACCGACGCGGCCACCAGGATTTCAAAGGCGTTGACCCGCTTGCAGATTCTCGGCGAGCAGCCCAACGGGATCGCGTTGCACCCCACCGACGCGGAAGCCCTCGACCTAGCCCGCTGGGGCGCGTCGGGCGGGTTCCTGTCGTCCGAGTTCGAGCACCCGAACACTCCGGGATATGGGTCAAGTGACAATGTATTCGGCGACCAGAGCACCATCAAGCGCGTCATAAGTCCATCTGTCCCATAAGGATTCGCGATCATTGCCAATTGGAACAGTATGGTTCTGGTTGTTCGCGAGGCGATGACGCTCGCCGATTCCTGGGCGGACGGACTATTCAGCCGGAACGCCTATGTCATGCGCGCTGAGCTACGCGCGACGGTCGGATTCACTCGCCCGCAGGCGTTCGCCGTCGCGACCATCCACGCGGGTTCCTGACATGATGCCGATGCCGCCGCTCCCGGACTTCGATGAGTCGCTTGAGTTCCTGCCGTTGGCCGAGTGCGCCGATGGGTGTCACTCCGCACGAGCTGCGGAAGCTAATTAAGGTCGGCGCGATGGCCTATCGCGACGATGGTTGGGGACTGACGGCCCGGCCAACTCTGCTGGTATGACTAAGACTCTCACCTGGCGGGTGAGTTGTGGGGGCGCGGTTCCCGCGCTGGAGCCGTCCATCGACAGCCACGCCCCCACTCTGGGCCTCTACCGCGCCCAACGGGCCCACGGCGGGCATTGTGCTCACCAGCTAGACGGTGGGAAGATCTTCGCTGTGGGGGTGCGGAGGTATACACAGCCAGACCCTGACCACCCGTGCCTAGTCTGTGATGCGCCCAGCGAACTTGTGGTCCAGGCGGTAGCCGCGTGGGGGGGATCTGATGAGGCCGTTGTTAGCCAAGTTCGACGCTGCACGGATCCGAGGTGTGACGGACGTCAGGGCGTGCAACTGTGCGATACCAGAGTTCCGCCCCCGAAGAACCCCGGCCTTCCGGGGTTACCAAGTAACCAGGCCCCGTAATCGGCATGACCTGCGCTATGAGCACAGACCGATAGGGAAGTCAAAACTAGCAAAGCCCACCTCGCAGAAGCTCAGTGCCTGAACTGGGCTCTCCAGTGAACAGTTTTGTGCGAATAGCTAACTACCTGCGCAAATGCGGCTTGTGTAGTCGAATTCCGACTTTTACCAACGGTATTCGTGTGTTGAAAGCTGTTGCTGCACAACATGTTCCACTAGCTTTCGCGCAGGCAGTCAAGTTTGACGTTGGGCGCGGTTGGTCGACCGGGCAGGATGCCCGGCGTTCGACGCGATAAACAGTGCACCGGGAAGATCCCGCCCATGTCGGACGAAGTCGGCAATTTCGTCGATACGTCACCGTGACGAAATTGCAGGATTGGGAGGCCCAGAACGGACGGGTATCATATCTTCGAGGTGCCGGGCGAAGGTTAGCACCGGATCACCGGATCACCGGATCACCGGATCACCGGATCACCGGATCACCGACCAATGAACCGTCCCGCGTTTGATGCGCACCTCCTTCCTTGGGAAGGTGCATGTCATGCCGAGCAAGTACGACCCGGAAACGCGGGCGAAGGCGGTTCGTCTGGTGCTGGATCATCGTGATGACTACTCGAGCGAGGGGGCGGCAATTACGGCCGTGTCCAAGCGGTTGGGGATGACGGCCGAGACGTTGCGTAGCTGGATCCGTCAGCACCAGGTCGACGAAGGTGAGCACGACGGGGTCTCCTCGGCGGCGGCTGCGGAAATCCGCGCGCTCAAACGCCGTAACGCCGAGCTTGAGCAAACCATCGAAATCCTCAAGGCGGCAACAACTTTCTTCGCGCGGGAGAGCGACCCGCGCAACCGCCGCTGACCGCATCGGTCTGCCAGCTCATCGCCGAGAACAGGGACCGCTTCGGGGTCGCTCCGATTTGCCGCGTGCTCACCGAGCACGGCGTGCCGATCGCCCCAAGAACCTTTCACGCCTGGGCGACACGAGCACCCTCAAAGCGGGCGCTGTGGGACGCCACCATCACCGAGATCCTGGCCGGTTACTACGAGCCCGACGAGAACGGCCGCCGCAAGCCGGAGTCGCTGTACGGGTCGTTGAAGATGTGGGCCCATCTGCAACGCGAAGGCATCCCAGTGGCCAAGTCCACCGTGGAACGGCTGATGCGCCGAAATGGCTGGCAGGGGGTACGGCGGAGCAAGACGGTCCGCACCACCGTCGCCGACCCGAATGCGGTGCGCCCGCCGGATCTGGTGGACCGCCAGTTCGGCGTGGGCGCCCCCAACCTGCTGCTGGTGGCCGACTTCACCTACGTCAAGCTGATCACCGGGGTGTTTGTCTACGTCGCCTTCGTCATCGACGCCTATGCCGGGGCCATCGTGGGCTGGGAGGCCTCGGGCTCCAAGCACACCCGCTTCGTCGAATCCGCGATCCGCCAGGCCGCCGCGCTGCGTGCCCGGCAAGGCCATCGCATCGAGAACGGCATCCACCACAGCGACGCAGGAAGTCAATATACAAGCGTGAGATTCGGTGAGACGCTGACTCTTTCAGGATTGCGGCCCTCGGTCGGCAGTGTCGGCGACGCCTACGACAACGCGCTTGCCGAGACCACGATCGGGCTCTACAAGAACGAATGCATCCGGGCGGATTCGCCGTTTCGCCGCGGCCCGCTGAACGCCCTGGGCGATGTCGAGTACATCACCGCCGACTACGTTGCCTGGTACAACCAGCAGCGCCTCATGCACCGCCTCGGGCGTATCCCACCCACCGAAGCCGAAACCCGCTACTATTCCAAACTCGTGACCGGCCAACCGGGCGGCTCACAGAACCCCGAGGGTGCATGAAACTCGGGAGGGTTCACAACATGCCAATCACCGGGCCGGCTGCGCGAATTGACCTGGCATCCGGCCAGACCAGTTCTGGTATCGCTCTGCGGCATGAGATGCTTGCTGAAGCCCGATTGTGCGTGCAGGAAATACAGCCTCACTCCGTGACGATATGAGCATGTCGCGACCGACGGATGAATCGTGCTTCGTTGGAAAGTAGTGATGGGTTAGCGAGGTGCTGGGTCGAGCCAGACCTTTTCGTCACGGTGACGGATTTGAGATTTTCCACCGACTTGAAGCGGTGGATTCTCTTGGCCGTTAAGCGGCGTTCGCAAATTCCGCCGGCCTAGGGGCAGGAACCGTGAGGGGGTCGGGTTTACTCTTGCTTCCCGCCTGGCTGTTCACCTCTCCGAATATCTCGCTGCGGCCGCCACCAAACTCGAAGAGCAAGGCCGCACAGCGGTATTCGTCGGCCGCGACGACCAAGTAATCGGCGTGCTGGCGGTCGCTGACACGATCAAAGACGACGCCCGTGACGTAGTGCGTCAGCTGCATGCGATGGGGCTGCAGGTTGCCATGATCACCGGCGACAACGCCCGCACCGCGGCGGCCATCGCCGATCAGGTCGGCATCGACCAGGTGCTGGCCGAAGTCCTGCCCGAAGACAAAGTCAACGAGGTCCGCCGACTCCAAGACGAGGGCCGTCTGGTCGCCATGGTCGGCGACGGCGTCAACGACGCTCCGGCACTCGTGCAAGCCGATCTGGGGATCGCGATCGGCACCGGCACCGACGTGGCCATCGAGGCATCCGACATCACCCTGATGTCCGACCGCCTGGACGGTGTGGTGCGCTCGATCCAGCTTTCCCGACAGACCCTGCGCACGATCCACCAGAACCTGGGCTGGGCCTTCGGTTACAACACCGCGGCAATACCCCTGGCGGCATTAGGGCTGCTGAATCCCGTCGTAGCGGGCGCTGCGATGGGGCTGTCCTCGGTGAGCGTGGTCACCAACTCCCTGCGCCTCCGACGCTTCGGCCGCGACCAATGACAGCAGGCTCCTGTCTCGGCGATCCACAATTTCATCAACCACCGCGATTCGAGCGGCTTGCGATCGGATGATCCACGACCTACTGCTGCGCTGGGTCGTCACGGGACTCTTCGCGCTGGGAGCCACTGAATGCGGCTTGCCGCTCCTCATCAGACGCCTCCCTCTGAGGGCGGCGATCAGCCACGGTCTGCACCTGCTGATGGCCATCTCCATGTCCGTGATGGCGTGGCCATGGGGCGCAAAGGTACCCACTCTCGGCCCCGCCGTGTTCTTCCTGCTGGCAGCTCTGTGGTTTGTCGCGGTAGCCATCACCGCGGTCCGATCGCGCTATCCACGAATGGCCAACGGCTACCACGCGTTGATGATGCTGGCCACGGCGTGGATGTACGTCAACATGAACAACCCCGTGCACGTTCATTCCCCCCCCTCGCCGATCACTCCGATGCCCGGCATGGACATGGCTGCAATGAACGAACAGGCGAGCAGCGAAGCGCCCGCCTTATCCACCGCACTGAACTGGCTCGGGGCGGTCGTCTTCACGATCGCCGCAGCTTTCTGGGTGTCCGCATACTTCGTCGAGCGGCGGCGCACCACCACGCGTTTCGGGCCACTCGGCGATGTCGCGCAGGCGATGACAGCAGCCGCCATGGCGATCTTGTTCGGGGCAACGCTTTTCGCGATCTGAGCAATGCAACACCCCAGCGCGCCGCACTCCGGTCCGATCCACATCTCCGTGCCCCGCTCCCCCTTTGTGTGCGCCACCGGTACGGTTCAGCATGCAGGGCAGCGTCGGGTCCGCTGTCAGCAAACTGGTCGCGGAGCATCGACCACCACACGATTGGACATTTCACCGAGCTGAGAGCGGCGGTCTGACACTGCTTCCGCTGCGCCGCGCCTGAGCCACGGGCGTTTGCGCCGCAACATGATTCGTGGCTTGTTATCGATGCCGCGACCAAGGCCGCTGTCTCTTGCCGGGCAGCATGTGTTAGATCTGTGCACCGGAGTGGTATCAGGCAGGTGCGCCGGCGCGCTCAGCTGCGTAGTGATGGCCTGCGGATTGTCCAATATCCTGGCCATCACTACCGCGGCCGCAGCCAAGCACAAGCCCGGCCGTCACACCGATTTACGTGGTGACGCAGCACTTACTTTTTGAAGAGGTCCGTAACCTTCTCGCCGGCCTCTTTAACCTTCTCGCCGGCCTCCTCAACTATCTCGCCAACCTTCTCGCCGGAGGTTGTCCCGGGTCTCGTAGAAGTTGAGGTGGCGGTCCCCCGCTTGCGACCTGCCGTTTGGTAGGTGTCGGGCGTTCCGCCAAAGAACACCAACAGCAAGGGGACCGCCGTGAAGAAGAGTAGCCAAATCCAGCCCGTGGATGCGAGTGCGTTTCCGGAGCAGGTGAGCGTGGCGATGGCCGAGATCGCCGAGAACATGCATGAGGGCCTGTTGGCGCTCGCCGTGGGCGCCGGTTTGCAGGTGATGGCGGCGTTGATGGAGGCCGACATGAGCGCGCTGGCCGGGCCGAAGGGCAGGCACGACGCGAGTCGCACTGCGGTGCGGCACGGCCGCGAGCGCGGGTCGGTGACGCTGGGTGGGCAGGCGGGTGGCGATCAACCGGCCGCGGGTGCGGGCTGCCGACGGGGCGGGTGAGCTATCGGTCGCCTCCTATGAGTTGTTTAGCTCGACGGAGATCTTGGGCAGGATGGCGATGGAGAAGATGCTGGCCGGCCTGTCGACTCGCCGTTACCCGGTCGGGCTTGAGCCGGTCGGTGAGCGGGTTGATGAAATAGCCTCGGCGACTAGCAAATCCGCGGTCTCGCGGAGGTTCGTGGCGATGACCGAAACCGCGCTGGCCGAGCTGCTGTCGCGCGATCTGTCCGGGCTGGATCTCGTCGCGCTTATGATCGACGGGGTGCACTTCGCCGAGTCCTGCTGTGTGGTGGCCCTCGGTATCGGCCTCGACGGGGTCAAGCACCCGCTGGCATTGGTGGAGGGCTCGACCGAGAACGCCACCCTGGTCACTGAGCTGCTCGTCGGCCTGCGCGATCGAGGCCTGGATGCCAGCCGCCCGATGTTCGTCGGCCTCGACGGCTCCAAGGCGCTGCGCAAGGCCGTCGTCGACGTGCTTGACCACCCGGTCATTCAACGCTGCCAACTGCATAAGATCCGAAACGTCAAAGATCATCTGCCGCAACGATTTCGGTCCGGTGTCGGCCGGCAGATGACCGACGCCTACCACGCCGGATCGGTGCTGGAGGCCGAGGCTGCGCTGCTGGCTCTGGCCAAAGAACTCGACCGCACCCACCCAAGCGCGGCGGCCAGCCTGCGCGAGGGCCTCGACGAGACTCTCACCGTGCTGCGCCTGAACGTGCCACCCACGCTGGCGCGCACGTTGCGCTCGACCAACTGCATCGAGTCGATGATCTCCGTCTGCCGTGAACACGCAAGCAACGTCAAACGCTGGCGCGACGGGCAGATGGCGCTGCGCTGGTGCGCGGTCGGGATGGTCGAGGCCGGCAAGCAATTTCGCCGTGTCAACGGTCACCTACACCTGCCGACACTCCGCGCCGCGCTCCAACGCGAGGTTGCCAAATCTGTCGGCACCATGGGGCATGATGACCAGGTGAGCGCAGCCTGATGCTCACCGGACCGCCGCCGAAGTTCCACGGAATTCGGGACAACCTCCCCGGGAGGTCGTCACATGGTTAGAGTCACGCGGCGGGCGGCGCTCGCGACGCTGGGCGCGGGCGCGGGCGCGGTTGTGGGTATCGGGTACGGGCTTCGCGGCGTCGTTGGTCCACCCGTGCTGCGGATCCGCCTGACCGACGGCAGCATGATGGGTGCCAGTGCGGCGGACATGAGCCTCTACATGGACATGTTCAACCGGCACACCGAGATCAGCCGCACGGTCCAGGAGATCCCCGGCGGGGCACGCACCACCACCCAGTCAGGCTCGCCGGATCTGGCGGCGCAGCTGCATGCGCACGTGTCGAGCATGTACTCCCATGTCGACCAGGGCTCCGAGGTCATGTGTATGAGCCAGAGCCTGCCGACGCTGTTCGGGAACGCCGGGGGCTACCGCCGCCAGTTGACGCTCACGCCCACCGGCGTCATCGCCGAGGAAACCTCCGATGATCCCGCCCTCACCGACGCCATCCGTGCCCACGCCGGTGAGGTGAGCGGGTTAGTGCACGACGGAATGCCCGCGATGATGCGCGGCATGATGGGCGGTTCCGGCGGCATGATGGGGCCCGGGGGGATGATGGGGCCCGGCGGCATGATGGGACCACCGTAGCCGCCAACAGCCGCCAGGCGTCGGCGAGTTCGGGAAACGCGAAACGGCCTAAGGATTTTCGCGGCGACGCCATCCGCATGCACGCTCTGCCGACGCGTGCATGCTCACTTGCGTCGGGCGCGTCTGGCCAGGCGCTGCAACGCAGCACGCAAACGCGCGGATTCTTCGGGGCTGATCTGTTCGATGAAGTGGCTCAGCACCAATTCGGAGCGCCCCCCACCGTCGAGTGCCGCACGCATCAGCTGGGCGCTGTGCTGCTCGCGGGTCAGCGTCGGCCAGTACCGGTAGGCCTTGCCGTCTCGTTCACGCGCCAACCAGGCCTTGGTGTGCAGGTTGTCCATGGTCGACATCACGGTGGTATAGGCGATTTCGCGTTCGGCGGCCAGCTCGTCGAAAATCTCGCGGACCGTCGTCGTCCCATCCCGGTCCCAGATACGGTCCATCACCACCGCTTCCAACTCCCCGAATCCACGTACCCGCACTGCCACGCCTCCGATCTGGCTGCCACCCTGCGTGCCCGATTCGATTCGCCTCGGGTATGTGTGCCGCCGCTGCGATCTCGGCCCGCCTATGCGCCGATGCAGTCGAGTATGATTGTGGGCGAGGTCGATCTAAATTACTATCTCCGTACATAGACAGTAGAACGTTGGCCAACGTGGCTCGCGGCCTTCGCGACGGGAGGACCGTGGACCAGGTCCGCACGTGCAGCGTCGGCCGCGATGGCGGCGCCTGCCAGTTGATGATGACTTGTTGGCGCCGGTGATGGTCGGGGTGCGGCCGAGTCGGCCCAAGCGCAAGACTGAGGCGTGGGAGGCGATCGCCGTCCACGCCGGGCAGATCAAGGCGTGGCTGGATCAGGGCTTGACGATGACCAAGGTGCATACACTGCTCGGCGAGCGTGGCGTGGTGGTGCCGTATCGGTCGTTGCTTGGTTACGCCACGGCCGAATTACATTGGGGGCGGCGGCAGATCACGGTACCGGTGCCCATCTGCGAACCTGGGTCAACGGTGCAGGTCGTCTTCGGCCGGCTGGGCATGCTCCCCGACGAATCGGACGAGCGGCGCCGGGTGGTGCACGGGTTGATCTTCACCGCGGTGTACTCGCAACACATGTTCGTTTATCCCACCTGGTGGCCGACGCTAGGCGATGTGATCGCGGGGTTCGAGGCGGCGTGGGCGTTCTTTGGTGGGGTGTTCCCGGCGGTGGTGTGTGACGACATAGGTGCCATCGTTAACCGCGCGTATGCAACGGACCCAATACTCAACGAAACGTTTGGCGAGTACGCCCAAGTGCGGGGGTTCGCTGTGGAGCTCACCGGCATCGGCAGTCGACATGACCGACCGCGGGTTGAGCGCAGTGTGTCCTTTGTGAGGTCGAATTTCTATGCCGGTGCACAATTCCGGGATCTCGATGATTGCCGGGCACAAGCTGAGCACTGGTGTGCTGAGGTGGCGGGGATGCGGGTGCACAGCACCAACGGACGCCGCCCCGCTGAGGTGTTCTTCACCGACGAGCAGACCAAGCTCAAGCCAGCACCGGACGAGGCGTTCGACATCCCGACCTGGACCCACCCCAGAGTTGCCCCAGACGGGCACGTGCGGATCGCCAACGCCTTCTACAGCGTGCCCGGTGAGCTGGTTGGGCAGCGACTGGACGCCCGGGTAGATGCCCGCACGGTGCAACTGTTTTGGCGCGGCGAGCTGATCAAGGTCCATCCGGTCGTGGGGCCCGGCCTTCGGCGCACCGATCCGGCCGACCCCCCGCCGATGTCTCGGCCTATGCGATGAGTGACCTGAACACCGTGCCGCGCAACGGCATCAGCGCACGTGATCATGTTTGCGCGTACGCCGCGGCGGCGCTGGATGGCCGTGACGGTGCAACACATCGTCGGCTACACCGATGAGTGGACCGCAGTGCTGCTTACGAGGTGACACTCTCGCGGTTGGGGTCATGCGTCAACGTCCGCGAACAGCCGACCCGACGGTGGTGTACGACGACAGCGGCCCGCGAAAGACCGGTGATGCTTGACAAAATACCGCCGATGGGTGCCACGGCGCAGGTTCGCCCTAATGGCAGGAACATGCCGTCGTGCCGTTGATACCAATGGGAGGAGCAGCCGATGACCGTGCTCGTTGAACGGGCGCGCGTCGTCGACCCGGATGCCCCGGGTCTGGACAAGGGCATGCCGGCACTCCTGCTGCCCGGACGTGCGGTTGGCGTGCTGTTGCGGCGTGCAGCAGGTGGCGCTGTTCTTGCTGTCCGATCAAACGCTGGTTCCGGTCAGAACATCGATCCGTTCGGTGGGGCGGGGGTGATATCGCGGGGAATCACCGGCGACCGCTGCGGTGAGCCCACCGTCGCGTCGCCGCTGCCCAAACAGCTCTTCTCGGTTCGTGATGGACGCCGCCTTGATGACGAGTCGCTGCCGCTGAGGGTCTACGACGTGCGGGTGAGGAATGGAATCGTTGAAGTCGTCCGCAAGTGATCCACTGGCAGGATTCACCATCGGGGTGACGGCGACACGTCGGTCGGAGGAACTGATCGCCCTGTTGGAGCGCCGTGGCGCTACCGTGGTGCACGCCCTGGCCATCCGGATCATTCCGCTCATCGATGATATCGAATTACGGCGTCACAACACTGCTCGTGGAGAAGCCACCCGATGTGGTCGTCGTGACCACCGGCATCGGCTTGCGCGGCTGGATCGAGGCCGCGCATGGTTGGGATGTCGCCGATGAACTGGTCGCCGCGCTCGCGTCGGCGCGCATCCTGGCGCGGGGACCAAAGGAGTGCGGGGCAATTGGCCAGGCCGGGGCTGCGCGAGGAGTGGAGTCCAGAATCCGAGGCGTCGCGGGAGGTGTGCGGCCGATCCGCGATGCACCCACATATGCGATCGGGTCTTGCGGTCGATCTCACCAAAGATATTGTGCTGCAAGGCTATTGGTCGTCAGTGACGCCGGGGTCGAAGATAGCTTCGGGCAAAGCGGCCGACCACGAAAAATTTTCGCCGATATCAGGCGAATGCCCGAATTCCCCGTCATGGTCATTCACCGGCGCGAGCGGAGTGGTGGAAAGCGCGGCGTTTCGAAGGTCATTCCAGGGAAAAGGCAGATAAATCAAGGTTTTCGCCAGAAAACAACGTGGCCGCACACCAACCGGTGTGCGGCCACACTGCTACTGAAAAGTGTTGCGTCAGGCCCAGCTGGAGCCGACGGCGCTGTCGGTCTGCGCCATGTTGTTGCCGGCGCTCTGCACCTTCTGGCCGTGCTGGTTGGCCTGCTCGTAGATCACCTGGAAGTTGCGGCCAAGCTGGGAGATGAACTCCTGGCAAGCCACCGAACCGGCGCCGCCCCAGAAGTCACCGGCAGCCAGCACATCGCGAACGATGGACTGGTGCTCGGCCTCCAGGTTGGCGGCCTGGGCGCGGATCAGCGCGCCGTGGGCGTCGACATCGCCGAACTGGTAGTTGATTGACATTGTTGTAATCCTCCTGAGTTGAAGCTGTCGGGCAGCTGGGGTTGTAGGGGTTAGCTGCCGAGGATCTGCTGCGAGGCCTGCTCTTGCTGCTCGTAGTTGTTGGCGTCGCGGACGAGGCCGTCGCGCACCCCGTGCAGCATGTTCACGATGTTGCGGAAGGCGGTGTTCATCTGGCCCATGGTGTCCAGCGAGGTCGCCTGCGCCAAACCGCTCCAGCCGGCACCCGAGATGTTCTGCGAGGACGCCCACATGCGGCGGGCCTCGTCCTCGACGGTCTGAGCGTGAGTTTCGAAGCGGCCAGCCATGGCGCGCATCGCGTGCGGGTCAGTCAAAAAACGTGTGGTCATGCTTGGTGTCTCCTTATCTTGAAGTCATCTTGAGGTCTTCGGTGTGGTTGAGCCGTCCAGCGGTTAAATTACGGCTTTGCGGTTGATTGCTGGCTGCAAACGGAGGACGAGTCCTCCTTTTTTCTCCGCGTCACACGACGAACGATTTGGGCATGACGATCGGCTTGACCCCGTACCGCGGTCCGGCGAAGGCACCAGACCCCTTGGCTGCCGATGCCATACCCGGCATCCCGGCCATCATCCCCGGTGCCGCGGCTTCCTCGGGAACGGTCCAGCCGCTGCCCGCCAAGGCGGTCGCGGCGGACGCCGCAGGCGTGGCGCTGGCCCAGCTGGCCGGCACCGACAGGCTCCCGACGAGAGACGCCTCGCCCAGACTGGCGGCCGCCCCGACCGGCGCCACCTCTCCGGCCACGCCCGCTGCCGCACCTTCAACGGCACCTTCGGCGGCGACGGCAGCTTCTGCGGGAGCGGCGGCTGCGAGGCCGGCAGCGGTGTGTGCACCCAATATCACGTTAGGAATAGCATTCATGGCCATCCAAGAGCCCGTGACACCTACCTGCTGGATGCCATTGAATATGAGCGGGCTTCCGATGAAGCCGTCCAGCGCGGTCAGCAGCTCCTGCACGGGGACAGGCAACGCGTTGAACAGGCCGGTACCAATGGACGACGTCCCGAGGGCGAGGTTGCTCAACTCGCCCTGCAGGCCAGTGACGATGTCGCCCAGACCCGCCGCGGGCTGAACCGCCGCCGCCGCGGCGACCGCCGCCCCCTGGACGCCCGCGGCACCCGGATTGGTGGTCGGCGTGGCCGGAGTCAACGGCTCCAACAGGGCAGCGACGGCCGCAGCGGCCTGATACGTGGCCATCGCGGTGGCGTCCTGGACCCACATTTCGGCGTAGTGAGCCTCGGTGGCCATGATCGCCGGGGTGTTGATACCCAGGAAGTTCGTGGCGACGAGCGCGGACAGCGTTGCCCTGTTGGCTGCGATCAATGGCGGAGGCACCGTTGCCGTAAACGCCGCCTCATAAGCGGCTGCCGATGCCGTGGCCTGGATACCCGCCTGTTCTGCCGCCGCCGCCGTCGAGGTCAGCCAGGACACGTAAGGCTGAGCCGCTGCCGCCGCTGCCGCCGACCCGGGGCCGGTCCACTGCTCGGTGGTCAGTGACGTGATGATGGACTCGTACTGCGTCGCTGTGGTGCTGATCTCGGCGGCCAGGTTGTTCCACGCCGTCGCGGCGGCCATGAGCGGTCCTGCGCCCGCACCGCTGTACATGAGCCCGGAGTTGATTTCGGGGGGGAATGCTGCGAAAGACATTTTCTATCCCGTTTCTTTTGGGTTAGTCCGTTTAATGACCGGGTTGAATTTGTGCGGTGCTTAGACGGCGACCGGCTTCGGCATGACGATGGGCTTGACGCCGTAGCGCGGCGCGCCGAAGCCGGCGCTGTTGCGCGCGGCCGATGCCATCCCCGGCATCCCGGGATAGAACCCGCTGCCCGTCGCGGCCGCCGGTGCAGCCGCGGTCCAGCCCGCGCCCGATAGTGCGCTCGGGCCAGTGCTCGACACCAGGGTGGTGCCTGCGGCCCAGCTGGGCGGCACCGACATGGCACCGACCGTGGTTGCCCCGCCGAGGCCGGCCGCGACCGGAGCCCCACCGCCGGCGGTCCCTACCGCGCCCACCTCCCCCACGGCAGCGCCCTCCGCGCCTTCTGCGGCGGCGCCGGCAGCGTCGGCCCCAGCATCCGCGGGCGCCGACATAAGACCACCACCGAACAGCCCGAAAAGGTCTGAACCGGCCGAGGTCCAGTTTCCAATCTGGAAGCTCGTAATGTTGGCCGTGTTACCCGACAGGCTGAACGGCTGGCCACCGACGCTGGTGAGGGGGCCACCGATCAGCGTGGATACCGTGTTGAGGAAGCTGTCCACAGGGGAAGCGGCCGCAGGGGCGGCCGCCGCGGCCTGCGCACCCGAGGTCAATGTGGCCGCAGCCGCGTTGGCCGCCTCGCTTTGTTCGTAGGTACCGCTGCTGAGCCCCAGGGTTTGTACGAACTGCTCTTGAATCGCCTGAGCCTCGGCGGAGACCTGCTGATAAAGAGCGCCGTACGCGGTGAAGATTCCGGACTGAATGATCGACACCTGGTCGGCGGCCGCGGGAGCGATGGCGGTCGTCGGGGCCGCGGCACCCGCGTTCTGCGCCGCCAGGGCGCTGCCGATCGCTCCCAGTTGCGCCGCCGCCGCGGCCAGCTCTTGCGGCACTGCTGTCAGAAATGACATCTATTGCTCCTCGTGTGTGAAGAAATACCGACCTTGTTCCCCGGGTCAGCCCTGTGTGTTTGCGTAACGGCCCCTGTGCGTTGGCGTAACACTAATCAGCCACGGCTCCAGAGTCGCCACGGAAAGCTGCAGCGTGACGGACGTTTACGGCGTTTTAACGAAGCGCGGGCAGTTTTAACAGGCTTCTCGCAGCCGACATAGCCATGTCATATGGATAAAGCCGGGCCGCCACCCCTATCCGGCGCGCGGCGCGCGGCCATACTCAGATCGTGGGAAGAGCGCAAGTCGGTTTTTTCACGGGAGGACTGCCGGTCATTGGAGACGCGATCTGTAGCTTCAATCCCGTCTACGGTCAGGGAATGTCGATCGCAGCACTCCGAGCGCAATTGCTGCAACAATGTCTCCGCGAAGGAAACGACCAGACTTTCGAGCCACCGCCAAGCCGATCGGTAACGGAACGCGTCAACACCACCAAGGTGGCGCCTATTCGTGCAGCAGACCTGTCCGCTAATCGGAACTGGTAATCGTCGGCGGCAGCCGATCAAACCAATCGAGTACCGCCCGTTCGTAGGTCAGCCCGAAGTCTAGGCCGAAGCTACGGTGCTGAGATCGGGCTAGTAGACCTCGCGGAAGCCGCCGATCAGCGTGATCGTCTTGCCATCAGGGTCGGTCAGCGCCGAGAGCCGCACACCCGTGTTTGCGGTCTGGATCTCGCCCGGAGCTAGTCCGCGACCGATGAGCTCGTTGACCGCGTTTTCCAGGTCATCGACGGCGAGGTTCAGTGCGGTATGCCCGGCTCGCTCGGCGTCGGCGAAGACCTGCACCCACCCAGTGCTCGTTGTTTGCCATTCAACCAGCGACGGCATCGGACAAGCCAATTCCTGATCGTCACGGGGCACTCCACCGCAGCACCCGGGAGTTGACGCGATAGATTCGGCGGCAGCCAACCGGATCGGTGCGCTGCGAACGGCATTCATCGATATGATGTCCACGAACATCACCGTGACCTCGCGGCGTTCCCCGGTGAAGACATCGTCACCCTGTTCAAGTAGCCGCGCCGCCGGGCCGGGATCGACATACGTCCCGAACGCCGCCTGAAGTCGTTGCCGCTCAGCCAGACCGGCCTGCATGCGGTTGAACGATGCCGCGAGCGCACCCAGGTCATCGTCCTGCACCACCGGCAGGCGCTGGCTGAAGTCGCCAGCCCCAACACGTTCGGCTCCTTGGGCGAGGTCGCGAATCGGTTGCAGAGACGGTGAAAACCCGAGGCCGATCGCCAACGCACCACCGATCACGACGGCGAGAACGGGGATCTCACTGGCCCGATTGAACACGGCCGCCAGCATCGCGCCTGCCAGGGCGAAGGTGAACGCGACCGCCACCACGGACACGTTCGAGCGCGCGGCAAAGCTGGGGCGGGAGCGCGGCAGTGCATCCCGATTCCGGTGTCACCGGCCAGAGCGACCCGCACTGACCGCAGCACTGCCTCCGCGATGTTGTGATAAGCGATCAGATCGACGCCCGTTGCATAGACGGCGCCGAGGATCGGGCACTGGAACAGCCGCAACCCCGTCGCCCCGGCGATCGCACCGACAGCGACCGACACCACCGCGACCCACACCCCGGTGCTCCACACCATTAGGGAAGACGACCGGCGGGCAAAGGAGTAGGTGCCCTCAAGGGCAGTCGCACGATCGACTTCGTGGCCTGTTGCCCACTGCTCCACTTAGCCGCATTTGCCGGTGGCCTGGAGAAACCATCAGGTATCCGAGCACCAGCGCGGCGCCAGCGGTGACGATTGCCGCCTCAAGGTAGTGGCCGGACTTTTCGAAAGTGGCAATCGACAACGTCAAGGGGAGGTAGACCGACAGCGTCACGGGAAAGAAGACCGCGTAGAGAGCCAACCTGTACCTCGTACCGTACCGCCCTGCGTGTCAGGGTGAGTTGAGTCCACTGGTTCACAGCAAATCGGCCTGACGCGGGGCGAGATACGGATCGGCACACGATGACCAGCTCCACGATTGCCGCGGTGAACCACAATGATCGGATGGATCCATCTCCCCCGAGAGCTGATGGGCCGCGGCGGCGTCGCGCGTTCACCGCGTCGGACAAGCTTGCCTACCTGAGCGCCTACGAACGGGCCTGCGAGCATGGTGAGGGTGGCGCCTACTTGCGGCGGGAGGGCTTGTATTCGTCGTTGATCAGCGAATGGCGCAAGCAGCGCGACGCTGGGGTGTTGGCAGGCAAACGGCCCGGCGAAAAGGTCGGCAGGCTCACCGCCGAGCAGGCCGAGATCGCCCGTCTCAGCCGGGAGAACGCGCGTCTGAGCAAGCGGTTGAGCACCACCGAAGCCGCCCTGGACATCATGGGAAAAGCACATGCTCTCTTGGAGACTCTTTCCGAGAGAGCGGATTCCGACGAGCAGCGCAAGAATCGATGACGCAAACCTACATGTCGCTGATCGCCGGTGGTGTTTCTACGAGGCAGGCAGCGGTGTTGACCGCAATGGTGCGCTCAACGGCGACCCGGCGGCTCAATGCTGCCAGGGCCCCCACGCCAGCGCTGTCGGCGCAACCGGCGGGCGACCCGGCCAACAAGCTGACTGATCTGGAACGGCGCCGGGTCCTTGAGGTGCTCACCAGCGGCCGGTTCGTCGATCGCGCCGTTGCAGATCTATGCCCAACTGCTCGACGAGGGCGTCTACCTGTGTTCGGTGTCCACGATGTACCGAGTGTTGGCGGAGAACTCGCTGGTCGTCGAACGCCGCCGGCTGGCGCGACACCCGGCCAAGGTATGCCCGGAGCGGTCGCGACCGCACCGCGGCAGGTGTATTCGCGGGATATCACCAAGCTCGCGGGCGCGGTGAAAGGCACCTACTTCGATGCGTACGTGATGATCGACATCTACTCCCGCTACATCGTCGGTGTCCACGTGCATACCCACGAATCCGGTGTTCTGGCAAAGGAACTGATGGAGCAGATCTTCAAGGTGCACGGTGTACCGCAGGTCGTGCACGCCGATCGGGGAACGTCGATGACCAGCAAGACCGTCGCTGCGCTGCTCGCCGATCTCGAGGTCACCCGGTCACATTCGCGGCCCCGGGTGTCCAACGACAACCCGTGCTCAGAGTCGCTGTTCAAGACCTTGAAGTACGGGCCGGAATTTCCTGAACGATTCGGATCACTCTGCCAGGCAAGGCAATTGATGGACATCTTCACCAATTGGTACAACCATGAGCATCGTCAGACCGGGATCGGGCTACACACACCCGCCGACGTGCACTTCGGGTTGGCCACCGACAAAGCCGCCGACCGGCGCGCCGTACTCACCCAGGCCCGCGCCCGACACCCACACCGCCTCGGCACCACCGGCCCACCGAAGATCCTCGACCTACCCGACACCGTCTGGATCAACCGACCAGCCCAGGACACCACTCAGGAGACCGACACGACAGCCGCCTAACACCCCTTGGACTCATCCACCTTGAAAAATTCCGAGGCTGCCATCCTGACGGCAAGGTCCACGAGGCTGCCCCTCGCTAAGGGCCAGTACACGCTCCTAGGGCCTTTAGTCACTTGTCTTCGCCGTGAGGCTATACCATCGGCGGATGGGGATAACAGCGAGTTCTCAGGAAGTGGAGCGGGTTGAGCTGGCCCCCGCGGCGGCACTATTCCGGTCGCTGGGCGACCCCACCCGGCTGGCGATCGTGCGGCGGTTGGCGACCGGTCCGGCGCGGGTGACCGACCTGGTCGACGCGGTCGGGTTGGCACAGTCCACGGTGTCCAAACACCCTTGGCTGCCTGCGCAAGTGCGCCCTGGTGGATTTCGAGCCGGTGGGGCGGGCCTCGCTGTTTCGGCTGACCCAGCCCGCCCTGATCGACGTGTTGACGTCGGCAGAGGCGGTGCTGCAGGCCACCGGTCAGGCGGTGGCCTTGTGCCCGACCTACGGCGTGCACAGTCCCGCCACGGAGCCGACGCACTGACTGCCGGGCCTCGCCGGTGATGCCTGCGTCGCCTTGATAGTGTGCACCCAGAACTGGTAGATCAGGTTGATCGAGAAGCGGGCGAACACCATCCACGGCGGAATGCCGAACAGCGGCAACCGAACCCACATCAGGATCTCGCCGCTGTTGTTCCACTTCTGCAGCAGCGTCTAAAGAAAGCCCGGATCCCGTCCACCCTGACACCTCCCGGCCAAGCAGTTAATCCACGGAATTGGCGGGTGGCGGCGCCGGCGCCCGCGACTACCGGAAGTGCAGCACCTCGCTGCCCCACGCGGCGCGGATGTGCGCGTCGATGTCGTGGGCGATCGTGTCCTGCTTGTCGATGATCAGGCAGGTGCGGTCAGTCAGCCGATACGGCAGCCACTGCGGTTCCCCCGGCGGGCCGATGGGCTTGGCCTGCGTGGCGAAATTCAGCCAGCGGGCCCGCATCCGCTCCGACACTGCTCTGGCTGTCTTCAGGCCGCCGAACCGGAACAGGATGGACTCTTTCGCGAGATTGCCCCACACGTAGGGCAATTCCGTGGCGTGGGCGCCGCCGATGCGCAGCAGCCGCAGCATCGGGGTGCTCGAGTCGAAGCGGTACAGATACACCGGTGCGGCCGCGCTGTGGCCTTCGGCGAACCACACCGACGGCATCCGGAAGCCGATGTCGCTGGCGATGCTCAATCCGCGGGCCTTGGCCCGCATCCCGGAATAGGCCGAGACGATCTGTTCCTCGGCCGGCAATTGCAGGTTGCAGGTCGGGCTGTTCGGCGGCGGGGTGATCGGCATCAGCCGCGCCGTAGGCTGCCCGGATGGCCTACGTGCGCACGGTGAAGACGTCGTCGGGGGCCACGGCGGTGCAGATCGTGTGGTCCTGATGCAAAGGCTCCCGCTCAATCGAGCATCTCGGTTCGGCGCGTGACGACATCGAGTTGGCGGCGCTGGAGGCCGCGGCGGCCGACCGGTTGGCCGCTTGGGCAGACCGAGCTAGATCTGGGGATCTCTGATCGTCTGGAGCCGGGTACGTTACCGATCCTGTCCTTGCAGATGAGTGCTTTGCGGGAAGCCTTCTGGCAGTTAGGCGGTCAGGGCCTCGTCGGGCAGGGGCGTGGCCAGCAGGTCGGACACGGTCGATTCGAACAGGGCGGCGACGTTGACGCCGCGCAGCTCGGCGAGCCGGGTCAATCGCTGGTGATCTTCGGGGCGGAGACGCAAACCCACCATCTTGGTGCGTTGCCTGGTCTCGGTACCCTTCCTGGTCCGAGCCTGGTGTTCGGTTTGTGTCGCCACAACTGTTCCCCTCGACAACATCGCTCTATAACTTGCCGCGATACCGCGGTCCTCGCTGCCACTAGTTTAGGGCATCGATGTCGTTAATTAGCGACATATACGGCCGCGCCGCGCGCCCATGTCGCTACAATGCCACTAATTAAGAGCATAGTGTCGTTAGGAGAGGAGCACTCCCCCGCGCGCGGATCGAGACGATGAGCGAGTTCAAAGAGGCGCCACCAGGCGTGGAGACGACACCAACGGGTCCCTACGTGTCGCTGCAGGAAGCCGCTGCACGGCTGGGCAAGGACCCGCGCACGGTGGTGCGCGCCATTAAGGCGGGGGAATTGCGCGGCGGAGCCATCCCGCGCCCCGAGCGGCTGCGGTGGTACGTCTACGCCGACGCCTTACCGGCTCCGGCGGTCCCCTCCCCCGCGACGCCATCAAGTACCGACCTTGCTGACCTACGCGCGCAGCTGGTCACCCAGATGGAGGTCAATCGGCTGCTGATCGCCGCGCAACAGAACATGCTGGCCGGCGAAAGCGCGGCCGAGAAGTATCGGGCCGCGGCCCAGAACTATCTGGACGCGCTGGCGCAGTTCGTCACGCCGGGTCACCTAGGTGAACTGGCTGATCACCTCTGACGCGCCGGTAGCATGCCAACCCCACCTAGGAGCGTCCGCGTGCGGCATCGCCGGCATGCCCGGGTTGCAGCAGCGCTAGCAGTCTGCTGAGGCCGTCGTCGCCGAGGTAGCTGCGCAGCGCGTCGGCGAGCAGGTTGGGTTCGGCGTCGAACTTAGCCAGGGCGGTCGCCAGGACACGCGACCGCGGGGTCGGTTTGGGATTCTCGGGTGTGGTCTTGTCGTCCCGGGACTGCTGTCTATCCAGGGCTGCGCGCCAGCGGGCGACTTGCTGTTCAAGGGGCACCCGGGCCAGGGAGCGGGCTTCGCGGATGGCGAGTTCCCCGCGGCGCAGGGCGGTTTGCAGTTCCGGGGCCAGTTTGAGCAGGGCGCGTCGCTGCGACACCCAGCTTTCGGTTCGGTGCAGACGCTGGCCGGCCAGATCGGCGCGGCCGCACTCGGCGACCAGGGCCTCCACGGCGCGGGCTTCTTCAATGACGTCGAAGTCTTGCCGGTCCACGTTTTCGGTGATCGCCGCCGAGATCAGGGTGATCCGATCCCGGGCGATGGCGTCGTTGACGACGATGTCCAGCTCGGCGCAGCCGTATTTGTGCGCCGCGGCCAGCCGCCGGCATCCGTTGACCACGACGTAGCGGGTGGTGATGCGGTCCTTGGGGTACAGCTCGAGGTAGGCGCTGGCGGTGACCACGACGGCGGGCTGGAGCTGCATGTCGGCGATGGAGGCCAGGTCGGTGAGATCACCGAGGTCCTCGCGCGGGTTGTGCGGGTTGGCGCTCAGTTCGGAAAGCGGCGCGCTGCGCGGTGTGGCGGCGCCGGGCTGCTGTTCGACGGGTGAGTTCTCGCCGACGTCGCCGGCCAGCGCGGCCAGGCTGGTGCGTCTTCCGCGCGGCGCCATCAGTGGCCTGCCCCGATGTTGAGCTCGAGCGCGAAACGGTAGAAGTCTTCGCGGGCTTGCAAGGCGACGCGGTTGGCGGGGTATTCGGTGACGACCTGCCCGTCGGCGCTGGCGCGGGCGTGCAGCTTGTAGTGGCGGATGACGGTGTTTGCCATCGGCCACTTGTTGAGTCGGATGAATTCCTTGGTCTCGTTGAGGTCGTGAGTTCCGTCTCGGGGGTCCCAGTTGTTGATCACCACGACGTAGGGCAGGCCGAGTGGTTTGACGACCTTATTGATGGTGCGCGCGGTCGGATCAAAGGACAGCGGTTCGGTCTCGATGGGGATGATGACTTGGTCGGCGACGTTGAGGACGGCGCGCAGCGCGTCGGCGGCGGGGCCGCGGCCCAGCGGGTCGGCGGTGTTGGCGCCGTCGAGGTCGATCCAGCCGGGGGTGTCGACGTAGACGTGTTTGATGCCGGGTAGGTGTTTGAGCCGGGCCAGGCCGGCCAGATCGTCGTGGGCCTGCACGATGTGGAACGGCAGATCGTTGATCCGCGAGGCCCACCACACTGCTGAGCCTTGCGGGTCGACGGAGACGGCGGCCACCGGTGAGCTGGCGTCCGGATCGTCGTGGTGGTTAAGGACGTCGGCGGTCACCGCGGCCAGATTGACCGTGATGGTGCTTTTGCCGACGCCGCCCTTCTGGTTGATGACGACGTGCACAGCCATAAATGGCCTTCCGTATGCTTCCCCCGCACGGCGGAGTACTTCGGATGGGTCGGCCCCGATGTTAACGGTCGACGATGTCTGGGCGCCGCAGTGACACGCGGACTTCCGGTGCGTCGGTCTCCCCGACCTGTCCGACAGATCAGCGCCAGCACGCTATTTGCCAGTTTACCGCGGTAAAGTGGGTTGACACGCTTGCCAGCTCCCCCAGCTCGGATTTTGTAGTGACGTCAGGTCCACATGCGATCTATACCTAGTTTGCCAGACTACCTCACCTCCGAGGTGTCGACGCCAAAGTTGCCAGACGGGGCGGCGTCCAGTGCCGTGATTGGTGATCGAGATCACTCGGTAGGCCCCAGTGTCGCAGTTAGTGATCGGATCACCCGGTGATGCGCTGATCGGGTCAGCCGATCACGGTGTGGCGTGATCACCGAGACACATGGTGATGGCCTGATTACGTGATCGGCTCACGGAGCCACCTCATCGCGTGGTGATTGGATCACCGCCTCCCCACGTGATCAGGTGATCAAGTGATCAAGTGATCAAGTGATCAAGTGACACGGTGATCCGATGACACGGTGAGCGCGTTGCCTCATCACCGAGTGGCGGCGCGATTTCATCACCCGGCCACTCCGCGATCAAGTGTTCGGATCACGGGGTGGCGCCGTGTCCGGGTGTTGCCATCACCCGGTGACCGCAACACGCCGTTACCGCGTCGCGCGAACACTGGGTCACGCCGTGTTCTAATCACCACTGTGACAGCTGTGATGTAAGGGGTGCATGTGAAAGCAGAGATTATTGCGATTGCGAACCATAAGGGCGGTGTGGGCAAGTCCTTCACCGCGGTGAGCTTGGCGGCCGGGCTGGCCCATGGGGGTTGGCGCACACTGTTGGTGGACTGCGACGCGCAGGCCAACTCAACGTCGATGTTCGACCCCGACGATGATGTGGAACTCGACCTGTACGACTTGATCGCTGAGCAGGCCCCGATCGCCCGGGTGATCCGCAAGACCCGGATTCCGAATCTGGAGTTGGTGCCCTCGACCTTGGCGGTGGCCAAGCTCGATCAGCAGCTGGTCATGATGCATCGTCGTGAGTATCAGGTGGCGATGCGCCTGGCGCCGGTCTACGGCGACTATGACGCCGTGGTGCTCGATCTGTCGCCGAACTTGGGGCAGCTGGTGATCTCGGCGCTCAACGCCGCCGACTGGATGATCGTTCCCACAGATGCCAGCAAGTGGGGCCGCCGCGGGGTTCACATGTTCTTGCAGTGGGCGGCCTCGCTGCGTGAGCACGAGGTCCTCTCGGCCGAGCTGCTGGGTGTGCTGTTGACCAAGTACGAGCCCAACACGGTCATCAGCCGCGAAACCCTGGCGGCCCTGCGTGCCGACGGGCTGCCGCTGTTCGAGGCGCTGATCCCTAAGCGCACCGCCGCCGAGCGGATGGTCAGCGGGGGATTCGTTCTGGGTGACCCCGAGGCCGACCCCGATCTGGCCCAGGCCTATGCCGCCTTCACCGTCGACGTGATGCAGCGCGTTGACCAGGGCCGCCGCAACCGAGGGAGACACCATGGCTAAAAACGTGTCGGACGTCGTGATGGGGATGTTGTCCGACGTCGGTTCGGCTACCCGCGCCGCGGGGGAGCCCGAGCGCCAACCCGTCGCCGAACCACGCCAGGCCCGCGCGGCTCTGGTGTCTCGCCGCCCCGCACCGCCGCCGCGTGCTGCTGCGCCGGTGCCGCTGGCCGTACCGGCCGACCCGCCGCCGCCCCCGCCGACCGAGTCTGAGGCGCCTGGGGCCCCGCGGACGCTGCGTTTGCGGCCCGAGACCGCGACCCAGCTGCGCGCGGCATGGCTGGAAGCCAAGCGCGACGACGTGCTGTTGACCGCGCAGGATTTCGCGTCGAATCTCGTTGAGGAGGCCCTGGTGTCCCGCCAGCGCCGGCGCCGGACTGCTGGCACGGCCTGACCTGGACCCTACGAGCAAACCGCATCCCGCCTACCTAGGCCGTAGCACACACCGCTGAACTCGCGTTATTGCGCGCTGGATCCCGAATAGCACTTTACCGCGGTAAAGTGGCAAACTCCCGGGCCCCGTCTCGGCGCACCGCCCGGCGTCGGACACCCCTCACAGGCCGCCGAGGACTCTGGCTCCGACGAGTTCGGCGAGCAGGTCGATAGCGTGACGTTCTTCGTCGATGGTGGGCGGTCCTGTGGCCAGTACCGCGCTCAGATAGTCCTGGCGGTCGGGGTCGATCGGCTCGGCGACAGCGGTGCTCACCGCGGTCTGGTTGTAGGGCTGCTCGCGGGCATCTTCGCGAATACTGAGCCAGTCGTGCCAGTTGGCGCGTTCGCGCTGGTGTCGTTGGATGCGTTGGGCCCGGACCTCGTGCAGGTGATGAGCCGTGGCGATCTCATCGAGGGTGACTGTTCCCGGGCTGACGTGGCCCCGCCGACGTGTGATCAGCCCAGCGGTGGCCAGGGCGGCAAGGGTGGCGTATCCGGTGCTGGTCGCCACGTGTGCGGCCGCGAACACGTCTTGGGGGTCGTTGAGCCCGCGGTGCACGATCAGCTCGTAGACGCGCCGGTGCCGGTGCCCGATGACTTTCCAGGCCGGGTGGACGTCTTCGACCCGGGTCGTCGCGATCACTGCTGGTGTGGTTTCCACCGGATTCTGTCGGGTCAGGGCGTAGTAGTCGGGCCGGCGTCCTTGCGCGACGCGGGTCCGGACCAGCGGAGAACCCGGTTGATCGCGGGTGTCGCGCAGGAATTGCCACACGGTGGTCTCGCTCAGCAGGCCGGTCGCGATCGACAGTGACCGCCCGCCCACCCCGACGACGGCCACGCCGTTGACGATCTCGCCGGCCCGTACCGCGTGCACCGCCAGCGCCTGGTAGATCGCCGCCCCGATCCAGCGGTAGGGGTGACCGGGGTATTCCCTTTCCACCCAGGCGGTCGCGTTGGCCAGCCAGCGCCGGTGGAGCTCGGGGCCCTTGCCACCCCCCCGTGTGTGTATCTGTGCTTGTGCGCAGACAGGCCGGAAAAGCGGGCTACTGGTGGCCGCCCAGGTGAGCGCCTTGTGGAAGTCGCGGTGCAGCGCGGCGCGGGCGTTGTGGTGGTAGCGGGCATAAGCGCGGCCCAGTCCGCGCTGCCAGGGCCGGCCGGGGGCGATCAGGGCCTCGACGGTGGCCAGGCTGTGGCCGTGTAGGACGGCGTGCGCCAGCACGGATTGGCGGGCCTCGGAGTGGCTCGCCCAGGTGGTGTCGGTTGGGAGCTGGCCGGTGGTGGCATACGCGGTGATCCGGTCGGGGAGGTCTGCGGTGCGGGTGTATTCGGGGCGCAGCTGGGTGTGGGCCCCGGTGCCGGTGAGCGCGTGGTGGGCATCCGGCGTCGGGTGGCCGGTCCAGCCGGTGGCGGCGGGGTGCAGGGCGCCCAGCAGGACGTGGAGCCGGGGGAGCAGGCCGGGGTCCGACCGGGTGGCGAAGGCGTCGACGGCGGTGCTCAGCTCTCCGTCGAGGCTGCGGTGTCCCCCTTCGCGGCACGGTGATCCGGGCGCGGTGATGCACCCGGTCTTGGGATTGGTCATCGGGGTCTTGTCCAGGCTGGGCAGCCGGGCCTCCAGGAGCCGCATCAGTGGGGTGATCTCCGCGGCGGTGGCCGAGGTGCCGGCGGCCAGGGGCACCAGGATGTGGCGGCCCCCGCTGCTGGATTGGTCGGTGACCGCCACCCCGCCGCATTCGGTGATCCAGGTCAGCGCGCGGGTGAAGTCGGCGTCGACGGTGTCCTGACCGTGGCGTTTGGTGTCGAAGTCCAGCGCCAGCACTTGGGTGCGCCCGCGCAGGTAGAGCAGCACGGCGGCCGGGACGCGGGGCAGTCTGCTGGTGAGGGGTCTGCTGCGGTCGAACTTGTTGGTGGCCGGGTTCCAGGTGCGGATGGCGGGTCGGGCCGCGATCAGGTGGGCCAGCGCTTTCCAGGTGGCGGCCGGGTCGGCGCCAGCACCGGCCGGGGCAGAGGTGGGCATGGGTCAGGCGATCCCGAACAGGTCGGGACCGCCGGTGGGGTGCAGGCGACCCCGGGTGTCGAGGTACACCCAGCGGTGTTGGCGCCACAGCATCGGCGCGGTGCTGGTGGTGGAGCGCGGGTCCACGAGGTATCCGAGGTCCAAGGCGGTGGGGGTATCGGTGTGTTCGATCAGGTCGATGCAGTTGCGGCAGGCGGCGATGGCGTCGGCGGGGCTGGTGAGCGCGGTGCGTGCCGTGCGGCGGCGTCGGGTGAAGATCGCCGACTGCTGGTGGGTGCAGGCCGGAGCCATGATTTCGCAGTGCCCGCTGGCGCGGGCGGTGATCAGCGCGGCCACTGCCGGGGCAGGGGGCGTGGTGGGGAGTTTGCCGACCCGGGCGCGGCGGGCGGGTGGGCTGCCGGCAGGCGCCGGTGGCGGTGGTGTCGGCGGATGTGGCTGCGGGTCAGGGGATTGCGGTGTCAGGCTGGGGCCGATGTCTGGATGGGGCAGGCCCAGCAGGTGCTGTTTGACGGCGAGATCGCCGTCGATCCAGACGCCGGCCCACATGCCGTAGCTGGGTCGGTGGCGTATCGCGGCGGCCGCGCAGTCGCTGCGATTGGCGCACTTGAGGCACTGCCGGCGGGTGAAGGCTCGTCGGCGTGGATCGAACCAGTCGCCGGGGTTTTGCTGGCAGGGTAGGGACGGTGACGAAGTGTCAGTCTTGTGGTTCACGCAGGTGTCCTCTATCGTGAAACCGGCCTGGCTAGGCGTGGTTTCTGTTGTCAGAGGCCATATCCGGAGTCGCTAGCTCCGGTGCAGGTGTCCCCGCTTCGGCGGGGATTTCTGCGTTTGGGCCGTGTGCAGTTGTCGTGGTCGGCTCGCCAGCGGCGGGGCGCTGGCGAGTGCGTGGGTTCCGGCGACTCCTAGTGACTCGTGTTGTCTGTGTCTTTGGTGGGACAAGAGTGACATAAGGGCGCGGTTTAACCGCGCAGACACGCCGCGCGGTTAAACCGCACGCACGCTGTGGCATCACCCCGCGCCGGCTGCCGTAGCGGCAGACAGTCTGGCCGCCCGGCTGTGGACCACGTACTGAGGCCGGCCGCACGGTGCGAATGTGGCCGTCAGGGTCACCGACATCGTGGTGCGCCGGGCGCGCCGGGCGTCGTCACCGGTTCTGTCGGCCTGCGACCGTCGCATAGCGACGTCGGCGCCGGTAGCGTTCTCGGGGCAGATAAGTGCAAGTCAGCGGTTATATAGGGGCGCTCATGACTGACCTGGTGCTAGATGCGATCGATAGCCTTCTCCCACCTGGGTTGCGGGTTCTGTTGAAGGGCGCTGAGACATTGTTCGGCGGCCACAAGCCGCCAGCGGGCGGGGATGGATTGACGCCAAGCCAGCGTGTCGAGCAGATCCTCAACGAAACACCGCCGCCCGGGCCGGTGACGCCGCCCGGGGGGAGTGGTGGTTTGCGCGATGGGCTGGACCGCGCCGGGGAGGCTTACCAGCAGGCTGGTGGTGCGGCAGCGGCGGCCGACGCGAAGCTGGCGCACCTGCTGAAACAGATTTTCGCGTCCAACGAGGCGCTTCGGAACAAAGTCACCGCCATCATCAGCGAGATCGAGTCGGCTCGCAAAAAGATCGCGGCCGATCCAACGTTGGCCAACGATCCGCGCGCGATGAAGCGATTCGGGGAGTTCGTAGACCACAAGCTGGGCGAGATCCAGCAGCTGATGGAGTCCGCCAAGGTCGAAAGCGCTCAACAGGCGGATCTGCTCGATGCGCTCACAGATGACTATCGCGCCGCGGCGGCAACTGCCCATCAGCAGAGCTCCGGGAAAGACGATTCCCACACCGGTGGCGGTAGCGGCGCGGGCGATGCTGCTGCTGACGGCAGGGGCGGCGGAGCCCCTGGCGGGGGAGATCCCGGTGCGGCCGGGGCAGGATTGAGCGATCCGTTGGCCGGCATGGGCTTGCCCGGCGGGTTGGGCGGGATGGCCGATCCGATGTCGATGCTGGGGCCCGCCCTGGCCGGGATGGGCTCGATTCCGGGCGCGCTGGGTGGGTTGGCCAGCTCGCTTCCGGCCGGTGCGATGGGGTTGGCGCCTTTGGCTGGCCAAATGGGCGGCGCTGGGTCCGGGGATGGGTTCAAAGACCGGGCCGCTCGGGATGCAGCGAAACCGGCCGATCTCGTCGACGATGGGCACGGCAAGGACGGCGGGGGTGCCAAGCCCGATGCTGCCGCCGACGACCATGACAGCGGGGACAAGAAGCCGGGAACCTCCCACTCGCCGGTGCCAGCGCAGACGCCGCCGGCTGGCGCGGTGCCGGCCAGCGCCGGCGCAGACCCGGCGCTCGTGGTGCAGATGCCCGATGGTTCGCCGGTGACCGCGCCGTCGGGGCAGCATGCGACGGCGCTGCGTTCGGTGGTCAACGGGATGTCGGTGACCGAGGCGTGGAAGTCGGCGCATGTCGATTTGCCGCCGCCGGGTACCCCGGTCACTGAGCCCGCCGATCCCAGCCATTTGGCGCCGGGCGCGATTGCTCAGTTCAAGACTCGCGAAGCTGTCATGTACATGGGTAATGGGAAGATTTGGTTGGACGGCCAGCTACAGCCCCAGAGCACATTGCCAACTGCGGATTTTTTGGGTTGGGTTGACCCGACTCAGCAGGCTGGCGCCGCGCCGGTGACGTTACCGGCACCCAAAGCGCCAGCAGGTACGTAATCGGTTGTGGTTGAAGGGATATGCGGGCGGATGGCCGACAGCGATGAGCAAGCCGCGTCCGAGCCCACTATCGTCGAGTGCTCTGCTGACGGCGCGCTGCTGATCGAGGTCGATTACTCCGGTGAGCAGGTGCGGGTGCAGTTGGAGCCGGAGGCAGCCACCTGGCCCATGGAGGTTCTGGCCGACCGGATCATTCGCTTGCATCGTTTGGCCTTGATGCGTGCCCGGGCCGACAGGCGACTGGCCGAGAATTTCGGGGTCAGCCCGACCAGGGGATGGCCAAGTCACGCGGAAGTCGACGAATACCGCCGCTCAGCCATCGATTTCTGAGCGTCCCCGACCATGCAGAAGGGTTCATCGAGTGGTTAGGCTAGCAAACAGCAAGTTCGGAGTGTAGGAGGTAAGAGTCGGTGGCCGCAGAGGTTGTGCTCGACGTCGACGAATGGCACGAACATGCACGGTGGTGGGATGCGGAAGGGCCTCGGGTTCGCGAGCAGCTCAGTGTGAGCCCTGAGGTCTTGAACGAGTCCCGCTCGATGTTCGGCAAAATCGGGTCCTCCACGGTGGGGGCCGCATTGCAGGAGCTTTTGCAGGCCCGGGCGGACGCCGGGCATTCATTGGGCCGCTATTGCGAGGGCGTGGCCGGTCAGATCCGTACCAGCCTTGCCGCCTACACGCAGTCCGAGGAAACCAACCAGCGAACGCTGCGCACGTAACGTTGGCCGATTCGGTGCGGGCCGACACCGCGGCACTGAGGTCGGCCGGATCACGGGCAGCAGCCGCGGCGGCCAGCGCCTCGCCGGGGGTCGGCCACGTGCAACCCTGCGCGCCGGACGTGGTGTCAGTGGGCGCCAGCACCCGCTTTGACGCTCAGGTCGTCCTGGCTCGCTGGTACACGACCGTGGCGAACCGGATGGCCCGCCAGTTCGGTGTCTTGCTGGATGCCGGTGCTGATGCCTATGACGGGCAGGAAGCGGCCTCGTCAGCGGTGTTGGGCGGGGCGGCGCTGCCAAGCGCGGCGGCCGGGGTGTCTTTACCGACGGCAGCACTCGAGGCTGCGGACTGGTTCGAGGGTGGGCAACCATCCTCGCTGCCGAGCGTGCCGGGCGGGCAGGTTCCGGCGTCACCCCGCGATATCGCCCGCTTGATCGACAGCGGCCGCGCGGGTCCTGGACCACCGGCGTGGCAGGCCGTGGCCGACAGTCTGCGGAAGGAGGCGGGCCGTCTGGAGCGGGCCGCCGAGCAGCTGGCAGGCGTGATCGCTGCAGCGCAACACGGGTGGAATTCGACAGCGGCTGATGCGGCGTTGGCGCGGATGCGTTCGTTGCGATCGTGGTTTGAAGGTCACGCCACCTACGTGCGCGGCCTGGCCGCCGCTGCGACAGGGCATGTGGAGGATTTCCGGACGGCCGCGGCGCAGATTCCGGAGTTTTCTGCCATCGTCGCGGCCGAGCGTGAGTTGCGCGCCGCCAACGACGCCAATGTTCGCAGCCGAGGCACATTGCAGCCGGCGGTGGTGCGGGCTCAGGTCCAGTTGAGCAAGCTGTACACGCAGTCGGCCGACGGCTTCAAGAACTACACGTCCGCTGCGGGGGCGACCTCGCCGCATCCCCCGCCGGCGCCGCCGGCGTGGACACCGGGGTCGCACCCGGAGCCGGTTCCGACCGCCGGCCCGGGCGACGCG
This sequence comes from Mycobacterium sp. 20KCMC460, assembly GCF_022179425.1. Classification (NCBI taxonomy): domain Bacteria; kingdom Bacillati; phylum Actinomycetota; class Actinomycetes; order Mycobacteriales; family Mycobacteriaceae; genus Mycobacterium; species Mycobacterium sp. 20KCMC460. Next base: position 173,079 of record NZ_AP025525.1, read on the forward strand.
GTGATTTCACACAAAACTGATGCGGCGCCGGCGAACGCACCGCTGGAACCAGTGGATGCCGGCAATGGGGTGGGGGAGGACGTGGTTTCCGCGGGTCCGACGTGGCCGCCGACCGGAGTGGACCCAGACGCGGTCGATGTGCGGCTGGCGGATGCGCTGCCGGATGCGGCGGCGGTCGCGCCGCAAGTGATCCCGGCGGTTGTCGGCGGCGTGGTTGGCGGAGCCGGTGGCGCGCTGGGCGGTCTGATGGGGGCCGGGGGCCAGGCCATGCAGGGGTTGCAGCCGGCGTCGATGATGAGCGGTCTCGGCGAGCAGTCGGGCGGCGGCGGGCCGCAGCAGGGCGGGGAAGAGCCGCCGCAGGAGGCGCCGCCGTCGCCCGGTGGTGGGGATGAGGCAGCGCCGGGTGGCGGCGGGGGCGGGGAGCCAGGGGACACGGAGCCGGCCTGGGGTCAGGGTTCGTTGAGTGCGCCGCCAGGTCTGTCGGCCGCCCCGGCGGCCGCTGCGCCGATGTCGGCGCCGATGGCAAGTAGCGCGTTGCCGGAGGCGGCGCCGGCTGCCGGGGCGCCGATGGGTGCGATGGTGCCGCCGATGATGGGCGGGCCGCGGGGGAGTGGGTCGGGGGATGACAAGAACGAGCTGTACAAGGATCGGGAGCTTAAGGTGGTGGCCCCACCCAATAGCGAGCCGGTGAAGGGTCGTCGCGAAGGGCGCGGGAGTAGGGACGGAGCTGCGAAGTGACCGACGACGAATACGTGGACACTGTGACGCAGGGCCTCAGGGAGTCGCGGTCCTGGATGGCGCAGTTCAATGATGTCGTGCAGCGGGCGATGCAGTTCGACCCCGTCAGTGACGTGGTGGCTGCGACGTTTGACGGGGATGGGTATTTGCAGGACTTGGTTATCGATCCGACCGCGCCTGCGCAGTACACGCACACCGAATTGGAGGAGCTGATCACGCTGGTGCTGCGCGACGGCAGCGCCAAGCTGCGTGAGGCGATGCGCAAAGCGGTGGAGCGGTACTTCGGGACCGACTCGGCATGGCGGGAGATGGACGCGCTGGCGGAGGAGTGGTGACCGCGATCGATTAGCTATCGGGCGTCCGTCTCACACGTGATTCCGTCGGCGCGCGGCGTCATCGAGAGCCTGCCGGACAGCAGCCCGGCCCGGACCGGACAGTGCTTGGCGGCCAACGAGTTTGGCCTGACGTGACTCGTCGAGTTCAGCTATTGATGGTTCCTCGCGGGCCTGCCGGAGGGCCAGCTCTTGCGCGTCGCGGGCGTCGTCGAGGGCTGCGGGTCGTTCGTCGAGGTTGTCGCGACCGTGCCGGGCCAGGATCGCACCGAGCAATCCGATGGGCTTGTGAGGGCTGTCGGGTATCCAGTGCCCGGTGCTCAGCCAGTCGGTGACCATCTGGTTGAGATCGCGAGGGGTCCAGCCATGACGTGCGGGACGAGCCAGGATCCGAGACCAGGCCGCTGAGCTGTGCCGCCGGCACCACGGCGGTGCTCCCGGATGCGCACGCCACGCTTTGGCCAGGGCCAGCCCCCCTTCGTCTGGGCTGTGGCGGCGCGTGGCGCCGCGTTGCCGGCGGCCGCAGTGCCGGCGGTGGGTCGTAAGAGATGTCAATAAAGACCTCTTCGAGGTAAAAACACCACTACGTGGGTGGGATGACAAGCTGTGGATAAGGCGGCTCAGCTGCTGGTTGTCGTGGAGCGCCCACACCGAGGCCCACCCGCGGCCGCGGTCACCGACACGCCAGGACGCCAACCGCTCGGCCCGGGTGCGCTGCCTGCCCCGCAGGACTTCGGTGGCCACGCCCAGCAGTCGTAGGGCTTCATCCACCCGCTGAACGGTGCGCACCGTGTAGCCGGTGTCTTGCGCGAGGCGCTCGTTGGTGGGCCGTGAGTTGCGGCCGGTGGCGTGATCGGCGTAGCGCGCCCGCGCCGCGGCGACGGCAACCAGGGCCTGGCGGCTGACACCTCCGTTGCGCATCAACGGACGAATCCGGTCGTAGTGCAGGTCGTAGGCGATCGGCACCGTCCAGTGCGCCCACCGGGCAGCCCGGCCCGCCCAGCACGGCAGCCCACGATAGGCATCGTCGCCGAGGTCGAGCTGGATGGCCGGCGGCGGTAAACGCCCGCCCAGGTCGCCGCAGCCGGCCGCCACAACGACATGCGCTCGCGGCCCCGTGCGCGCGACGCCGCGCCGCGGGGAGCGGGAGCTGCAGCCGCGGTCAAACGGTGGCGAGTGCGAGTGGTTTGGTGCTGGACTTGTTACTGAACAGCCACGGTGCGCCAGTGCAACCTGACATGGGTATGCGCTACCGTGAGACGGGTCGGGCACGACACGTCCCTTCGGGGAAATGGGTGGGAAGACCCAGAACCGAGCGCCAACTCGGATCGAACCTTCAGACATGGCCCCGCTTCGGCGGGGCTTTTGTCATGTCAGATGGGGGTTGGTCCCTACCCGTTATTGAGATGTTCACGTCTGCTCCGCGAAGCCGCCCGCCGGGCCACGGAGTCCGGGTTTCACATCGCCAGGGGCAACTCCTGCCGCTGCTTCGTCCCGAGCCCGCGGGCCGAATCTGGGCGGCCTGTGTGGATCGCGACAAGATCCGCTAGATGCTGCGACATCGAGGAGACCCCGGAGTCCACTGACTTCGCCTCCGGCAGAGGGACGACGTCGTTAGCCGGCCGAACGGTCAACGGCTCGCGTCGGCCTGGTGATGAGCCGGCACCGCCTTGACCTGCCCGCTCACCGGGATGACGCAGCATCAAGACACGCCGGAGGTCTCACGCTTTGCGCACGAGGCCCTGACGCCAGGGAACGCTTGGTCCCGGCCAGGGGGAGGTAGCGCGAAAAGGCTTGGGTGTCGATCAGATTCAGTCGTGCGCGCGGCATTGCCGGGGCGCCTACGCGGCGCCGGCGTAAGTCGCTGGGGGGCTGTCGCGATCTTCAACATTGTGCAGCGCGGCCACTGGCACGTCGCCGACTTCGCTGCGCCGGCACTGCTCGAACTGTTCGGCGAGGCGAGCGTAGATCGGCGCAAGTTTGGAGGGGTAGTCGCCGGGCAACACCATGCCACCCCACACACCGTGCGTGGCGCCGGTGGCCACGGCGTTGTAACCGCAGCGTCCGCGGAAGGGGCAACCGGCGCACAGGCTGACAGCCCGGCGCATCCGGTGGGGGTTGAAGAACATGTCGGGGTGTTGGCGGCAGGCCAACTCGGTGTCAGCGGTGTGAAACAGCCGTACAGAGGTCGGCATTTGAATGGATGCGAACGGCCGGCCCGAAGGCGATTTCGTGAGCGGGGCCGTGATCGGGCTGGTCATGGGCATCCTCCGTTTTGTGCTCAAGGGCAGGTACTCCCGGACCGGTCGGCCCGGTTCATCACCGGTGCGTAACCCGGCGAATCACCGCCAATCTAACAGATATTTTAGCGGTTCTAGCGCATATACCGCTAAACTATTGGTGTGGGATTATTTGGGACGCTGGGTCAGGCCTGTGGCTTGAGGTGCAATACCCGCATGTCAGCGATCATTTCTGGGCCCGCCTCGTAGAGAACCGCCGCGTGGTGGGCCGCAGCGCTGATTTAGCCGAACCGACGGGACGGATAGCGATGTTTAGCGGTCTGTCGGGCAAAATACTGGTCATGTCGTGGGAGCGGCTCGGCGACGAGGTGCGGCTTCGGCGCAAGCACCTCAAACTGACGCAGCCTGAGGTGGCCGAGCGCGGTGGGCTTTCGGTGGCCACGATCCGCGCTATCGAGACCAACCGCGCGGGCCGTCTCAGTCCGCGGCTGCGCCGCGCGCTGGAGCGCGCAATCGAGTGGGAGCCGGGCACCATCGACACCGTGCTCGAGGGCGGTGGCCCACGCCCAGTGGCTACAACCACCGCCCCCGCGTCGCGACCAGGTGACCAGAATCCGGCGGCGACTGCGGAGCGTTTCGCCAGGGCCCGCTGGATGCTCAAGATGCGGCGCTCGTTTTCCCAGCACCGAGACGGCATGGCTGCCTCAGCGCGGGCCGCGCTCGACGAAGAGTTCGCCACGGCGGCCCGCGAGATGGAAGAAGCGCTGATTTGGATGTTGCCTTGGTTAGAGGATGGGGAACGCGCCGAGGCGATCCGGATTCTGGCGGAGCTGCGCGACGGCTAAGCGGCGGTGTCAGCCCCTCCGCTTACGGTCTGCACATGTTTGACATTCCTGGGATGCGGACGGGCCCACAACGACTACCCGCCATCCGCACAGCCGCCGCCCCGGCGCGCGTCTGCGCCCCGGCGAGCCCGAGAGTGCGCGCCGGCCAAAATCCCCGAATTCCTGGGCGGCCACTCAGCGACGCCGAGCAGTGGTGGCAGTACAGCCGCAAGTGTGCTGCGGCGCTGCAGGCTGGCCTACCGCCGACACCGGTGAGCGTGTTCGGGCCAGTGCTCAGAGCAGGCGAGCTGGCGCTGCTCAACGTCGACGTCGGCTACAGCCGCTACAGCGGGTCAAAGGCGAGCTGCTCGCCGCTGCCGCTGATCGTGGCGGGCAGGCCGGGGGTCATGGTTGGCGCGTTGGCCGTTCAAGGACTGATCAACCACCGTCGGAAATCAGCAGCACAACGTCAAGCCGCACCGCAGTGGCGATGGCACCAAACCACCGCGGCGATCGTGACGACCGAGCGACTGCTGTGCGCCACCGAGCCACACGGCCTGGTCAGCTTGTGGTTCGGGGACTGCACCGAGTTCCACCCCGACCTGCAGCAGTGGACGTTGACACTTGGCTTCGGCTCGACTGTTCCGGTCAGGTTCAGCGGCGTCGCTACACCAGCGCTGAGCCTGTTGAGCGCCTACGGGACCTTCGGCGACGCCTGGGCGGATGATCCGCGACTGGCCGCGCTACTAGCCTGATCCGATTCGTCGCCTCGAATCAGTTGGTGCTGGTCGACCCACGTATAGCAGGATCGGCGACGGTAGCATGCCAACCATGTTCGAAATGGATCCTGCCGCCACACGTACTGGTTTGGCCGATGCGGATGCCTCCGCCGCGGCCCAACCGAGCGGGCAGATTCGGAGCCTGCGAATCGGCGGCTACATGACGCCGCTGCTCCACGCAGTCGATACGGTGCACGCCGCGCGGGATGCACAGGTGCAGGCCCACGCCACCGCCAATTCGGTTAGCCGCGAAACCAGTGTCACCACAGTCGAGACCACTGAGGCAGCTAACGCCGGCGCACTCAGTTGCTGACAAGGGGGACAATAGAAATGTCGTCGCCGTGGTCCAAGAACGCACCTTCGTCGCCGGTGACATTTCCACCACCACCCGCGACCTTCACACCACCACCCCTACCACAGTCGGCCAGCGGCATCCCCACACGCCCGCGCCGGCGCTGGCCCTTGGCTGTAGCGGCGCTCTTCGTCGTAGTGGGATTGGCCGCCGGGGTGGCGTCGGCAGTCACGTACCTAGCTATGCAGGGTGATCGGGGGACATTGCCTCCGGTAGCACCGCCACCGTCCACACCGACCGCACCACAGTTCGCCGCCTCCGAAGTGACGGCGGCCAAGAAGAACCTCTGCCAGGTATTCGATCTTTCCGTGCGCGGACAAACCGGTCAGGGCGGGTTACGGGTGGAGGGCCAACTAAACGTGCCAGCAGTGCTCCGCTCACTCAACAGTGCGTCAGCGGTGCAGAATGCACTCATACCGTCAGTGCCGCAGGAAATCGCGGCGGCAGCAAAGGAATACATCAGCACCACACTGGCCCAGACAACGGCTGCGATGAGCAACGCCTTGACCAGTGAGGTTAACCGACTAACTGACGTCCGCAACGAGGCTAGCAACGCCCTGCTCGATGCGTGTGGGCTGCCGAGGTAACCGGGGTGGCGGTGGTGACTGGGTCGGCCGAGGCGTGGGCCGAACGCAATAAGGACCAGGCTGGGCAACTGCTGAGGATGTTCACCAAGGCCAAGCCGTTATCCGGTGTGCCTAGCATTGAGACTTCTCTGCTGTCGGGTGGCGATCACCCGAGGCCGCAGGGTCTATTCGCCCCAACGCTGTTCCCGCCGTTTGTGTGGCCCGAGGATTCCGAAACGGAGCTGCATAGCCGGGCGGAGGCCGAGGGACAGCGCCAGAGATTCCGTGAGAATCAGTCCGATGACGTTCACACCGCGCGGAGAGGCGTGTTTACCCCCGGCGTGTGGCAAGGCAAAGGGGCGGACGCCGCCGACGCGGCCTACGCCACATTGGAGCGAATGCTCAACGACTCCGGCGCCGCATCTAAGCTCGCCCAGAGACTGCTCGCCCAGGCCGCGGCGGATGTAGAGCGCACGAAACGACTTATGGCGCAGGCGAACAACGCCATGCACGCCGAAATCGAGGCATACCTGCGCAGCGGTAGCGGACAATCCGTAGCTCAGATCGCGGTGATCACCAGCAAATACCGGACAGTCGTACAGGCACACATGGCAGACCTGCACAGCTACTCCGCCCAATACACCACACAGATGCTTGGCAATTTCCCGCTGACCCCAGAGGGCGGCGGTGTCAAACCAGCCGGCAATGGGACAAACTCAGATCAGTCGAGTGACGAACCGTCGCCGCCAGGCGGCGCCCCACAGCCTCAGCCCCAGAGTGCGACCGCGCCTCGGTCATCCGGTGGGGTGCCAAGTGGACCTGATAGCCGCACCGCGCCACCACACTCAACGGATAGTCCTGGTCTACACGGGCCGTTAGTACCTGGGCAGGGTCTGCCTTCGCCGCTGGGGTCCGGTGGTTTGCCAATGTCTGGACTGCCGAGCGTGCCCGGTGGGGGAGGCGGGTCGGGCTCGCCGTTGTCGGGGTTGCAGGGTTTATTCAGCGGTATGGGTTTTCCTCCGGGCGCTTCGATGTCGCCGGCTGGCCTGGGGCCGGCATCGCTGCCGAGTTCCGCAACTCCATCGACGGCAGGTCTGGACTTCGGTCGCGGCTTGGCCGCAGGTATGACGGCCGCAGGTGGGGCCGCGGCCCCGGCGCTTGGGCCTGTGCCGCAGGCACCAAGCGGGCCACTGGCTGCCCCGGCTGCGAGCGCGCCCACCGTTGCCGCCCCGGCCGCGGCAGTTTCCACGGCTGCGCCGTCAGCTGTTGCGGCACCAGCGCCAGCGGCGGGGATGCCGGCGGGTGGTTTGACTCCTTATGGGTCGGTGCTGCCACCGGCCGGACCTGCCGCGCCCGCGCCAAGTTCGATTCCGTCTATGCCGGGGCTTCCAGGCGAAAGCGTGAGTTCGGCCTCGCCTGGACCTGGTGCAGGGTTGGTGCCGGCGATGGGAGGACGAGCCGCGGCCGGGGTGTCACGTGACGATTCGGCGTCGGATGTGGAGCTGGCCAAGATGGCGGTGGCTGAACTGGCTGGCGCGTCGTGTGTGGTGGATGCCGGGCTTGATTGGGCGGTGGCTGTGGGCCACAACGGATCTGGCGGTACGACCTTGTGGGTGGCAACCAATGACGGGGCCTGCTACATCCCGCCGGGAGTCTTTTTGCGGAACGGGATGGCGGTTGCGGCGGGTTTCGATGAGGATTTCGATGCGCGGTGGCTGGGGTGGTCAAACCCGGCGGAGAAAGCGGTACGTGCGGCCCGCACGTATGGGGACAAAGTAGGCGCCGTCGCGACGACGTGGGCTTGGCCCTCGGAGTTCCTCGAGGATCCGGATGAGGGGGTTCGTCAGGTGGCGATCGGTGTGCCCCATGCCGGTCCGGATGGTCCGGCCTCGGAGTTGCGGCGCACCAGGATGCACCGGCTACAGACAGTGAGCCCTGGTTTGTATGCGGATTTGAAAGCGTTGGATGAGGCTGCGGTTCGCGGGTACTGCCGTGAGTTGGTTCGGCGAGTGGTGTTCGGCGGCGGGCCTGAGTTGTCGCCGGTTGCGCAGGCGGTAGCACATGCGCTGGGGGCGGGCGGGTGGCCCAAGGCTGACGAGTGGTCAGCGCTGAGCGCCGAATACGATGCCGAGCGGCTGATGATGGCCGCACAGCGCCCTGGCCTCAACGGCTTGGAGGATCCGGCGCAGGTCGTCAGTTACCACAATTGCTTCGTCAACTGTCGCAGGCTCGAAATGTTGTTGTGCTGGAAGAGATCTGATCCGTTGATGGCAGCCGATGTGGTGTACGCGGCATCGGTTGCGGGTGTGCGAGTGCCCATTCCCGATTACGTCTGTTGACCCGCGCCAGTCAGTGCCAGCAGCCCGCACCGTCGCCCTCCACCAGCTGTCGCAGCAAGCGCCGCGTCGAACGCGTCGGCGGCCGAATGATGCTGTCCGGCTACCTCCACAAGGAGTTTCATCTCTCCGCCCGTCGGTGAAGCCTTCCCGTTCTGGCTGCTGTCGCTTTGGAAGCCTAAGCACGCCGTCCGCGCAACGTTTGACGCAGCAATCTCGCCCGGTGAGGATGTCGGGAACGAGTTATACCGGGTTATACTATTGGCTTATGAAGACCGCCATCTCCCTACCGGATGAGACGTTCGATCGCGCTTCGCGCCGCGCGCGTGACCTCGGCATGAGCCGGTCGGAGTTCTTCACGCGGGCCGCACAGCGCTACCTCGACGAGTTGGACAGCCAATCGCTGACCGGGCAGATCGACGACGCTCTCGAGCATCTTGGTGAGCGGCTTGGTGACAGCGATGAGGGGCAAGCCGCCGCGGTGGCCGTCGGGCACCGGGTGCTTGACGCCGCGGACGACCAGTGGTGATCGGCCGCGCAGAGATCTACTGGGCCGACCTCGGCGTCCCCTCCGGCAGCCGACCCGGCAAGCGTCGTCCCGTAGCAGTGATCCAATCCGATCCCTACAACGCCAGTCGCCTGGCCACGGTGCTCGCCGCCGTGATCACCTCCAACACGGGGCTCGCAGCCATGCCAGGCAACGTGTTCCTACCTGCGTCCACAACGGGACTGTCACGTGATTCGGTCGTCAACGTCACGGCACTTGTGACGCTGAACAAGACCGACCTCAGCGATCGCATCGGGGAGATACCGCCGAGCTTGATGCACGAAGTCGACCGCGGACTTCGTCGCGTACTCGACCTTTAAGTTGAATCGGGCGTTTCCGGGGAGTATCCGAAATTCGGTGTAAGTGGCCCGACACGCCGGGTGTGAGCTTGGCGGGGAAGGTCCGTGATGACCGAAACGATAAGGGCTGTGACAGCAACAACCGAAGTCAACAATGATGATGTGATGGTCAGCTCGCCGACGCCGGAGGAGTTGGCGACGGCCCGGGAGTTGGTGCGCGCCGCTCAAGCCCGGGGGGTCTCGTTCTCCGACACCGCCGACGGGGTGCTCAAGGCCTTGACGAAAACGGTGGTCGAGACCGCGCTCGAAGAAGAGCTCGCTGACCACCTGGGCTATGACAAACACGACCCAGCCGGGCGCAACGGCGCGAACTCTCGCAACGGCATCCGTACCAAGACGGTGCTGACCGACACCGTGGGTGAGATCGAGATTGCGGTGCCGCGTGACCGCGACGGCAGCTTTGAGCCGCAGATCGTCAAGAAGCGCCAGCGCCGCCTGACCCGCGTCGATGAAATCGTGTTGTCGTTGTACGCCAAGGGATTAACGACCGGAGAGATTGCCGCGCACTTTGACGAACTCTACGAGGCCAAGATCTCCCCGGACACCATCAGTCGGATCACCGACAAGATCATCGCTGAGATGGCCGAGTGGGTGTCACGACCGCTGGAGCCGACCTACGCCGCGATCTTCATCGACGCCCTGAGCGTGAAGGTGCGTGACGGCCAGGTCGCCAACCGGCCGTTCTACGCCGCCATCGGCGTCGATCTAGCCGGGCACAAAGACGTGCTCGGACTATGGGCCGGCGACGGCGCCGGGGAATCAGCGAAATTCTGGTATGCGGTCTTGACCGACCTGCGCAACAGAGGCGTCGCCGATGTGTTCTTCCTGGTCTGCGACGGCCTCAAAGGTCTGCCCGACGTGGTCGGTGAGATATGGCCGGCCACCATTGTGCAGGCCTGCACGGTGCACTTGATCCGCAACAGCTTCCGCTTCACGCCTCGCCAGCACTGGGACGCGCTACGGCGCGACCTCAAGCCGATCTACACCGCTCCGACTGCGGCCAGCGCGGAGGACGCACTCGATGCGCTCAACGACCGCTGGGGCAGCCGATACCCGGCGCTGATCCGGATGTGGCGATCCTGCTGGAACGAGTTCATTCCGTTCCTCGATTACGACACCGAGATACGCCGGGTTCTGTGTAGCACCAACGCAATTGAGTCACTGAATGCACGCTACCGGCGGGCGATCAAAGCCCGCGGACATTTCCCGTCCGAGGCCGCTGCGCTCAAGTGCCTGTACTTGGTGACCCGCTCACTTGATCCCAAGGGCACCGGTCAGCAACGCTGGGCGGTGCGCTGGAAGCCCGCGTTGAACGCTTTCGCAGTAACATTCGCCGACAGAATGCCCGACCTCAACCGAGGCTAGGGAGAAGCCACTTACACCGGAAATCGGACAGACCCCGTTTCCGACCCGCGGCGCGGGTGGTGGTGTGTTGGCCACCTTCTTTCGATGTGTTCGGTTGTGGTGTGGGGGTTTTTGGCGGGTTAATTTTGGTGGGTGGGTGCTGGTGTGGCGCAGTTGGTCGCGGATGTGGATCGTCTGCTGACCCGCGCCCATGAGCTGTTTCCCGCCTCGGGGGGCTCCGCCGGCACGGTGTTCGCCGCTAGTGGCGGTCAGGGCGCTGCACCGCCGGCTCCTGGTGGTGGCAGCGGCTTAGGCTCCGGGGTGGCCGGCGCCGCCGGTGCGTATGGGGCGGTGCGCGGCCTGGTGTCCAGCCTGGATGCGGAGTCGGGTCACGGTGCCGGTGCAGCGGGGGCGGTGGGGCAGCGGGGACATGCGGGTTCGGGGTCGGTGCGTGATGTGGCGCGGGCCCAGGCGGCCGCGATCGGGCGGGTGGCCCACACCGGGGCGGGGATGCGCCTGATGGTGTCGGCGATGGATGAGCGGTTGGGCGCGATGCAGCGTCAGATCGAGCAGACCACCGCCCAGAATCGGCTGTTGACGCTGCGGTTGCGGCAGATGGCTCAGGCCTATCAGGGGTTGAGGGTCGGCGGTGGTGGCGGCGGGTTGTCGGGATTGAGCGGCATTCCGATGATGCTCGGCGGTGGTCGGGGCGGGGGTGTCAGCGGGCTCAGTGGCCTGGGTAGCTTACCGACGTCACTGCTGGGCCAGCTGGGCTCAGGCGGGGCGAGCGGAGGCACGGCGGCGGCGCGATCGGCCGGGTTGGCGGCGGGGGCCGCGGGGCTGGATCGGGGCGCTATTCCGCTGTCTGACGTGTCATTCGAAGGGAAAGGGGTCTGGCCTGGAGGCCGGGGGGCGATTGGCCGTTTCCTTGAAGAAGCGCTGGATCGGATGGGGATCTCCGATCCGGGGGCGCGGGCGAACTGGCGGGCGGGCATGATGACGATCGCCGAGCATGAGTCGAGTTTTCGGGCTGATGCGATCAATCTCATTGACGGCAATGCGCATGGGTCGCGTCAGGTGGATGGCGGGCCGTTGAATTCCAGCCGTGGGCCCTGGCAACTGGTGCCGGGCACTTTCGCTGAGCATCACCATCCGGGGACGTCGAATCACATTTGGGATCCGGTGGCCAATGCGTGCGCATCGATGAACTACCAGATGTCGCGTTATGGGGTGGCGCGTGATGGGCACAATCTGCGGGCGCTGGTCGGGCAGGCGAACCCTGGGGTTCACCACGGCTATTAACGGCGGCGGTTCAGCGTTACCGTGGTGGCGTGAGCGGCGAGGCTGATCCGGTGATGCAGGAGTTCGCCGATCTGGTGATTGATCGGCTGATGGCTCGTGGGTGCACGCTGTTTCCTGGTGCGGAACCTGCGGTGGCGTTGGCTGCGACGGATTCGGCCGCGGCGGTGCCGGCGGGGGGTGCGCTGGCGGACACAGTGGCCGGCGCGCAGGGTGAGCTGGCTCGTGTGCAGTCGTTGGTGCGGGGTGCGGATGAGGCCAGCGCGCAGGTGGTGGCCGCTGCTGGCCAGGTGGGCGTGGCTGCCCGCCGCGAGGCCGAGTTGCTGCGGGAGCAGGCTCGCGCGCAGGTGTCGGCGATTTTGCCGGTGACGAATTCGGCGGCCGGGATGCGGCTGCTGGTCTCGGTGCTCGATGAGCGTCTGGGGGATTTGCAGGGTCGAGTCGAGGCGGTCAGGGAGGCTAATTCTGCTGCGGCCGAGCAGCTTCGTGAGTTGGCGCGCGGCTACGGTCAACAATCTGTTTGACACCGCCGTCGGCGGTGGTGAACGGGTCCGCTTTCTTCCCTCCGTTGTGGTGTGGGGGTTTTTGGCGGGTTAATTTTGGTGGGTGGGTGCTGGTGTGGCGCAGTTGGTCGCGGATGTGGATCGTCTGCTGACCCGCGCCCATGAGCTGTTTCCCGCCTCGGGGGGCTCCGCCGGCACGGTGTTCGCCGCTAGTGGCGGTCAGGGCGCTGCACCGCCGGCTCCTGGTGGTGGCAGCGGCTTAGGCTCCGGGGTGGCCGGCGCCGCCGGTGCGTATGGGGCGGTGCGCGGCCCGGTGTCCGGCCTGGATGCGGAGTCGGGTCACGGTGCCGGTGCAGCGGGGGCGGTGGGGCAGCAGGGACATGCGGGTTCGGGGTCGGTGCGTGATGTGGCGCGGGCCCAGGCGGCCGCGATCGGGCGGGTGGCCCACACCGGGGCGGGGATGCGCCTGATGGTGTCGGCGATGGATGAGCGGTTGGGCGCGATGCAGCGTCAGATCGAGCAGACCACCGCCCAGAATCGGCTGTTGACGCTGCGGTTGCGGCAGATGGCTCAGGCCTATCAGGGGTTGAGGGTCGGCGGTGGTGGCGGCGGGTTGTCGGGATTGAGCGGCATTCCGATGATGCTCGGCGGTGGTCGGGGCGGGGGTGTCAGCGGGCTCAGTGGCCTGGGTAGCTTACCGACGTCACTGCTGGGCCAGCTGGGCTCAGGCGGGGCGGGCGGCGGTGCCGGAATACCGGCCGGTCTGGTGGGCGGCTCGGCTGGTGGGGTGTTGCCGCCGGGCGTGGCGTCGGAGAAGGGGTTGCAGCGCGACACGATTTTGGCCGCTCGGGCGGTGTCGGCGGCGTTTCCTGAGATCCGGACTATTGGTGGGGTGCGTCCTGATTCGTTGAAGTGGCATCCGAATGGTCAGGCTATTGATGTGATGATTCCTGATCCGGGTTCACCGCACGGCAAAGCGTTGGGGGATGCGGTTTTACGGTTCGCGCTGCAGCACACCCACCAGTTCAACCTGAATCACGTGATTTGGCACCAGACGTTATACAACCCGGACGGGTCGTCGCAGCTGATGGAGAACCGCGGGTCTGCGACGCAGAACCACATGGATCATGTCCATATCGCGACCAATGGCGGCGGGCATGCCCGTGGCGATGAGGTGTACCGGCTGTGAGTGAGAGAGGGCCTGTGAGCAGGTCTGAGGAGGATCGGCGGCCGGGCCGTGGCCTGGTGCTCTCGACGCGGGTGCAGGTGTCGGGGCACCAGTTCTTTGCCCGCCGCGCGGTGTTGGCGATGACCAGGCGGCGGGTGCGGATGGAGGCCGAGCCGGGGCGGCGGCAGTCGATGGCGGTGCTGGCGGGAGTGACGGCCACGGCGGTGTTGTGTCTGGGCGCGTTGTTTTTGTCGTTCGTGCGGCCGGCGAGCTCGGCGGGCTCGTCTCGGATTTTGGCTGACCAGCATTCTGGTGCCTTGTACGTGCAGGTGGGCGACAAGCTGTATCCGGCGCTGAATTTGGTGTCGGCCCGGCTGATTGCCGGTGAGCCGTCCATTCCGGATCGGGTGCGGCGCAGTGAAATCGACGCGCGCCCCCGGGGTCCGCTGGTGGGTATTGGGGGGGCCCCGCAGGAGATGTCGGCGACGTCCCCGCCGCGGTCGTCGTGGTTGGTGTGCGATGAGATTACGAAGGCGTTGGGCGCTGGAGCTCCCGAACCGGTGACGGTGACGGTGATCGACGGGCGCCCGCAGTTGGGGGAGCGGCGCCGTGTTTTGGGCCCTGATGATGCGCTGGTGCGCCGGTTCGGTGACGACGTGTGGCTGATCCGCGATGGTCGCCGTTCGCTGATTGATCGGGGCTCACGTGCGGTGTTGCTGGCGTTGGGGTTGGGGGCCGAGGCGTTGTCGTCGGCGCGGCCGATGAGCCGGGCGTTGTTTGACGCGATTCCGGTGGGTCCGGTGTTGTCGGTGCCGGTGATCGCCGGTGCGGGGTCACCGGCGAAGTTCGTTGGGGCACCGGGACCGGTGGGGACGGTGGTGTCGACTCCGCAGGTCGGTGGCCAGACGGCGTATTCGGTGGTGCTTGCCGAGGGTGTGCAGCCGGTGTCGGCGTTAGCGGCGCAGGTGTTGCAGAATGCGGGCCCTGCCGGGGTGGGGACGCCGGTTGTCGCGGGTGCGGTGTTGGCAAAACTGCCCGTCGTCAACGTGCTGGATCTGTCGGCTTTTCCGCCGGCCCCGCCGCGGGTGGTGGATAGCCAGGTGAATGCGTCGGCGTGCTGGCATTGGGAGAGGGTGTCGGGGGAGTCGATGGCGTCGACGTCAGTGATTGTGGGACCCACCATCCCGGTGGCCGACTCTGATACCGGCAAGGTGGTTGAACTGGTGAGAGCCGGCGGTTCGGCGTTGCAGGCCGACCGTGTGTTTCTCGGTCGCGATTACGCTAATTACGTTGTTTCCACCGGTAATTCACCGTCATCGTCCACGGCCGAGTCGTTGTGGTGGCTGTCCGATTCCGGGGTGAGGTTCGGTGTGGCTCGCGAGGATGAGACGTTGAGGGCATTGGGGTTGTCGAGTCCTCCGCGGCCGGCTCCGTGGTCGGTGTTGCGGCTGTTGGCCGCTGGCCCGATGTTGTCGCGTGCCGACGCACTGGTGCGGCACAACGCGTTGCCGGTGGACGGCAACCCTGCCCCGTTGGAGATCCCCAAGTGAAGGAAGCGTTTGCCCGGTCGAAGCCCGCTGCTGCGCCGGAACTGAAGCCGGCATCGATTGAGCTTCCCACGCCACTGAAAACGCCTCCGCCGGAGGGTAAGCCGTGGTGGACGGTGGTGCTGGTGATCGGGTTGATCGGCCTGGTCGGGGCGATGGTGGGGATCAGCTTTGCCAGCGGTGCGCGATCGTTCACCGGGGCGGGGTCGTTCTTCCCGATCCTGATGGTCGGCGGTCTGCTGGCGATGCTGTTCACCGGCCGTGGCGGTTCGCAGGAGTTGTCGCGCACCAAGTTGGATGCGTTGCGGGCCAGGTTCTTGTTGGTGGTCGACCAGTTGCGGACGAGCACCGCGGAGATGGCGGACCGCCTGGATGCCAATTACCGGTGGTATCACCCGCCGCCTGCGACGCTGGAGGCCAGCCTGGGCGGCGTGCGGATGTGGGAACGCAAGGCCGACGGCACCGATACCTGGTTCGGCGTGGTGCGCGTGGGCGTGGGTATGACGGATCTGGTGGAGTCCGGGGCGGCGAGATTCGCCGAGCCGCAAGACATGCCGACCGATATCGAGCTGGAGCCGGTGACGGGCAAGGTGTTGCAGGAGTTCGTGCGCTATCAGACGGTGGCTTACGGCACGCCGGCGTTGGTGTCGTTGATGGTCGAGCCGGGTTATGCGTTGCGGGGGCCGCGGGAGCGGGCGCTGGGGCTGATGCGCTCGGTCATCTGTCAGCTGGCGTTTTTCCACGGCAGCGATCACATTCGGCTTGTCGTGGTGACATCGGATGCGGCGGAATGGGATTGGGTGAAGTGGCTGCCGCATGCCGGTGACGCGGCCGTTGAGGACGGCGCCGGGCCGGTACGGATGGTGTATGGGTCGGTGGCGGATTTTCTCGCCGCTCAGCAGGAGGCGCTGGCGTTGCGGGGGCGCGGCGAGTTCCGGGCACGACATGGGGCGCTCAAAGAACCGATCGCACCGTTGCCGCAGACGGTCATCGTGTGCGACACCGACGAGGGTTGGGATCTTCTGGGGGATAGCGCCGGGATCAGCGGGGTGACTTTCTTCGATGTGCGGGGGAGCGGCGTGGTGCCGGCGTGCGCTGACCCGAAGCGGGTGCTGGATATCTCCGAGGGCGGGATCATCACGGCGGTTCCGCGCGACCCGATGACCTGGGACGCCAAGGAGGCCCACCGCGGGCAGTTTTTCGCCGTCGCCGACCAGATGAGCCGCGATGACGCCGAGGCCTTCGGCGAACGGATGGCCCGCTGGCGGTTGGCGGAGGCTTACGAGACCCTGGATATGAGCGGCGCGGACCGGTTCATGGCGCGAGACATCCTGGCGCATTACGGGATCGACGATGCTGCGAACATCGATTTCGAGGCGCTGTGGGCGAGTCGACGTGACATCAATT
The DNA here is from genome assembly GCF_022179425.1 of Mycobacterium sp. 20KCMC460. Lineage (NCBI taxonomy): Bacteria > Bacillati > Actinomycetota > Actinomycetes > Mycobacteriales > Mycobacteriaceae > Mycobacterium > Mycobacterium sp. 20KCMC460. The sequence continues at coordinate 189,420 of NZ_AP025525.1, forward strand.
CCGCGCAGCGATTGCGTATTCCGCTGGGTAACCGAGCAGACAACCGCGAGTTGTTCTTCCTGGACCTCAAGGAGTCATCGCAGGGGGGCCACGGCCCGCACGGGGTGATGGCGGGAACAACGGGTTCGGGGAAAACGGAGATGCTGCGCACTGCGCTGGTGTCGCTGGTGCTGGGGCATCCTCCGCAGAACCTTCAGTTGATGCTGGCCGACCTCAAGGGCGGCTCGGGTGTCAAACCGTTCGCCGGCGTTCCGCACGTGGCGCACATCATCACCGACCTCGAGGACGACCAGAGCCTGTTGGACAGGTTCGTCGACGCGATGTGGGGGGAGATCGCGCGGCGTAAAGCGTTGTGCGATAAGGCCGGCGCCGATGATGCCACGGAGTACAACAAGATGCGCGCGGCCCGGTTGGCCTCGGGGCAGCAGCCGTTGCCGCCGCTTCCGGTGCTGCTGGTCATCATCGACGAGTTCGCCGAGCTGTTCAAGATGATGGCGGCCGACGTTCAAGACGCCCTGGATCAGATCTGCCGGCAGGGCCGCTCGTATTGGGTCCATCTACTGATCGCCAGCCAGGAGATCGACAACCGGGCCGAGAAGCTGCTGGGAAACATGGGGTACCGGCTGGCGTTGAAAGCGCAGACCCAGGCGGCGGCGACGGCGATGGGTGTGCCCAACGCGGTCAACCTGAAACAGTCCGGTGACTGCTATTTCCTGCACGGCACGCCGTCGAACGCGGACGTGACGAAGTTCCGGGGCGAATGGCTGTGGCGGGAGTACCGCAAGCCGGGCATCGAGGACTTCGACGACGACAGTTCCGCGGGAACTGGCCCGTCCGTGACATACGTTGCACCGCAACTCTTTACCACGGATTTGACACCCGTCCCCTCCACCGATGCCGGCGAGGACCCCGCCGGTGCACCCGATTCGGGCGTGCCGGCATCAGCGCCGCATTCGGAGCCCACCGCGGCTGAGCACGCGGTCAATGCGGCGCTGATGCGGCCCAAGGTCGCGCGCATCATCATCGATCAGCTGCGCCAAGTCGACTTTGAGCCGTACCGGCTGTGGCAACCTCCGTTGGACGAGCCGTGGAGCGTTGAGAAGCTGGTGAACGCGCACCTGGGCCGCAACTGGCAGGACGACTATGCCGGCACCCCGGACCTGGTGTTCCCGATTGGTGTGGTGGACCGGCCGTTCAAGCATGATCAGCACCCGCTGAGACTGGATGTGTCAGGCCCGGGCGCCAACGTTCTGGTTGTCGGCGCGCAGGGTTCGGGTAAGACGACCGCACTGCAGGACCTGATCTGCGCGGCCGCGATGACCCACACCCCCGAGCAGGTGCAGTTCTACTGTCTGGCGTTCTCCGGTGCCGCACTGGGCAGTGTGGCGGGTTTGCCACACGTCGGCGGGGTCGCCCAGGCGCTGGATCGGGATGGTGTGCGCCGCAGCGTGTTCGAACTGACACATCTGCTCAAGCAACGCCAGCGCAGCTTTGACGAACACCGGGTGATGTCGATGGAGGTGTTCCGGCGACGCAAGTTCGGCGATGAACCTGGCGACGTTCCCGACGACGGCTACGGCGATGTGTTCTTGGTGATTGACAACTACGCGGGCCTGGCCAGCGAGTATGAGGTGCTGCTGGACCCGGTCAACAAGCTGATCAAGGAGGGGCCCACCTTCGGGATTCATGTGGTGGTCACGGTGAGCAAGACCAGCGAGTTGCGCCCGGAGGTACGCAACAGCTTCGGGGTGGGGTCGCGGGTCGAACTTCGCCTCGGTGAGACCACCGATGCGCTGCTGGTCAAGCCGCGAATGGCCGACACGGTTCCGGCGAGCCGTCCGGGCCGGGGCATGATCGCGCAGAACTACGAGCGCCGCGGCGCGGACCCGGTGGGTTTGCACACCTTGATGGCACGCCCGACCACCGAAGCCGCAACGGGCGACGGGTTCGATTCACGCAGTGTCGTCGAGGCGGTGAGCGCGCAGGCGGCGCGATTCAGTGCGGCGCCCAGGGTGCGCCGCCTGCCCAAGCGGGTGACGTCGGCGGAGCTGACGGCGCTGGCCGGCGCCGTTTCCAGCGCAGATGAGTCGCTGGTGTGGGCGCTGAGCGAGACCGAGCAGCCGGTGCACTTCGAGGGACAGCATCTGCTGATTACGGGGCAGGGCAAGTGCGGGCGCACGTCGGCGTGCGCGGTGATCATGACCGAGCTCGCCCGGGCGTGTGCGCCGGCCGCTGAGGGGCATGCACCGCACTCCGATGGTCGTAAGGCGGTGCAGGTGTGGCTGATCGATCCTCGCCGGCAGCTGCACGACGTGCTGGGCCCGTCCTATGTGCACCGCTTCGCCTCCACGCCGTCGACGATCAAGCAGCGGATGGCGGAGTTGGCCGCGGTCCTGGCCGCGCGGGAGCCCGACGACAACCCACAGGCGGGCCCGATCGCGCAGAGCACCTGGACGGGGCCCGAGATTTGGCTGGTGATCGACGACGCCCAGCGCCTACCGCCCGGCTTCGATTCCCCGCTGGAACCCATCGCGCGATTCGTGGAGTCCGGGGCCGATGTGGGCCTGCGGATCATCTACACCCGCGCGTTCGGCGGGTTCGTCTCGGCGATGGGGGCCGATCCTGTCCTTCGCAGGCTGCGGGAGTCCAGGGCTCCGCTGCTGGTGATGGATTCCGACCCCGACGACGGTTTCATCCAGGCCCGATGGAAGGGGCACCCCATGCCACCGGGCCGCGGATTCCTGATGAATACCACCGAATCGGGAATATATGTGCAGGTCGCGGACCTGGGGCTGAGGGAAACGGGGCCATCGTGAACCGCGCGCATCCGAGTCGGTGGCGCTAGACTCCGGCAAAGAACCAACCATCAATTCAAGAATGTTTCCGATGCACTGACGTTTCAGGAGGGGTGTATGTTCGTTACCGCGTTACCGACGTCGATGGAATCGACGGCGTCGAGCCTGGCCGCAATCGGGAGCACCGTGGCGGCGGGCAATGCCGCGGGTGCCCCGGCCACGCTGGGCGTCCTACCGCCGGCGGCCGAGCCCGCATCTGCACTGCTGGCCGCCGCGTTCGGAACACATGCCGGGGTGTATCAGGTGACCCAGGCCATCGGAACGGTGGTGCACGAGATGTTCGTGGCGACGATGGGCGCTAGCGCCGGCAGTTACGCCGCCGCCGAGGCGCTCAACATCACCGCAATGATTTAGCCGCACCATGACCGGCTACGAGGTGCCACCGGAGATCAACTCGGGACGGATGTATGCCGGCCCGGGCTCGTCGTCTCTGGTCGCCTCGGCCGCCGCGTGGCAGGCGCTGGCAGTGGAGTTGGGCTCGGCCGGCGCGGCGTTCGGGTCGGTGGTCTCAGCGCTGGCCGCGGGTTCGTGGCTGGGGCCGTCGTCGATTTCGATGGCACTGGCGGCGGCACCGTATGTCGTGTGGATGATCGCCACGGCCCAGCAGTGCGAGGAGGCCGCCGCCGCGGCGGGTGCGGCCGCCGCGGCGTTCGAAGGCGCTCGGGCCGGGGTTGTGCCCCCGCCGGTCATCGAGGCCAACCGCAACACGCTGATGACGCTGATGGCCACAAACTTTCTGGGCGTCAACACTCCAGCCATTGCGGCCACCGAGGCCGCCTACGACGAAATGTGGGGCCAGGACTCGACGGTCATGTACGGGTTCGCCGCCGATGCGGCGGGAATCACCGGCACGTTGGTGCCGTTTCTGCCACCGCTGCCCAACTCCAATCCGATGGGCCTGGCCGCCCAGGCCGCAGCGCTGGGTCAAGCGGGCGGTACTGCGGCGGGGCAGCAACCGTTTAACCTCGCCAGTCAGAGCAGCGGGTTGACCAGTCTGCCGGCCGGCATTGACGCGCAAACGATGCTGACGATGGGGCCACAGCTGGTCACCATGATACCTTCTGCGCTGCAAGGGCTTTCGTCTCCGCTCAGTAGTGGCCTGGGGTCACCGGCCGGCGGTCTGGGCCAGTTCCAATCCCTGCTGTCCCCGTTCATGGGCATGCTGAACAATCCCGGCCTGATGGGGATGGGCACTGGCGGGGCGGGAGCTGCCGGTGGCCTCACGGGTTCGGGGTTATCCGGGCTCAGCGGGGGCGCGTCTGCCGGTGGCGGGGTGGAGGCGATCGCGGGGCGCGCGGCTTCACTGGGCGGGTTATCGGTGCCGGCGACCTGGACGGCCGGTGGGCCCAGCGAATCGGGCACGACAGCTGCCAGGGCTGCGGCGCCCGTGGTCGCGCCACCGGGTGCGGCGACGGGGGCAGCGGTACCCGCCTCCGCCTCGGGTGCGGGCATGTACGGAGGCGCACCGATGGCGGCCGGGCTGGGTGGACGCGGCAGCGACGGCGCCGGCACACCCCGCTACGGGACCCCGGTGAAAGTGTTCGATCGGCACTAATCTCGCTCGGGATTAAAGGCCAGGAATGGCGTTTCACAGAGTCTCGGACTTTCTTTGAAACTGGCCACCGGCCGCCGTTGCCCGACATTGTGCGGGGCCAATAGACTTGGTTCACAGCAACGGCTGAACAATAGTGCGCAATCCCTGTCGATTATGGAGAGAAGAGGATATGACAACACGGTTTATGACCGACCCGCACGCGATGCGGGACATGGCCGGGCGTTTCGAGATGCATGCCCAGACCGTCGAGGACGAGGCCCGCAAGATGTGGGCGTCATCGCAGAACATCGCCGGTGCCGGCTGGAGCGGTCAGGCCCAGGCGACCTCGCTGGACACGATGAGCCAGATGAATCAGGCGTTTCGCAACATCGTCAACATGCTGCACGGCGTGCGCGACGGGCTGATCCGTGACGCCAACAACTACGAGCAGCAGGAACAGGCGTCCCAGCAGGTTCTGAGCAGCTAGCCGCGGACGAGAACCACAACGGTCAGGAGAACGTGAACCATGTCAATCAACTACCAGTTCGGTGACGTCGACGCCCACGGGGCCACGATCCGCGCCCAGGCCTGCGCGCTCGAGGCCGAGCATCAGGGCATTGTGCGTGACGTGCTGGCCGCCGGCGATTTCTGGGGCGGCGCTGGCTCGGCGTCCTGCCAGGAGTTCATCACCCAATTGGGCCGGAACTTCCAGGTCATTTACGAGCAGGCCAACGCTCACGGGGCTAAGGTGCAGACCGCCGGGAACAACATGCACAGCACCGACGGTGCGGTCAGTTCTGCATGGTCGTCGGTATAGATCCGGGCGGCCCCGGCGCGGCGGCACCTGTTGGTGTCGCCGCGCTTCGTTGAGGAAGGGTGAGTTGGCGCGGTGAACGCTACTGCCGGTGACATCACCGTCAACCTCGACGGGTTGTGGCTGCTACAGGCGCTGCTGGGGGTGGGTCGGCTTGCTCCGGAGTTGCGCGGCCGGCCCTATGGGCAGCCGCGCTCGATGGAGTGGGTGATGCAGCACCCGGGTCTGGGTGTGCTCGTCGATGAGGGCATCTGCGACGAGGGTGCCGTCGTGCGCCCGGACATCGCAGCCCGCATGCGCGTGCTGGGCACCCCTGATGTGGAGGTCGTGGTCCTGGTGGCGCAGGGGCCGATGAGCTGGTCAGCCCCGGTGGCATTGGACGATCCGGCCAGCTGGCGCTCGATCCCGGAGGGGCAACTCAGGATCGTGCTGGCCCGCCGGGACGGGCGCTGGGCGTCGGCGGTGCGTGCCGGCTCACACGTCACCATCGATGACTGCGCCGTGGTGGATCCGGACTGGTTAAGCCGGTTGGTGTGTGAGGCGTTGGACTCGGTGCACCGCGCGGAGCCCGCGGCAATCAGCGCGGTGAACGTGCCGTTGGACGGGATCTGCGGTGCGGCAGCCGAATTGGCCGGGGCCAGTACTGCCGCGAGCCGTCAGGCGGCGCTCAGGTCGGTCGGGTTGGCCGGGCCGGCGCTGGCGCAGATGGCGCAGGCGCTCGAGGAGCCGGTGGCCGAGGCGGTGCTCTACGGGCGGGCGTACATCGATGCCACGACGGCACCCGGTGAGTCGGTACTGGACTTGCGCGACACCAACGCGGGCCGGGTGGCGCTGTACCGGGTGAATCCGCCGCGGGGTAGCCAGCAGCAGTGGATGGCGGCGGGTCCGGCGAATGCGGCGCAAGTGCGTCACGGGGTGGTGTCGGCTCTGGACAGTGTGCCGGTGAAGTCCTGGGATACCCACGAAAGAATGGGGTGAAAGGGTACGCCTCGTGACTCAGCAGAATCGACAGGAAGTGATTCCAGCAAACGGATTCGCGGAAAGTGCCGGGCGGCCGCGGTATGGCGAGAATTCGCGTCATAAGATTGGCGCAGACGGTCACACTGAACTGACTATGTGGGGTTACTGAATGACTACCGATAATGCAGATTTCATGGCGCGCTACCTGCCCCCGGAGGGGCCGGACCGCGCCAATCCCGCCGGCCCGGCCCTACAGCCGGGTGCGCCGTCGATGCCGGCCCCTGTCGCGCCGCCGCAGGCCCGGATGGAGACCGCGGAACCGCCTCAGGCGGCGGCGCCGCCCTCGGGGCCGTCATTCGCGCCGCCGGCCAGCGAACGCACCGCAGCGCCCCCGGCGCCTGCCCAGCCCACCGGAGCCGGGGCCGCCGGGGTGGGGCACCTGCCCGACAGCGGTAACCGGCCCGAGCCGGCGCCGCCGCTCCCGGCCGGGCACCAGCATGAAGTAGCCGCCGCGGCCCAGCGGTGGGCTCCGCAGGCCGACCCTCATGCCGCGGCATACGGCCACCGGCAGATTCAAGTCGGCGAGGTTGTCAAGCAGCGCCGGCGGCCACCCGAAATGGGTTGGCGCAAAGCGGTTTACGCAGCGACGATGCATCAGGTGAACTTGGGCGCGGGCCCGGCCGAGCGGACATTGCGGGACCAGACGGCACGGATCACGACCAACATCCCGGGCAACTACCAGATCAGCGCCATTTCCATCAAGGGCGGTGTGGGGAAGACGACGTTGGTCGCGGCCGTGGGAACCACACTGCGCAAGTTCCGCAACGAACCGGTCATCGCCGTCGACGCCAATCCGACCTACGGGGGCTTGGGCCGCTTGGTCTCAGATGGCACCAAGGCGCCGTCCTCCATTCGGGAATTCCTGGGACACGGCGACTTGACGAGCTACAGCATCGCCCGGCAATTTTTCGGCCACAACGAGGAAGGCCTCGAGGTCCTGGCCGGCAACCAGAACGTGGCCCATCCGCTGACCCTGACACCGGAGACGTTCGCCGACACCATCGCGCGCACCCAAGGCTTCTATCAGCTGTCACTGGTGGACTGCGGGGCCGAAATCGACCATCCGGTCATCCCGTCGGTGTTGTCGGCGTCAAACGCGCTGATGATCGTGGGATCGATGAACATCGAAGGCGGCCTCGCGGTCGAAAAGACGCTGGACTGGCTGGCCGCCCGCAACGGGCACGAGCTGTTGAAGCGGTCGGTGATCGTGCTCAACGACGCCTACCGGTGCGCGAACAAGAAGTTCATCACGCACGTCACACAGACACTGGGTCCGCGGGTGGCGGCGGTGAAGGTCATTCCCTTCGACGCGCACCTTCGCGACGCGCAGCCGCTGGACTTCGGTGGGCTGCGACCACGGACGCGCGCTGCGTTGATCGACCTGGCCGCCGAACTGGCCGACGGATTCCCCACCGCAGGAGCGCTGCACGGGTGAGCGCCGAGCAGCACGACGCCGCGGGCACACCGGCGGCGGTGTTACCGCCGCGGGTGCTGGTGGCAGTGACGGCCGCAACGACCAAAGTCGGTGTGGTTCTGGATGCCTGCGCGCCGGTGTCGGTGCAGATGTCGGCCCTGGTCGAGGTGATCAATGCCCGCCTGGACGAGCTTGGGCAGCCCGCCATGACCGCCGGGCAGGGCCGGGGCCGGTGGGCGTTGTGCTGGGTGGACGGCAACGCGCTCAAACCATCGCGATCGCTGGCCGATCAGGGTGTCCGCGACGGCACGCGCCTGTGGCTTCGGTTCGTGCCTGATAGTGAGGCGCGGATCAATGTGGTCGAACATGTGACCTCGGCGGTGGCCGAGGAGCTCACCAAGCGGTGGCCGGGTCTGACGCCGGCCTGGGCGGGGCGGGTCGGGGCGGCGATGGTGGTCGCCGGCGTGCTGGCCGCCTCGGTGTTGATGCTGCGGTGGCGTTATGGCCACCCGGGGTGGTGGCCGAGCCTGTTCTGCGGCGCCCTGGCGGTCATGCTGTTCACCGCGGCGGTGATCATCGTGGTGCGCTTGACCCGCACCGAACCTCGCCGAATCGGCGACACATTGCTGCTGACCGGTGGCGTGCCGGCGGGGGTGGGTGCCGCAGCGGTGGTGCCGGGCCCGGTCGGGGCCCCGCATGCGGCCTTGGGTTTGGCGACGCTGATCAGCGCGGCGGTGCTGATAGTTCGGTTCACCGGCCGCTATATCGCCCTGGGGACAGCGGTGGTCGTGGCCGGTGGGGCGGCCGGGCTGGCTGCGCTGGCGCGCATGTTCCTGGTGACCTCGGCGGTGACCCTGTTGACCACTGTGCTGCTGGCGTCAGTGCTGATGATGCACCTGGCGCCGACCGTGGCGCGGTGGGCGGCGGGGATCCGGTTGCCGGTGTTCCCATCGGCGTCGGGGCGCTGGATTTTTGAAACCCGCCCAGACCTGCCGTCGGACAAAGTGGTGGCCTCCGGCGGCATCGCCACCTATGACGGGCCGGAGTCGGTGCGTGATGTGGTGGTGTGCACCGACCGGGCCCACGCCTATTTGTCGGGGCTGCTGATCGCCACGGCCACCCTGATGGTGGTGTGTTGCGTGGGGTTGTGCGATCCGCACGGGCCGCGGCGATGGCTGCCGCTGCTGGTGGCGGGATTGGTGGCGGTGGCTGTGTTACTGCGAGGCCGCTCGTTCACTGATCGGTGGCAGGCCACGGTGCTGGCGGCGGCGGCCGTCGCGGTGGTGATCGGTGTGGCGGGCCGTTACGTGGTGGGGTTGTGGACGGTGGCGGCTTTGGTGGTCGGGGCATCGGTGATGGTTGCCGTGCCGGTCGCGGGACTGGTGGCCGGGGTGGTGGTGCCGCACCGGTTTTACACCCCGACGTTCCGCAAAGTCGTGGAGTGGATCGAATACCTGTGTCTGGCCGCCGTTTTCCCGTTGGGGTTCTGGCTCATGGGTGTGCTGGCCGCGATCCGGTACCGGTAGGCGGGCGGTGATGTCGGTGCAGGGTTGCCGCAAGACGGTCGCCGCGGGGCTGAGCGTGGCGGCTGTGAGTGTGAGTGCGATGTGGGTTGCCGCGCCGACGGCCACGGCGGTGGAGCCGCCGCAGATCGACCTCGCCGCGTTGCCTGCCGATGGCCCGCCTGGCCCGGATCAGCCGATGCGCCAGGGCGCGTACTGCACGCGGGTGGGGACGCTGCCGGGCACCGACTACCGGGTGCAACCCCACTTCATGGACATGCTGGAGTTGGCTGAGGCGTGGCGGTTCGGACGCGGCAGCGGAGTGAAGGTGGCGGTCATCGACACCGGGGTCAGTCCGCATCCGCGACTGCCCGATCTCGTCGGCGGCGGGGACTACGTGGCGGCCGGCGGTGATGGCCTGTCGGACTGCGACGCACACGGCACGGTGGTGGCCTCGCTGATTGCGGGCGCCCCCGCCGACGGCAAGACCCCGCTACCGGCGCCGCGGCAGACGCGCCGGCCCGACTCGGCACCGACCACCGAGGCCCCACCGCCCCCTCCGCCGCCGCAGACGGTGACGGTGCAGGTGCCTCCTCCACCGCCGCCGGAGGAGGGACCGGCGCTGTGGCACCGGTCGGCCTCGCCGGTGATCGTCGCGGCCGGGGCCGGCGTGCGACCGCCGGTCAACGTGCCGGGGGCCGCTGAGGACCCCGCACCGGCAACCAGTGGCGAACAGCCGCCGCCCGGCCCGCCCCCTGCACCCCCGCCGCCTGCGGCGGACGGATTCAGCGGCGTGGCCCCGGGTGTGCAGATCATCGCGATCAGGCAGAGTTCGCGGGCGTTCAGTCCCAAGGATGCCTTCGGCGGGGACCAGGACCCGGCGACGCGGCGCAAAGCCGGCGACATCCGCACGATGGCACGGGCCATCGTTCATGCGGCCAATCTGGGCGCGGCGGTGATCAATATCTCCGAAGTGTCGTGCATGAGCGCGACGAACATCATCGACCAGCGGGAACTGGGGGCTGCGATCCGCTATGCCGCCGTGGAGCGTAACGCGGTGATCGTGGCGGCCGCGGGCAACAGCGGGGAGAGCGGTAACAGTGACTGCAAACAGAACCCGGTGTATGACCCGTTGACCCCCAACGATCCTCGGGACTGGGCGGGGGTGACGACCGTGGTTACCCCGGCATGGTTCTCCGACTATGTGATGACTGTGGGTGCCGTGGATGCCACGGGTGCGCCGCTGGATACCAGCATGGCCGGGCCGTGGGTGTCGCTTGCGGCGCCGGGCACCGATATCGAGAGCGTGTCACCGCGCGAGGACGGGTTGATGAATGCCGTTGAAGGCAGGGACAACACGATGGTGGCGCCGGTCGGGACCTCGTTCTCGGCGGCCATCGTGTCCGGGGTTGCCGCGCTGGTGCGCGCCAAGTATCCGCAGCTGACCGCTCATCAGGTGATCAACCGCATGTTGGCGACGGCGCGGGCTCCGGGCCGCGGGGTGGACAACCGGGTCGGGCACGGGATCATCGACCCGGTGGCCGCGTTGACCTATGACATTGCACCGGGGGAACCGGTTGGCCCGCAACGGTTGTCCTCACCATTGGTGCTCGCACCACCGAAGGTGGGCCGCGACATGACTGCGGTGTGGGTCGCCGCCGGCGGCGTCGGGGCGTTGGCGGTGGTGTGCAGCGCGGTGTTGGGAAGCGCGGCATTGATGCGAAGCAGGGGGCAACGATGAGGCCGATGCTTGCGCTGGGCGCGGCTCTTGGATGGCCCCGCGTGGTGGCGGTGTTTGTCGCCGATGTGGCGTTGCTGTGGGCCGGCGGCGCCGTGGCAGGCCGGGCTGGTTGGTGGGTCGCGGCCGTGCTGGCGGCAGCGCTGAGCGTGTCGGCACTGCTGCGCTGGCGGGGCGCACCGCTGTTGACGTTAGCGTGGCGCACAGTGACGTCTCGGGGCGCAGCGCTCGTCGTGCCGGCAGGCGAGGCCGCCGACTATGACCGCACCTACGGGCAGGGGCCGGTCGGAATCCGAGGTATGGGGCCGTATTTGGTCGCGGTGGTGGCCGTGGACGGCCAAGCGCACAGCCCGTCGGCTCTGGACCACCATCGGGTCGCCTCGTTGGCGACGTTGCCGGTGGCCGCGGTAGCACAGGGATTACGCCAGTTCGATGTCACCCTGGAAGCGATCGACATTGTCAGTGTCGGAATGCGCCGGGCTTCAGCACGACACCACAACTACGCGGCGGTGTATTCAAGCCTGGTGGGGGATCATCCGGCGGTGGGGCAGCGCCGGACCTGGCTGGTCGCGCGATTCGACGCCACCGCAAGCGCCCGGGCGATCCTCTGGCGGGAGTCGGTGGCGGCCACGTTGGGAGCCGCGGCGGAGTGGCTGGCCCAGGAACTCACGAGCCGGCGCTGCCCCGCGCGGGTACTGACGGCTGCCCAGATACGGGAGGCCGACATGGAGCTGTTGGCCGGGGCCGATCCGGCAGCGCTTCACCGCGGGTGGAGTGGGCTGCGTCATCCCGACGGCTATGTGCAGACCTATTGGATGTCGCCCGGCGACATCTCCAGCGACACCGTGGACCGGCTGTGGACTCCGGACACCGATGCGACGGCGGTCACCGTGCAGCTGCGCCCGACCCCCGACGGTGCCACGACAGTGGGGGTGGTGGTGCGCTACCACACCGGCGGCTCGCTGCCCGAGCCGCCGTTGAGCGGACTGAACCCGCTGACCGGCCGACATGATGTGGGTTTGGCGGCCGGATCGATCACCGCCAGAGCACCTTTGGCGGTGCCATCCCGCGAGCTAAGCGATGACGCCGAGTCGCTGGACGTCGCGATCGGGGCTACCGGCATCGTCGTGGGCAGTAACGCGACCGGGCATCCGTTGTTAGTCGATCTGGGCTTCCCCACGGCGGCCTCGACGGTGACGATAGCCGGTGAGCTCGCGTTGACGGTCCAGGTTGCGCTTCGCGCGGCCGCGACCGGCTATCAGGTTCTGGTCCACACCGACAGGCCGCAGCACTGGAAACAGGTCACCGGGGCCGGGTTGCAGCTGGTGGGGCCCGGCGGGCTGGACGCACAGTTGCCGCTGACACGGCGGCGCTGGATGGTCGTCTATGACCAGGTGCCCGGCACATCCCCGGAGGGGGCGGCCGTGACCGTGCGTACCGTGCCCGCTGGTACGGCCAGCGGCGCCGACATCCATCTCGAGCAGGAGGGTGCGCGCAGCGCCGTCATCCGAACGTGGGCGTTTCGGTACCGTCTGCGCATTGACCTGGACTACGAACGCCATCTCGTTGATGCCCGGCCGCACCGGGCCGCCTGAAGACCCGAGGGAGCAGCGATGACAGGCATCGATGCGGAAAGCCCGGCGCGCAGCGCGTTTCGCCGCGGCTTGTTGGCGTCGGGGATCGGTGTGGGCGGCCTGGTGCCCAGTCATAACGATCGGGTGGCCCGCGACATGTTCGCAACGGTGACGCGGACCGATCCCAGTGTGTGCGATGGATGGCTGGGCAGGATTCTGACCGGTGAGGACACCCTGGAGGTGCTGGCCGGCGCGTGGGGGGCCGCAGAATCCTACGGGTGGGAGATCCGCCGACTCGGGGTGGCGGGCACCGAATTTCGCCCCGCGGTCTTCGATGGGCTCTTCTTGCAACTGCCGATCTTCTCGATGGATTCTCTGCGCGCAGCGTTTGCCACCGTGCTGATCCGCGAACACAGCTACGGCCAGGCCCACGAGTTGCTCACTGCCGGGGCCACGCCGGCGGATCCACTGGATGCCGACATGCATCGGTATGTGTCGGGTTTGCTGCATTTCCGTGCTCAACGCTGGACCGATGTGCTGCGGGTGTTTCCCGCGGACAAACGTTGGTACCGGCCGGAATACGAGTGCGCAGCTACCGCGATGGCCACCACGGCGCTGGCGTCGCTGGGGGTGTTCGAAGATGCCTTCCGCCGCGGCGAGCACGCCCCAGGCGATGATCGCGTGCCGCCGGCGACAACGGTGATCCTGTACACGCAGGCAATGTGTCTGCGCCACCTGGGCCGCGAGGCCGAGGCCGCGCAGCTGCTGCGGCGGGTGTATTCGCGGGATCCGAAGTTCGCGCCGGCGCGCCAGGCGATGGACGACACTGCGCGGCGGCTGGTCCTGACCGATCCCGAGACGATCGAGTCCCGCACCGACCCTTGGGATCCGGCCAGCGCCCCCAGCCCCCGCGACAACGAAGTCGCCCGTGACGCGGAGATGGCCTCTCAGTATTCGGCCGAGGGCCAGGCCGAGCTCGACGCGATGCTGGGCATGGACACGGCCAAGCGGGAGATCAAACGGATCCGGTCGACGACGAAGGTGAACCTGGCACGCTCCAAGGTGGGGCTACGGGTGCCGGTCACCTCACGCCACACGCTGCTGCTGGGCCCGCCGGGTACCGGGAAAACGTCGGTGGCAAGGGCATTCACCAAGCAGCTGTGCGGTCTGAAGGTGCTGCGCAAACCGCTGGTGGTGGAGACCAGCCGCGCAAAACTGTTGGGCCGCTACATGGCTGATGCGGAAAAGAACACCGAGGAAATGCTCGAAGGCGCACTCGGCGGGGCAGTGTTCTTCGACGAAATGCACACGCTGCATGAGACCGGCTACTCCCAAGGTGATCCCTACGGCAACGCGATCATCAACACGTTGCTGCTGTACATGGAGAATCATCGCGAGGAACTGGTCGTGTTCGGCGCGGGTTACGCCAAGGCCACCGAGAAGATGCTCGCAGTCAATCAGGGTCTGCGGCGGCGCTTTTCGACGGTGATTGAGTTCCACAGCTATACCCCGTCTGAGCTGATCGGCCTGACCAAGTTGATGGTCAGCGAGGATGACGATGTCACTACCGACGAAGCCGTCGAGGTGTTGCGACCCGAGTTCGAAAAGTTTTACGCCGAGCAAACCATGACGGCTGACGGTGATCTGATCCGGGAGATCGACATGCTGGGCAATGCCGGGTTCGTCCGCAACGTTGTGGAAAAGGCGCGTGACCACCGCAATGATCGCCTTGACACCGCCGAACTCGACGAGCTGCTGACCAGCGACGAGTTCACCATCACCGACGAGCAACTGCAGAGCTTGCGGGAGCTCACCGGCGAAGATTTGGCCGAAGGCTTGCGCGCGGCGGTGTCAGAAAAGCGGGAACGACATGGCTGAGGGTGGGTAGGAGGGTCGTGTGGGCCCAGCCTGTAGCGCCGGGACCGCTGAAGCCGCGACAACGAGATGCAGCCCGCGTGCTGCTGGGCTATGCACAAAGCATCTTGCGCGACGGTGGCTGTCATTGCCGCGTTGTTGACAGCACCGCCAGCCTGCGGCGACACCGCTTGAGCCGTTGGAGGAATCTAAAAGGGAACTCCAACGTCTTCGGCTGAAGATTCGGCGCGACGACTCTCTGGCGTCTTCTACGGAGCGAGAGGATCTTGCTGTGCCTCAACCGCGGACTTGCGCACTGCGTCGCCAATAAGGTTGTAGATGTTTCGCACGCGGTCCGTTCTGAGACTGCCGCGCCTGGCCAGTAGCTGTCGTGACACTTTGAGTAAGCCGGCGGCCTGCAGTTCGGTGGTTCCGCGCGCCCGCGTAGCAGTGGAAAGCTCCCGCTCGACGACTTCTTGGACGGCCTCCTTGATGAGGCCGCGGAGTGCTTGCGCGGGCCGGTCGGCGACGTGGCTTATCGCTGCCGCGTTCGCTCATCAGTCCGCTCAAAGGTGTTGTGATCCAGCCATTCCGCGACATCTGACCAGCGGTACAGGACCCGGCGTCCACGCTTGATGAATATTGGGCGCGATCCCCGGTAGCGATCCTGGGCGAGCGAAGGGGTTGTGATGTGGAGATATTCGGCGACTTCGGTGGGCGTCGCCAGCGCCGGTAGTTGGTTGGACATGACCGGCGATGGTAGCCAGCACTGACCTAAAACTCTGCCGGGCGCGGCAATCACGAACCAAGGGTTCTCCGTGCGGTCGCACGTTGATCCGGCGAACCTGCGACCACTTGACCCCCAGGGAACCGGACAGTGTGAACTACTGTTTTATTGCGTCCAACACGTCCAGGTCAGGGCGTGCCGTTAGTCCGATCTGTGTCATCATGTCCAGTCTGTTCGCGCCTATCTTGGGACACTGGCGGGACACTGACGAACGGGTGTTCGGCGCTATCACGGCGTCCTCGTCGGTGGGTCGGCGCGCACCACGACGTTGCAGGGCAGCAGCAGCCCGATCTGGCGGTCTATGGTGACCGCCCGGTGAGCCAGCGGAGTTGCAGGCGCCGAGGATCAGGTAGTCCTCCATGTCCTCACCGAGCTTGGCCTTCAGCGTCGCCTTCATGTCGATTTCGGTCAATATGCCAAACCCTTGATGGGACAAGGTTCCCGGGTGCGGGCGACGGAGTCTGGGAATGCGGTGTGCAGTGTGGTTGAAAATGCGATGCTCACGGTCTCATGCGTTTCTGGCTGCAACACGGTGAGAACCCACCCGTGTTCACCGGTGTTCATGCAGCAGCGTTACCCGCCGCCGAAATTCTTCCTCATCGATCTCGCCGCGGGCAAAGCGCTCGGCCAGCACATCTTCTGCCGCCCGCGCCGAACCCGCGCCGGCTTGGCCGCGGTGACTGCCGCCGGTGACGTAGCGGACGGCGAAGACCACCGCTGTAATCAGCAGCGCGAAAAACACCACCATCACAACGGCTGTCAGGATCCAGCCGCCCCAACCCCAGCCGCCGTAGCCGTCATGCCACATCCATCCGTTCCCGCCGTTCCCGCACATCGTCGCCCACTTTCCTGTTGGCCCCGCCGCGAACCGACGGGATGGGGCCAGAATGCGCGCGGACACTGCGCGGTTCTAGGGCCGATGGTCTATTTCTTCGTGAGCTGGCGATAACATCGCTAGATGGCAATGATGACGACTGTTTCTGCCGAGGTGCGGCGAATGGAGCTGGCGCCGGCGGCGGCGTTGTTCCGTTCACTCGGTGATCCCACCCGGTTGGCGATCGTGCGGCGGTTGGCGGTCGGGCCGGCGCGGGTGGTGGAAATAGTTCAGGCGGTCGGACTTGCGCAGTCCACCGTATCCAAACACCTTGCCTGCCTGCGGGACTGCGGTTTGGTGCAGTCCGACCCGGTAGGGCGGGCGTCACTGTTTCGGCTGACCCAGCCCGCAGTGATCGACGTGCTCACCGCCGCCGAAACGGTGCTGGAGGAAACCGGTAACGCGGTGGCATTATGCCCGACGTACGGCGTGGACAGCTGCGCAGACGACAGAGACAGCCGATGAGCGACGCGTGCGGCTGCGGACACCACGAACCCAGTACTGACGAGCAGGCCGAGGACCACGAACCGGAACGGCTGTGGCAGGTCAGCGAACTACGGCTTGCGGCCGTATCGGGCGTATTTCTGCTGGCCGCGTTCATCGCCGGCTGGGCCGATGCGCCACGCCCGGTGATCCTCACGTTGGAAGCGGCGGCGCTGGTGGTCGGCGCCTACACCTTCGTCCCGACCACCCTGAAGCGGCTGGCCAAGGGCAAGATCGGGGTGGGCACGCTGATGACCATCGCCGCTGTGGGCGCGGTGATCCTCGGCGAGGTCGGCGAAGCGGCGATGCTGGCGTTCCTGTTCTCCATCAGCGAGGGCCTGGAGGAGTACTCGCTGGCCCGCACCCGCCGCGGACTACGCGCGCTGCTATCTCTGGTTCCGGATCAGGCCACCGTGCTGCGCGAGGGCACCGAGATCGTTGTCGCACCAACCGAATTGCGGGTCGGGGACCGGATGCTGGTCAGACCCGGCGAGCGGATCGCCACCGACGGGATCATCCGCGACGGCCGCACCGCGCTGGACGTCTCAGCCATCACCGGGGAGTCAGTGCCCGTCGAGGCCGCACTGGGCGACGACGTGTTCGCCGGGTCGATCAACGGCACCGGCGTGCTGGAGGTGGAGGTCACCACCACCGCGCAGGACAACTCGCTGGCCCGGATCGTGCGGATCGTAGAGGCCGAACAGGCCCGCAAGGGCACCTCGCAGCGACTGGCCGACCGCGTCGCCCAGCCCCTCGTGCCCGGGATCATGATCGTCGCGACGCTGATCGCGGTGATCGGCAGCCTGCTCGGCGACCCCGCCACCTGGATCGAGCGTGCCCTGGTCGTGTTGGTGGCTGCGTCACCGTGCGCCTTGGCGATCTCGGTGCCGGTCACCGTAGTCGCCGCGATCGGCGCCGCGAGCAGACTCGGGGCGTTGGTCAAGGGCGGCGCCGCACTAGAGGCTCTCGGCGCGGTGCGCGGTGTCGCACTCGACAAGACCGGCACGCTGACCGCCAACCGGCCCACGGTCATTGACGTCGCCACCTCCAACGACGCCACCCGCGAACACGTGCTCGACCTGGCCGCGGCGCTGGAAGCGCGCAGCGAACACCCCCTCGCGGCGGCGATCCTGGCGGCCGTCGACCAAGTCAGCCCGGCCACCGACGTGCACGCGGTGCCCGGCGCCGGGCTGATAGGCCGCCGCGACGGACACACCATCCGGCTGGGCCGGCCCGGCTGGCTCGAGCCCGGACCACTGGCGGAGGAGGTCGCGCGCATGCAGCAGGCCGGCGCGACCGCCGTGCTGGTCGAAGACAACGACCGGCTGATCGGCGCGATCGCCGTACGCGACGAACTACGCCCCGAGGCCGCCGACGTCGTCGCTCAGCTGCGCCGCGACGGCTACCACATAGCGATGCTCACCGGCGACAACCAGACCACCGCCAACGCGCTCGCCCACGAAGTCGGCATCGACACCGTGCACGCCGAACTCCGCCCGGAAGACAAGGCACGCCTGATCGCACAATTGCAAGCCCAGCGCCGGACCGCCATGGTCGGCGACGGCGTCAACGACGCCCCCGCGCTGGCCACCGCCGACCTCGGTATCGCCATGGGAGCGATGGGCACCGACGTGGCCATCGAAACCGCCGACGTGGCCTTGATGGGTGAAGACCTCCGCCACCTGCCGCAGGCGTTCGCCCACGCCCGCCGCGCCCGGCGCATCATGCTGCAAAACATCGGCCTGTCCCTGGCGCTGATCACCGCGCTGATACCGCTGGCGCTATTCGGCATCCTCGGCCTGGCTGCCGTCGTGGCCGTGCACGAGCTCGCCGAGATCATCGTCATCGCCAACGGGGTGCGCGCCGGAAAAGCCAAGCCACTGGCCATCACCGCCGTCGAGCGGGCAGCATCACTGCCCCGCACCGCGGCACCGGCCGCGTCGTCCTGACACCAGCAGTCCCACCCCTGGCGTCGATGGACCCGACCGTGCACAGCGGAGGCCGCGCGTTGGCGTGCGCTTACTGCCGCATCGCCTGCAACCAGGCCGTTCAGTGGACTCAGGACGCGTGCATACCGCCCATTATCCCAGGACCCATCATGCCGCCCGGCCCATCATCGACTGCATCATCGCCGGCATGCCCTCCACGACAAAGCCGGTGACTGCGCGCGCATGCGCGCGGATGGCGTTGGTCAGGTCGGGATCGGCGGCGGTTTCCACCACGACCAATCCCTTGGCGGTGAAGGTGATCTGGCGCTGATAGTCCGCAGCGCGGCGAAACAGCGTCGGCAGACTCGAGCTCATGGACGTCATCTCGGCGCACTGGTCGAGATGGGTATATATCGACGAGGCATGCGCCGGCGACGAGGTGGGCAGAGTCCGATTCGGTGGTGGTGTGCACACCTCCGGGAATGTCTTCGACGCTGCCGTCGGAGTTCAGTGTGCCGCATGAACATGTTCATGTATTTGCTCATCTCCATGCCGTTCACGCCGCCAAAGTCCGGTTCCGCGCGGCTTACTGACGACGACGCTATGGGGATATATCCCAGACCAAGCAGACCGCCACCGGTGGCGAGCATGACCAGCACCGCCCGCCTCGTCAATTTGGCCCTGTCCGATTATCTCTGAGCCTGTATCCCTTCCGACGCCGAACCCAAACCGCCGGCGCCCGTGAGGCCGTCGGTGATACCGCAGCGGCGACCTGACCGATTGGGTGCTCGACCCGCGCAAGGTGGGTGGTGTCGACTCGCAGTGCTGGCGGCCGCGTGCGCAATTCGCGAGGATGCTCAGATCGGACGGGGATTGGAGCGCCGACGAGGACCGACGTGCTGGTGGACCTGCCTACTCGTCGCCGCGGGTTGGCAATGACCCGGTGATCCTGGTATTTGAACATGCGCATGAGCTAATGTGTTCTCGGGTTGTCGATCCGAAGTGGCCGCACGCTCGTAACGAGACGCAATACCACGGGGTGCCAGACACGGGTGATTCGAACTGGTGGGAAGGTTCTGCGGGATGGGGCATGAGGACAGGCACGGCCATGCCCACAGCCACAGCCATAGCCATGGGCTGTCGGCGGAGGCGGATCGGCGGTGGCTAGCCATCGCGATGGTGTTGATTGTCGGGTTCATGGCCGCCGAGGTGGTCGTGGGCGTGCTGGCGCATTCGTTGGCGTTGATCTCCGACGCCGGCCACATGCTCACCGATGCGGGCTCGATCGCGTTGGCGTTGGTGGCGATCCGGCTCGCCGCGCGGCCCGCGGGGGGCCGATACACCTACGGTTTCAAACGGGTGGAGATTCTCTCGGCGCAGGCCAACGGGATCACACTGTTGCTGCTGGCGGCCTGGTTTGTCTACGAATCGGTGCGGAGGCTGATCGAGCCACCGCAGGTCTCGGGACCGCTGGTGCTCATCACCGCCCTGGTGGGGATCGTGGTCAACATCGCCGCGGCCTGGAGCATCAGCCGCGCCAACCGCAGCAGCCTCAACATCGAGGGGGCTTTCCGGCACATCCTCAACGACTTGTATGCGTTCATCGGAACCGCGATCGCCGGCGCCGTGGTGTGGGTCACCGGATTTGCCCGTGCGGACGCGATCGCCGCGCTGCTGGTGGCGGTGTTGATGGCCCGCGCCGGCTGGGGATTGGTGCGCGAATCCGGACGGATCTTCCTGGAAGCCGCCCCCGCTGAGGCCGACCCAGCAGTCATCGGGCCGCGCATCGCCGCCATGGATGAGGTGGTCGAAGTGCACGATCTACACGTTTGGCAGATCACGTCGGGCCAGCTGTCGCTGTCGGCGCACGTGCTAGTCGGCAGCGACGTCGACTGCCACGCCGCGCGGGGCGACATCGAAAACCTCCTGCATACGGAGTACCACCTCGACCACACCACCTTGCAGGTCGACCACGCCGGCAGCGAACGCAGCGGCGGGCAGGGCCACGACGAGCATTGCATTGCACCGCACGGACCGGTTCACCGCTCGCCAGAACAGCCGGACTGACCCAAGTATCGTGTCGTCGCGGAAGGAGCCACATGGCTGTCGTTGCAGCTCCGCCGCGATCATTGATGGGCGGTGGATGCGGCTGGTGGGCAGGGCTTTCGGTGCGTCGCCACCACCGACTGCGGCGGGAGTGGTGACGAACTCGTCACGGTGGCTCGTGCTCACGCGCGGCGGACACGAGTCCAGCACCAAAGCCGTCGGGGTGCTTCGAACCGTCGGACACCTGTAAACCCACACACGGCATCATTGACCGTCTAAACCGAATCGAGGCGCTATGGCCACCATCGTCGTTGGAATCGACGGCTCCCCGGCATCCGGGAAGGCACTTCGTTGGGCCCTCGAAGAGGCGCGCCTGCGCGGCGCCACGGTGAGGGCCGTCTACGCCTGGTCGTTTCCGTTCCAGGGCGGCGAGATCGCCCGCCTTGCCGCCCAGGCCGCCCACGAGGCGCTACAACAGGACGCCGAGCAGTCAGCACACACCGCTGTCCGTAAGGCGTTGGGAGCCGATGCCGATACCGTCGAACGCGTCGTCACCGAGGGGCCCCCAGTGCAGGCGCTGACCGCGGCCGCACGCGACGCCGACCTGCTGGTCGTGGGTTCCCGAGGCCGCGGCGGCTTCACCGGGCTGCTGCTGGGTTCGGTCAGTACCCAATGCGCCCAGCACGCCCCGTGCCCCGTCGTGATCATCCGCCCATAGATGACGCGTCCATCCCACCCATGCGATACAGGCCTGGCCGCCCAACTCCATCTGGCATCGGGCTCGCGGTGGGTCGGTCCCGGCCACGACCTTCGTGGGCGTCAATGTCGCGGCCTTGTCCAGACCCGAGTTCCACCACCTCGCGGATGTGCTGTTGCCTAAGAAACTCGGCAGCGTACGCGCCCGGCTTGCCCGGGTGGGTGCCGTTCATATTCGGATTCACCTGAAACGTGACCTGCCAGTGTTCCCGCTGCCCATCGAGGTTACCGTTCGTGGTCACTCCGCTTCTTCTTCCCAAGAGCGGCGAGGGATTGGCAGTAGTACTGCGCCCGCCAAGCCTCGGCACCAGAGTCCGTGGTCCCGATCAGGTCGTCTTCGATTTCGTTGCCCGCTCTCGGTGTGGCTGACCACTTTAAGAGAGACACTAGTTCGGTGCCCACACCCCAGCAGGGACGCTTCAGTGTGAACATTGCCGCGCCGCCTCAACTGGTTTACGACCTAATCGCGGACATCGCCCGCATGGGCGAGTGGAGTCCCGAGTGCTATAGCTGCGAATGGCTGGACGGTGCAACGGCTGCTGCCGTTGATGCCCGATTTCGTGGATACAACCGGCTGGGCCGCTATCGCTGGGAAAGAACGGCGATAATCACCGCCGCTGAGCCTGGCCGGGAATTCTCGTTCGTGACGGTCGACGACCGTACAGGTCGTGAAGAAACCCGGTGGCAATACATCATGGAGCCATCGCCATCTGGGACACTGCTCACGGAGTCGTTCCAGTTTGTGTGGTGCTCAACCCTGGACAGAGTAATGGAGTTGTTGCTGCCTCGGGGAAGGCAGGTGGAACGCGGCATGAAGGAAACACTGCGGCGTCTCAAGCTCGCAGCAGAAGCACACCAAGCGACCAATCCTGGCTAGCTCGCCGACCCTCCACCCAGTCTCAGAACTCTAGTTGTGAGAATGCCTGTCCGTGAGAGGCAGATCAGCGGCGGAAGCCACCCGCGCAGCGGGTCGTACGGGCTAACGCTGCGGCCCCATACTTGAGCGGCCGTGACGCGGAACTGTGAGCGGGGCAGCGGCTCCAACACAATGACCTCCGCCTCGATCGCCTCCGGTTCGGCCTCGGGCTCGCCGGGCTTGGCCTCGGGGTGCTCTGCCACGGTGCGCGGCGGCCGATCGGAGTTGGTAACGACCGCACGACCGTTTGCCTCGGGCACCAGCTGCTACCCGCCGGGTCCCATCATGCCGCCGGGTCCCATCATGCCGCCGGGTCCCATCATCCCGCCGCAACCGCCCATCATGCCTTGCATCATCGCGGGCATTCCGTCGCGTACGAACCCGGTGACCTCGCGGGCGTGGGCGCGGATGGCGTCGGTGAGGGCGGGATCGTCTGCGGTTTCCTCGGCGATAACACCGGTTGGGGTGAAGGTGAGTTGGCGGCGGTAGCCGCCGGCGTTGCGGAACAGTGTTGGCAGGCTCTGGCTCATACACATGACCTCGGAGCCCTGGTCAAGGTGGGAGTACATGCTTGACACGTGTGCGTGCAGTTGGGCAGCGAGATCGGGAGCGTCTGACTGGGTGGTGGTGCGCACGCCGCCGGGGATCTCCTCGACCGTGCGCGTGATCTGCGTGTGTCGGTTGAACATGTCCATGTAGAGGCTCATATCCGCCGGGGTGGCACCCATCATGCTGCCGCAGTCGCTCAGGCGGATGCCCAGGCCGGGTGAACCAAGGACTCCGCGAAGCACATACCCGACACCCATGACTGCGCTAGCTCCGAGCGCCGTGAGCGCCGCCCGCCGAGTGACTCTAGCCATCGGATTACCTCCTGAACACCTCGATCATGTGTCTGTGGTCAATGAGCTTCGCGATCACCCATTCCCAACCATCGCTGTGCGGTGAGAATTACCGCGTCAATGCCAGTGCGGGTTCCGCAGGCTGGGCGGGCCCCCGTCGGGTGTCGCGGCCGAATTGGCGTAGGCGCAGTGAGTTCGTCACCACGCTCACGGAGGAGAGCCCCATCGCAGCGCCAGCCACGACGGGGTTCAGTAGGCCGAGTGCGGCGAGGGGGATGGCGGCGGTGTTGTAGCCGAAGGCCCAGCCGAGGTTCTGATGGATCGTGCGCAGGGTCTGCCTGGAGAGCTGGATGGAACGCACGACACCGTCGAGCTGGCCGGACATCAGTGTGATGTCGGAGGCCTCGATAGCCACGTCGGTGCCAGTGCCGATCGCAATGCCCAGGTCGGCCTGTACCAGGGCGGGTGCGTCGTTGACGCCATCGCCAACCATGGCGACGACCCGGCCTTCGTCTTGGAGTCGGCGAACCTCGGTGACCTTGTCTTCGGGCAGCACTTCGGCCAGCACTCGGTCGATGCCGACCTGTTTGGCGATTGCGGCAGCTGTGCGGGCGTTGTCGCCGGTGATCATGGCGACCTGCAGTCCCATGGCATGCAGCTGACGGACCACGTCGACGGCGTCGTCTTTGATGGTGTCCGCCACGGCGAGCACGCCGACGACCTGGCTGTCGCGGCCGACGAATACCGCGGTGCGGCCTTGCTCTTCGAGCTCTGCGGCCGCCGCAGCGAGGTGGTCGGGCAAAACCAAATCGTGATCGTCGACGAGCTTGCGCCGCCCCACCAGCACCGGCTGGCCGTCGACCTCGGCCCGCACCCCGTGCCCGGCCAAGTTGGCGAACTCCGTGGCGACTGGAATCTTTAACCCCCGCTCTCGGGCACCGGCGACGATCGCCGCGCCGATGGGGTGTTCGGAGCCCGATTCGGCCGCGGCGGCGATCCGCAGTACCAGATCGGGCTGCCGACGCTTGCCGGGGATCACATCGGTGAGCTGCATCTGGGCGCGGGTCAGGGTGCCGGTCTTGTCGAACACGACAGTGTCGATCTTCTTCGAGGCTTCCAGGACCTCGCCGCCCTTGACCAGGATTCCCATGTCTGCGCCGCGGCCGGTGCCGACCATGATCGCGGTGGGGGTGGCCAGTCCGAGCGCACAGGGGCACGCGATGATCAGCACAGCCACCGCCGCGGTCATACCCGCAATCGGGTTGGCCGCGAGCAGCGCCCAGCCGGCAAACGTCGCGGCGGCAACACCGACGACGGCCGGCACAAACACCGCCGAGACCCGATCAGCCAATCGCTGTATCGGCGCCTTGCCGCCCTGTGCCTGCTCGACCAGGCGCACGATTTGGGCCAGCGCGGTGTCGGCCCCGACGGCGGTGGCGCGAACGGTCAGCAGCCCGTCGGTGTTGACGGTTGCCCCCGCAACACGGTCACCCGTCCTCTTTTCGACTGGGACCGATTCGCCGGTCAGCATCGACTCATCGACGGCGGCGCGCCCCTCGATAATCTCGCCATCGACGGGGATCTTTTCCCCGGGACGCACCCGCACCAGGTCTCCGACTTGTACCTGACCAATCGGCACGAGAATTTCTTGCCCGTCGACGAGCAGGCAGGCTTCCTTGGCGCCCATCTCGAGCAGTTTGCTGATCGCCTCGGATGCCTTGCCGGTGGCTCTGGCCTCGAAATAGCGGCCCAGCACCACAAACCCGATGATCAACGCCGCGGTGTCGAAGAACAGCGGCCCGCCGGCGAACAACCCATACGTGGAGTAGCCGAACGCGGTCAGCGTGCCCAGCGTGATCAGCGTGTCCATGCCCGCGGACCCCGCACGCGCTAGCTGCACGGCCCCCTTGAGGAACGGCCACCCGGCCACGAATTGCACAGGCACCGTCGCGGCGAACGCCAACCACCCCGCCCACGGATAAGCACCGAACAACATCGGCGCCGCCATCGACAGCAGCCCCAACGGCAAGGCCAGCCAGACCCGCCGCAACCACCTGCGCTGCTCGCGCTTAGTCTGCTCAGCAGGCGACAACTCGCTGGCTGTGATCGGTCCAGATTGGCAGCTGCCGCAACTCTCGATGTCGGGTGTGCGGTCGTCCACGCGGCGGTGCAAGCCGAACAACGCCAGCCCGATCCCGCTGGCAATCCTTCGCACCACACCGATCCTGGGGATATCAGCCGAATGCGGGGAACGCGGTGGCACCAACTCTGCAGGAATGTGCTCGGCTTCGGCGATCGCTGACAACACAGCAGCGGTGTCGCACTGCTGGGGCGAATACCGGATCACCACCGATGCCGTTCGCGGGTAGGCTTGCACGGCTTGCACGCCGGGCACCTTTGCGACCGCCTCCTCGATCGCGACGGCCCGGACCGCGTCGACATCAAAGCCGTTGACGTGCACCCGCATTCGTCCGGACGCGTTGGACATGACCTTCAAAGCGACGTCGACGTCGCACAGGACACCAGTGGTCATTCGTCGCCCGAGCCCGCCACCGTCAGCGGTGAACCTTCCTGCCCGGCACGCTCTCTCGCCTCGGCCATCACGTCCGCGACCGTCAATCGAGCCTGCTCAGCGCTCTGGCCCGCCTTGCGCTCCGCCTCACGGACGACCCGGATACCCCAGGCGGTAGCCATCACAGTCGCCTTCCGCCACGGCGCTTTCGCCAAGGCCTCGTAGGCGGCAACCCCCACCACGCCGGTCACCACCGTGGGCATCGCCTTCGCCAAGAAGCCGTGCACTGCCGTCATCGTGAACACTCCCTTCCTTGTTTGGTGCCTCGCTCAACGGTGCAGTGACTTCTCTGACGCCGCACCTGGCCTGTGTGACGATGTCGACCCAGGGCCGCCATCAAGCCGTGACCGATGGTTTGCTCAACCCGCGCCTATGCTCGTTGTCATCTCAGGGGCGCCCTTCCGCCGCCGGCCCCTCATCAGCGGCCTCGCCGACCGCGACGGCGCTCAATCGCGCCAGCGGACCGGTCAGCGCTGGCGTGAACTTCACCGCATCAAGCAGCTCCTCGATGGCTGCTTGTCCGTGGCCATCGAGCACTGCCGCGGAAAAGCAGGTCTCCAAGTGGTTGTGCAACATCACCCGATTTGCCCGCTCGAGTGAGGACTGAACCGCTGAGATCTGCTTCATCACATCCACGCAATACGCGTCGGACTCCAGCATCCGAATGATCCCGTCAAGGTGGCCCCGAACCGTCTTCAGACGATTCAGCGCCGAATGCTTCTTGGCCGTCAGTTCCATCTCGCCACACCGCATAGGGGGAGCATAGCCCACCCCACCCGGGGTGGGCTATCGTGCGTGTCGAGAAACGAAATTAGTCATCGCGTTCTTGTCGTGCGCGGTTTAGGAAGTGCCCTTAGGCTGGGCGCCAACCGAAGGGAGCAGCCGAGTGAGCGACGGCCACGGACGTGTGCGGTTGGGAGGCGATGTTTGGTTGCCGGCAGTCCTGCTGAGTTTGGCAGCTCTGGGCTGGTGGTGGTCAGTTGTCAGCGCCGCCGGCATGCGCGGCGCCGACATGTCGATGGGCACCCAATCCGCGATGCCGCTGGCCGCGTTCCTTATCGCGTGGGTGGCCATGATGGCAGCGATGATGCTTCCCGCCGTCCTACCCGTTGTTCGCCAATATGCCCGCGCCGCAGCCGGCAACGTCATCCCAGCGCTCATCTTCGTCGCCGGATACCTGGTCATTTGGACCGCGGTGGGCATCCCCGCCTTTCTGGCGTCGAGCCGCCTCAGCCCGATGGACCACACGTGTACCTGGGTCGGACGCGTCGCCGGCGCGGTGGCACTCGTCGCGGGACTGCACCAGCTCACGCCGCTCAAGGCAATGTGTCTGCAGCACTGCCGCTGGCCCATGTCCTCATCCCGCGGCCCCGGCAATCACAACCTCAACAGCCCGGCTCGGTCATTGCTTGCCGGAGGCCGCTACGGCATCTATTGTCTCGGATCCTGTTGGATGCTGATGATCGTGCTGATCGCCTTCGGCACAATGCAATTGGCGTGGATGCTGGTGCTTGCGGTTGTGATCTGGCTGGAGAAAGTAGCCCCCTTCGGCGATCAGCTAAGGCGTCTGACGGCGGCGATGCTCACAATTCTCGGTGTTGCACTACTGGTGCACCCCACATTTGTCACCTACCTCATCTCATAAGCCGACACCGCGGTAACGCCGACGACAGCACACTTCCCTCATAGCGCCGCAAAAGCGCTGTGTCGCGAATTCTGTAACCGCTTCCGCGCGTCGCTGACATCCGATGGAGCTTGCGCACCCTCGGCCGCAAGGTTGGCGCAGTATCGATGGCGTAGCCACCGGCTCAAAGGGACGCCCGGCCGTGTTACCGCCGGACCGCTTCACCGCTCGGAGAGCCGGTCGGCAGGAATCGCGATCCGACCGGCGGCCTCCTTCGGCCGGCGGAGAGTTTTCCATACGGACATACCTACCCCGTAGGTGAAGATGACGGGGTCGGGACGGATCCGGATGAAGCACAGGTCACCGCTGCGCGACACGATCCGTCGCTCGGTCGACAGGATTCTGCGGAGAAACCACGAAGAATTGAAGGCGCGGAGCGCGCCTTCCTCCTGACCGTCGACGATCTCGGCCGTGCCTTGGAACTGAGCTGCACGGGGCGGAAACCACGGAGCGGAGATGCGGGCAAGTGGGACAACGAAGGCCACGTCCGGACACGCCAGAATGTTGTGCACTTTGCGCGTGGCGGTTCGGGTTGTGACGTAGAAACAAACGGGTTCACCGGGTTCCGACATGGCGTAGATCACCTCTGTCGCGTGCGGGCGCCCGTCCTTGCCCAGCGTTGCGACCGTCGCGAACTTTCGGCGGCCCAAAACCCGCGCCAGGGCGTCGAAATGGTCCCGGCTCCGGCTCACATCGATCAGTCGTTGCAGGTGCAATCGGGGTGGCCGCACTGGCATCCCGCCGCGTGGGTGCAAGCAGAGTCGCCGCACGTGCAGCCGGTGGACTTACATTGGCAGGATTGTGTGTTCGTCATGCCTGAACCATACCCCTGTAGGGTATGTACGTCAACCGGGACATCTCAAGACCGAACGAGTCGCGCGATCGCGGCGGAGGCTTCGGCAAGCTTCGCATCCGCTTCGTCACCCCCCTGCGCGATCGCGCTGCTCACACAGTGGTCGAGGTGTTCGTCGAGCAGGTTCAACGCCACCGCCCGCAGGGCACTGCTGACGGAGCGGCGGCCGAGCTTACAGCTCTCGGGGCCTTCTCCGGTGAGGACCCAGTACCGCCAGGTCGAAGCTGGTATCCCGGTCAGCTTTTCCAGCGCGGCAGAGCCCAGATAATCCGTTGTCGCACTGGCGTTTACGTTCAGATTCATCGGTAAACCTTTCACTACCGTGTGACTCTCGAAATAGAGCGATGGTCAACGGCCACCGACGGAACCACGTTTGGCGCGCTAGTCGCGGCGGTCAGCATGCCCCTGTGGGCTTCCCGGGCACCAAATCTGTACCGATGCTCCGCCACCAATCCGCTTGACGATGGTGAAGGCGGCGAACGTGCAACCACTATCCAGTGGCATAGGTAGACGCTCCTAACGTGTGCCGCATTGCCGACCCTGCACAGGTGGATGGTCTGAATGTTCGGGGAGATCAAGCGGGGGGAGGACAGCGGAGCGCGGAACGGGCGGCCCAACTCTTCCAGCGCGGCCGCCAGCTGGTCCCTCTGCGACGGCGGCCCCTGTAGTGCCGGGCCGGGGCCTGGGGCCGCCGCCGAATCCGTTTTCGCGCGAAGGAACTTTGCCTGCGGCCGGCGATTTGGGGGCAGATGGGCGCTGACCGGCTGAGTGTTGCCGCCCATTGCTGACACGGGATGCGACCGCGGCCACGGCGACGACTTCGGGTGCCACGGCGGCGGCCGCAGCAGCGGCTTCGGGGGCTACGGCAGTTGCGTCGCCGCCGCCGGCGTCTGCGCTGGCGGCAGGCTCGGACGGCCGGTCAGCGGGTTGGGTGCGCCGGCCTGTGGCCGGTGGGCGCCCGCCGGGGGGGCGGCCGTCGACGGGGTTGCCGGTGAGGGGTGGATCGTCGGGGTCGTCGCCGGTGGTGTCCGCCTTTGTGGACAGCGATGTGCGGGGCAGGAGTCGAGTGAGATCGCGGGTGCGGTCTGCGCGGTCACGGCCGCGTTCATACCCTTGGCGGGCTTCGCGGCCGAGTGCGGTGACGAGGTGGGTGATGTCGTGGCGGGTGTGGTCGCCGAGTTCGCGTTTGAGCCACCAGAGTCCGCCGATCGCCACAGCGGAGATGAGGGCGATCATGACCAGGCGGGCCAGGGGATGGGTCATGCCGACTTGGTCGGCGTAGCCTCCGCGTGCAGCCATTTTGAGGACGATCACTGCGGCGATGGAGACGTAGGTGGTGTAGGCGAAGACAAGCACCGCGTGTTTGAAAAACAGCGTCAGGCGCCGCAGGGCACGCTGTCGTGGCCGGCCGTGGATCATGGCGGGTGCGGCGGCGACGACAGCGAGAAGCGCGTTGATGAATGCGGCGCAGCAGACCATCACGTAGCTGTAGGTGACGTAGAAGACGAACAGGGTGAACGCCGCGCCCAGCAGGAGGTAGAACGCGCCGAGGGCGAGGTTGGCGCCGTCGAGCTGCTGAGCGAAGGCCAGCGCTTGTTGGGCGCCGCAGCTGCCCATTGCGTGGGCGGGGCCGTCTGGTTTACCGCTGAGGATGGCCGCGGTGTAGGCGTTGCCGCAGCTGCCGATGTCGTCAACGGGAGTTCCGAAGTTCATCAGTTGCAGGGGCATTCGCAATGTGGCATCGGCGATGAGGCCGGTGAGGTGCTGTAGTTGGGCACTGGTGCCGCCGCCGGTGACGGGGCCGTTGTTGGCGAATGCTTGGGCGATCTGGAATCCGAGGCCCCGTGCTCGGCCGAGCAGCCCGTTTTCGTTGTAGAGCTCGGTGAGTGGATCTCTGGTGAGAACGAGGCCGAGGATGCCGATGATGAAGGTGGACAACATAATTCCGGAGCCGTGGCCTTTGCGGCCGTGCCAGAGGATGTGGTAGGCGCCTACGGCTAGCCCGGCAAGCATGCACAGGGGGAATACCCACAGGTCGGTGAGTAGGGCTCGGATGATGTCGAAGAGGGGTCGAAACCAGGTGGCAAGCCAGTACAGCCAGGTGTTGGACATGGCGAACCGCATCAGCCAGAGGGCCGTGGTGATCATGAAGATGTACAGCGCTGCCTCGAGTTGGAGCAGCTGGACGATGCTTTGGTGCGTGAGCCCGGTGGTGACGGCGTTGGCCAGCCAGCGTGTCCAGCTGGTGGGGTCCGCGGTCAGTTCGGGTCCGGCTTTGGTGAGCGCTTCGCTGGTGGAGACGACCGAGAGGTAGTAGTTGCCGACCGGTACTGCGTGGCTGTCGGCGACGCCGGTCCAGTTCAGTGCGCCGGCCAGGGTGGAGGCCGCCGCCGTCGGGGCGGCCACGACCGACCAGGTGGCCAGCAGGTGCGTGGTGAACCATAGCGTGCAGATGCGGCGCAGTCGAGGCCTGGTGGCCAGGTGGTAGCCGAGGTGCTCCGCTGCACGTTGGGCGAATGTTGTTGGGTGCGTGGGGTTCATGCGGCTCGTCCGGGTGTGGTGTCGTAGGCGTCGTGGATGGCTGCGTCGGGTTCGGCGGCGACCCTGATGGGTGATTTGCGGCGGAATTCGTCGACGAAGAAGCCGTAGCCTTTCCGGTCGCTTCGGTCCGGGGTTCCCGAGGTGTCGGCGTCGTCGAATCCGGTGGGGTCGCGCATCTCGTCGGTGCTGGGTTGGGCGAGGAAGAATTCTTCGATGTCGCCGTAGTCGTCGGCGCGGATGCCGACTTTGGCGGCGACTTGGCGTGCGAGGTCTTCGTTTTCGAACGGCATGATGAGTTGTTGGGTGATGAATTGGTCGCCCATGAGGGCCAGGTCGGCGATGGGGTCTTGGGTGATGATCAACAAACCGGTGTAGTGCTTGCGAGCGCGGCGGCTGATCAGGTGCGCGTCGTCGGCGCCGGCCCGGGAGTTCAGGAGGGCGGCGGCTTCCTCGATGACGATGAGCCCGAAGCGTTGTGTGTTGGCGAAGAAGGTGACTCGGGCCAGGCGTACCAGCATGCCGTAGATGGCCACCGAGGCGCGTTTGCGGTCTGAGAGGCGTTCGTAGAGGTGCGGGGTGGCCATTTCCTCAGCGCTGGGTAGGTCGAGACTGCCGGTGAGCCAGACGGTGACGTCGAGATTGGCGAGGTCGGGAACGGGCAGTGTGTCATCGAAGATGGCTCTGGTGAACTCGTAGGTGGCCCAGGATTTGAGCGCGGCCAGGATGGGGGCGAGGTCGGTGGCGAGTTGGGCGACCTGCGGTGGCCGGTGGTCGGGTCCGCCCGGAGCTTGGATGGCGGCGATGTAGGTCATCAGCGCGGTGGTGCTGGTAAGGCCGAATCTTTTGCGGGCTGAGGGTTCAAGTAGGGTGCGCAGCCGCTGCACGCTGGTGGTGCGGGGGTCGATTCCCATCATGGGCACCATGTAGTCGAGCCAGTATCCGCCGGCGATGTCGTCGGGGAAGGTGCGAAGCGGATCGCAGCTGTATTGGTTGCCGGCCATGTCGATGACGGCTGTGTTGGTGACGTCGGCTAGCGCGGTTTCCCATTCGGTGCCGGGGTCGACGATGAATGCTTGTGCGCCGCGCTGGATTTCGGCGCGGGTGATGCGTTTGGCGGCGTAGGACTTGCCGTAACCGAGGGCTCCGCTGCACACCAGGCATGGGTTGCGGTTGCGTCGGGCAGTGCCGGGCAAGTCGAGCAGGACTGCGCTGCGTAGTGCGTTGTTGGTGTTGAAGCCCAGCAGGGTCCCGGTGGTGTTGCCGACCATGGATGAGGTGAAGGGGACGAACCGCGACCATTTCTTGGTGGTGGTGGGTTGAGCGAATTGGTCGACGGCGGTCTTGTGGTTGGGTGCGCCCGGGTTGAAGGCGGCCCAGAGCCGGGTTTGGGCGCCGTGGTAGTGGCGGATGGCGATTTGTCCGGATTGGGTGAGTTCCTCACGCAGCCGTTTGACGCTGTAGTCGAGGGTTTGCGGGTCAGGAGCCCCGACGGCGATGAGGAATGCGGCTTCAACGGGGCGTTCGTCGATGTTGGCCGACAGTTGGCGGTTGTATTCGGCGAGCTGGCGGGCGGTGGCGATGAGTTCGGCGTCACCGTTGCGGACGTCGCGGCGCTGGGTGAACTGGTCGTCGATGTTGCCTTTGGCCCGGTCGTTGCGCACGAATTCCATTTCGCGGCTTCGTGCGACGAGGTTGAGGGCGAAGTCAAAGGTGGCTCCGGTGTCGAGGTCGTCGAGGGCTTGGAGGAATTCGGAGCCGGGGAAGACGATGCCGGCTTTGGGCATATCCACGACGGGCAGGATCGCCTGGTAGCTGTCGGGGTAGAGGCCGTCGGGGCTGAAGATCCGCAGGGTTTTGCTCCAGGAGGGGATTCGGCGAATCCCGAGGTTCCAGGCCGCCGTGAGCAGCCCGCTCAGGCCCGCGGCGAGCAGCGCGGGCGCAACGGCTCCCGCGGCGGCGGCGAGGACTGCGGCGAACGCCAGGATTGCGGCCAGGGTGCGCAGTGGCAGGGCCCGCCCGGCGCCGTGCTGCTGGTCACCTTCGTCGAAGTCGGCCGGCGGTAAGCAGCCGCCGACACCCGCTGAGGTGTTGCGGTGGCGTGGCAGCGGGTCGTTGAACACACCGCGCCAGGCGTTGTGCCGCCAAAACCAGTCGATCATGTCTTCGCTGGCCGGTGTTGGGGTGAATTCTTCGGGTAGGGCGGTGATGATGTCGTGGGCCAGGCGCTGGTATGCGGCAACGGAATTGTCGGAGTCTTTGTCGCGACCGATCATCCAGTCGCGCAGCTTGGCGGCGTGACCGGCCGGGCTGTGCCCGGCGCGGCCGGCGTCGACAGGTAGTGCCAGCCAGTAGATACGGGTGCGGGGTTGCTGGCCGGCGATGACAGGGGCCATCTGGCGGCAGGCCTGGACCCAGTCGTGTTTGTCGCGGTGACCGTGCAGCATCGCACCCAGCAGTTGGCGCTGGTTCTGCGGAACACAGAGGCCGTAAACCCAGGTACCGGCGGGGATTTCGCGGGCAAGCACCTGGTGGCGGTCAGCGACGCCGATGCGGCGTTTGGTGGATTGCAGATAGTAGGGCAGTCCGCTGATCAGGTAGTGGGCGTAGACGCCGTGGGCGGTGAAGCTCACGTTGGAGGTGATGCGGGTCGGCGGTGCGAGCAGGGAGTGGTCGGTGCTGGATGATTGCACCGGCCGAAGCACCTGCCACCAGCTGCGCAGCCGGAAGCGCAGGGTGGGTCGCCCGCGCGGGATCAGGGCCGCTATCCCGGCCGCGGCGCCGCTGAGCAGCGCCCCGCAGATCAGGGTTGCGCGGGCATGTCCGGATTCCAGCGTGAGCACGGTGAGCACAATGGTCAGGCCACCGCCTCCGTAGAGGCTGACAGCCACCCAGAGGCGGAGGGGCTTTCGGAAAAGGATGTCGGTGTAGACGGGTGTGTCGTGAACACCTTTGAAGATCTGTGCTGACTCAGCCATGTGAATCCCTTTGACAATCCGTGATGTTGGACACGAACGCGGGCCGCAGGGGCCGGCCCGCGCGGGTGGGGCGTCGCGAGGGGCCGGGGTTACATCCCGAATTGCCCGGTAGTGATGCCGGTGCGGTCAACGGTGCGCTTGCTGGAGATGTAGATGGCGTAGCCGGAACCGACGACGACGGCGACGATGACGCTGGTCAGCGCCCAGGCGACGGTTTGGCCGATGCGTCCTCCGAAAAATGCTGCGGCGGCGCGTATTCCGCCGGCAAGCAGGATGAAGATGACGAGGACCGCTACCCCGATCGTGTAGAGGGATCGGCTGCCCGAGACCAGATCGGCGGCGGCGAGCAGCGTGGGGGTGGATGTGGCGAAATACATGGGAGTTGCCCTTCGTGTGCGTGGATTTCAGAGTTGGGTCGGGTCCGGTGGCTATCGGGGTGCCGCGGGGGTGGGGAGGACGGGGGTCAGTTCGGCGTTGTCGGCCAGAAGTGGTGCGTAGTCCAGCGCGGAGACCGTCCATCGCCCGCTGGTGACGGTGAGCGAGATGGGGTAGTCCAGTTGCCGGGGTGCGAATTGGCTGGTGACTGCGTTGACGGCGGCCAGCACGTGCAGGGTGGTGCCCTCTGCCGGCACGTCGTGGTCGGGTGCGTTGTGGTTGGCGCTCAGGCGGGTCAGTTGAACGGATCGATAGTCGGCGGCGGGCAGCAGCCCAGAGTCGGGGGTGACGTAGCGTTCGAGGCCGCCGGCGGCGGTGAGGTAGCTGGTGAGGAATCCCGCGACGGTGCTGAACGCGGGGGAGGTGTCGGGCAGGGTGGCGGGGTAGGCCAGGGGGGCATCGGCACCGGCCCCCGGGCCGTTGACGCGGGCGGGCAGGGCGCTGGCGCGTACTCCATAGCTGCTGTAGACGACGGGCAGCCGGTAGTAGGTGGTGTGCGGGGTGGCGGCCTGGTAGGGCCGCTCGGACACCGACACGACGACGCTCCATTGCTGGGCTGTGCCGGTGTCGCCGATGAGGGTAACCGCTGATACGGCAGGAGAATTCACGACGACGGCGGGGGTGGTGGGCAGCCGCAGGGGGTCGCGCAGGGTCCAGCAGTCGTGCAGTGACTGCTGGTCGGATTGGGTGGCGGTGAGCCAGCGTGTGACGCAGTCCTGGGCGTAGGAGCCGATCAGGGCGGTGCGGTTGACAGCGGTGCGGGCCGGGCCGGCGACGTCGACGGGGCTGTCGAAGATCGCGCCCCAAATGGTGGCGATCGCCACCACGCTGCAGGAACCGATGCCGGTGATCAGTGCGCCGCGCCGAAGCAGGGCGCTGCTGCGGTCCAGGCGTGTGCGCCAGGTGTTGGTCAGCATGGGGGAGCCCTTTACTGGGGTGGGTGGCCGAAGATTTTGACCGACGACACCGCGAACGTGTGGTCGGCGGGGTCGGTGCGGGATGGGTCGGCGGGCAGGCCGGGCAGGACGGCGGTGGTGGTGGGTGCCGGCTCAGCAGGGCTGGGTGTCGGCCCGAGAATGTCGCCGAAAAGCCCACCGCCGCCGTGGTCGGGGTGAGGGGCTGAGCTGGGGGCCGGATCAGTGGCGGCGCGGCCGGTCTCCTGGATGAGCACGATGATTCGGGACGCAAGGACGCCGCGCCCCGGCAGTGCCTGGGGAGCGTCACCGTGCACGCCGTGGGTCTCTTGCGGGATGACTGTGGGTGGGCTGTCGTTGAAACTCCACTGCACCCGTTTGACGACGAGGTGCTGCAGCCACTGGTCGGCGCCGGAAGCGTCGGTGCCGACCCAGCCGGGGGTCAGCGAGACGCCGGTGATGACCATGGTGCGTCCCAGGTTGAGCACCAGGTGCTGGCCGACGGTGGCGCCGTGCACACACACCCATGCCTGGGTGGGATCGGTGCCGGCAACCGATTGGGCGGCACTGGATCCGGCCAGGCAACCGACGGCGGTGGCGGTGTAGGGGATTGGCGCGTCTTGACCGCCGGCGCTGGGCCCGGTGCTGGTGGTGGGCGCGGCCACGACGCTGACCTGGGTACTGGGACGGGTCGGGTGGTCTTGGTCGTCGGTATGGGGGCTGTGGCGCATCGCCAGCAGCACCCCGCTGACCACCAGTGTGGTCACCAGGGTCGCCGCAGCAAACCCAACAGCGATGGCCTTGTTGTAGCGGGGTGACTCGGCGTCGGGTTCCTCGCCCGCCGCGGCGGCGGCAGGATCGAGGGCGACGGCATCGGGAGGGGGGTTGTCATCGTGGTCACCGGTGTCGACGTGACCGGCTTGGCTGCCCGGCTCATCCGAGGAGTCGGGTTGAGCTCCGTCCGCAGCGGTCGATGCCCCCTCATGGGCGTCTGCGTGGTGTTCGTGGACCCGGCCTTCGGCGTCGCCGCCCGGTTCACCGGCCCGGGGGTGCGGGTCAGGAAGGCCGGGTGCGTCGAGTTCCACCGGCGGGGCGTCGCGGCCGTCGGGGTCCCCCGGCAGAGCGTGCAGGTCGTCGAGCTTGTCCGGTAGGGCGTCGAGTTCGCCTCCACCTTCGTGTCCGACGAGTGAACCGTCCTTGTCGTTGATCCACTCTTGGGTGTGACACCAGAGCCGCTCGGGGTCGTCGGCGGTGCCGCTCACGGAGAGGTCCGCCGAGATGTCAGGGGCCTGGGATGGTCGCAGCGGCGAACCGGCGCGCCGGACGTCGCATGCGCGGGAGGTGACGAGCGCGCGCCCGCCCGGGGGGAGTGCGTCAGGGGGGTGCAGCGGAGCGGCTCACGTCGCCGTGGCGGGCGGCTGCGGTATCGGCGGTTCGGCCACGCTCCGGGGATATTGGCCGCCGCGAGCAACGCGTTGACGGCGGTGCGCCGCGCGACCAACAGTGCGGCTTTCACCGCAGTATTAAGGCGTTGCATTACCCTGCGCAGGAACGCCCCGATAATCACTGGCATGATCCCAACCTCCTTACCTCGGGTCAGCTTAAAGGGCGGCATAACGAATATTCGACGGCCGTAGCGAAATAACTTGACCGATTGTTACCGTCATTGGCGTGGACCCAATACCAACGGACGGTATGAAGCGGTTGTTCTTTTTCGTGGAGGACCGCCTGGCGCAACTGCGCTGGACCCGGGACGACCTCGCCTGCGCGGGTGGCCCGGCCCCGTCGACGCTGCGTAAAGCCGGTCAGCGTGGCGGCGGCCTGACTGCGCGGACACTGGCACGCCTGGACTTCGCCCTCGGCTGGCAGGAGGGGTCAGCGCAGCGGGCGTTGCTGGGCAACAGCCCCTCTGTCCGCATATCTGAGCAGTTCAGCGCGTATTCATCCACGATTGATGCCGCGATGCGTGAAGCGGAATGCGAGGGAACGAGGCGCTGCGCGACGGAGTTGAAAAACTTCTTATTGGACGTCGCACAACGGTTGGGCGACTTCTACACTGATTCAGTAGAGCCGGTTAGGGACAGCGCTGATGCCGGTTGTTGCTGACACGTTCGACGAGGTCCGCCGTAAGTGGATCGCCCGTCATCAACACACTTTCATATTTCAGAAAAGGCGCGCGGAACTGTTGGCGCGCCAAATACGTGACCGCGACACGATAGCGAGCGGCGCGCGCGATGATCCCGCCGATGATGATGTTATTCATCCGTGGTTTATGCGGCCCGTTAAAACGCCTTACGCAATGCTGGACTGGGCCATTTTCATGACGGCAGGCGTGTTGGCGCCGGCGGGCTGGGTGCTTGGCAAATCGCTGTCGAAAACGGTGGTTCAGCTAATCCCTGGTGAACTGCGCTCGTACCCCATCGCCGCGTTCATGTGGTCGGCGGCCGTCGTCGGATTGCCGGTGCCGGCGTTGGTGATGCTGATCGGGCCCAGCGCATCCCTGGATGAGGCGGTGGGGATCCCGTGGCTGCTGGCCCAGATTCCCGCTGCCCTCCTCACCGCAGGTCTCTACGGCATTTTGGAGGGGTGGCTGGCCGTCGACGGGGCCCGGGACTGGTGGCCGATGCGTCCACCGGGCAAGGCCGATGAAGTCGATTTCGGCTTCGAGGCCGACGACCTGACCGGCCCCGGGATTTTCCCGACGCGCTACGACCCACTGGGTGATCCCACCCCGATCAGAAAGGCATAGTGATGGCCCCACGGCCCATCGCCCCGTATTGCGGCTTTGTCCGCAGCGATGACGAACGGCTGGTGCTGGCCGACGCACCCGCACACGTGCTGGTCTCAGCCCCCACCGAGACGGGCAAGACGACCGGAGTCCTGGCGCCGGCGGCGGTGCTGTGGGGCGGGCCCGCGGTGTGCGTGTCGTCGAAAGATGACCTCATGTGGCTTGTCGGGCAACGCCGTTGGGGACCAAAGCAAGTCATCGATCCGCGGCCCGACTATTCACCGTTGTACCCCGGCGACGTCGAGGCCCGCTCGTTCGATCCGACCGCACTGATCACTACTGCGGATCAAGCTGTGACCGCGGCCAACACGATGATGCAGATGTCGGCGGTAGGACTGGGGTCGGGCGTCGATCAGGTCTCCGATGGGGGGGTGTGGGAGGCCAATACGGAAGCACCCCTGGCCGCGATGCTGTACGCGGCATCACCATGCGGAAACGGCAAAGGGATCGAGTGGGTACTGCTGGCGGTCGACAACGTCCGCCAGGATGACCAACACCCAGATGCCCCCGGCTGGCATAGCGCCGCAAGGCGAGTGGCCGACCAGCCGTTGTTTCGGAATGCGCTGCTGCGGACACTGGACATGGATCCCAAGCAGCGCGACAGCATCGCCTTGACCATGCGCAAGGCCGTGACGCCGTGGATGAGGTTGGGGCTGCGGGGAATAACCGCTCCCACGTTCGACGAGTCGTTCCTGTGTCAGCCGGATGCGACCCTGTACATCTTGACCTCCCCTGAAGGCGCCATCGCCGGGGCGGCGGTGACCCTGCTGGAACACCTGGTGCACAGCTGGCGCGGCAAGACGGCCCGCAAGGAAATGCTGCACCGCCTACTGATCCTCATCGACGAGGCCGCGAACGTGGCACCCATGCCGGCCCTGCGTCGCCACGTCTCCGAGGGCCGCGGCCTGGGGGTCAATCTGCTGCTGTCGGTGCAGGCGTCGAGCCAATTCGACACCGTGTACGGAACCAGCTACGCGCGCGAGCTACGCGACACTTTCCCCGCCGCGCTGATCATGTACGGGGCCGCGGAGATGGACATGCTGCAACGCGCCGAGCAGTGGTCACGGCAAACCACGCGCCGCCAGGAGACCTTCGATCAGGCCAGCGGTTCTAAGACGTTGTCATCGCATCTGAGCAGCAGCCTGGACTACCGGCGACTGCTGCCGTCAAACCAGGGATACGCGCGGCTGCTGCGGCGGGGGACGGCCGGTGTGATCACAGAGCTACCGGACTGGGGAACTTTCGTAGAGCGGTACGACGGCGCGGTCAAGAGGCTGCTATGCCAACCGGAGCTTCGAGAGCGCGAGCCAAAAAGCCTGTGGGAATGGGTCGCCCAGCGGCATCGCCGCGCAACGGCAGCGATGGGCCGTTGAATGGAGGCCGCACAACTTCGCGCTGAGCTCTTGGCGGTCCTGGCCACCGCTGAGGGGCCACTCACCACGACTGATGCACGGATGGCGGTCGCCGACAAGCTTGATAGGCAGGACCGTCCGGTGGTGGCCGAGCAGGTCTACCACGCCTTCATGGTTCTGCGCCGCCGCGGCGTGGTGCGCCGCGTCGATGAACGCTCAAGCCGGCGAGCGCGGTGGGAGTTGGCGGTGCTGTTCGGCGACACACTGCCCGGTGTCCCGCCGCGCCCACCGATATCGGCTGAACAGTGAGCGGTGTTGCCACCGAACAGATCGTCGCGGGACTGCGGCGGCGAGGTGTCGATGCACGCACATTCGTCGATGCCGACGAGTCAGGGGGTCAGGGCCACCGCGGCGCGGCCGTACACGGGATCTGCGTCTTGGGTTGGCGATATCCGAACGACCGTTCGGAATTCACCGACCGGCCGCCACGGCTGATTGAGCCTGACGAGCACGACCCTTCCGGACGCTGGATCTGGGACGACATCTTGAGCGTTTGCTGCCAGCCCGCGGCCGCGGTATCTGATCAGGTCCAGGTGGTTGTGGGGCGGGTCGCAGAACTGCTTGCTGCGGGCTCCAATCAACCTTGCTCGCAATGCTTTGCGGATTTCTGGGCCTGGGATGCGTTGTGTCGGGACAGCGCACAGGCACCCGATCGATGGTACCGACAATGGTGTGACCATTTGTTTGCCGAGTTGCGTCCTGAAGAGGCTCGGGCGGGCTACACGCCGGACACCGCGCGGTTCGCAGATCACATGTGCAGTCCGCGGGCAGTCGTGCAGTGCGTCGACACAGTAGGGTGCGTGACGTTCATCTGCGAACCGACTTTTCCACCTGGGCACAGATCGGGCATACCTCAGATCCGGTCGACTGGCCTGCCCTCGTCGCCGAGATGCATCAACACCTGGGCTGGGACAACCAACGGCTCGACAGTGAGCACGGGGCCGGTTCCAGCGGCGTACTTCGACGCGTCCAATCCGAACCGCCTCTCGAAGTCACACTCAGCGTGGGACCAGACGGGCGCATATTGGTGTCCCCGACCGCCTGTCGCTGTGTCAGCAGCCCATCACGCAGGAGAGCAGAATAGTGACTAATTCCCGTCGATTCCCTTGGCTCAGTGGACTTATCGCGGCGATCACCATCGCTGTCTGGCTGGTCTACGAGGTCATCGGTGATGCGATAGCAGTGATCGGCAGCAGCATCGACATCCACCGCGGCGGTGTGAGATGAACGTGGGCAGAAACGCAACTGGGGTCGGTCTGCTGCACGAACTGGTGACAGTTTGACCTGACCCACCGCTTAAGTTCCAGATTTGGTGACCAACTGACGGCCTGTACGAAAGGCTGACCGTCATGCCCCTCCCCTATCCGGCAGACTTCCGTGCCCGTGCGATCGCGTTTGTACCCGCCGGCAAGCCGCAGAAGCAGACCGCCGACGATCTGGGTATCCACCCGGTCACGTTGTCGACGTGGATC
The DNA here is from genome assembly GCF_022179425.1 of Mycobacterium sp. 20KCMC460. Lineage (NCBI taxonomy): Bacteria > Bacillati > Actinomycetota > Actinomycetes > Mycobacteriales > Mycobacteriaceae > Mycobacterium > Mycobacterium sp. 20KCMC460. Next base: position 230,000 of record NZ_AP025525.1, read on the forward strand.
AAACAGGACGACATCGACCGTGGTGTGCGTCCAGGAGTATCTACGAGCGAATCCGCGGAACTGCGGGCCGCTCGGCGGCGGATCAACGAGTTGGAGACCGAGCTGGCCATCGTGCGCCAGGCCGCCACGTTTTTGGGTGAGGACAAGCCCCGCCCAAAAGGATCTACCCGGTGATCGACCGTCGCGTCGACGCCGGGGCACCGGTAGACCGCTGCTGCAAAGTCCTTGGGATCAGCCGACAGAACTACTACAAGCACAAACGCACACCCACCACCGCTCGGCAGTTGCGGCGCCACTGGCTGACTGGACTGATCCGTGAGATCCACGTCGCCTCCCGGGGCACCTACGGGTATCGCCGCGTCCACGCCGAACTCACCTTGGGCATGGGAGTCACGGTGTGTTCTCGCACCGTGTCGGTCCTGATGACGCAGGCCGGCATCTACGGCCTGCCCGGACCAGTACGCGTCAAACGCCTCCGCGGGGTGGTCACCGCCGATGATCTGGTCAACCGCAAGTTCCACCGACTGGCTCCAAATGAGTTGTGGGTCACCGACATCACTCAGCACCGTACTCGCGAAGGGTGGCTGTACTGCTGCGCGGTTCTCGATGCGTTCAGCCGCCGGATCGTGGGCTGGTCGATGGATTCACGTGCAGACTCCACGTTAGTAGTCAACGCATTGGATATGGCCATCCGCAACCGTCGCCCGGCCATTGGGGCAATTGTGCATGCCGATCACGGAACCCAGTTCACCTCTTGGGTTTTCGGCGAGAAGATCCGCGCGGCTGGACTTGCGCCGTCTTTCGGCACGATCGGCGACGGACTGGACAACGCCATGATGGAGAGCTTCTGGTCCTCGATGCAGATCGAGCTGCTCGACCGAAAGAAGTGGAAGACCCGCGTCGAGTTGGCCAACGCGATCTTCGACTACCTCGAAATCTTCCACAACCGCCGACGGCGCCACTCCGCGCTGGGCTACCGCACCCCGGTCGAATACGAACTATCCTTCACCAACAACACCCTGACCGCCGTCAGTTAGTCACGGAAAATGGAACCCAAAAGATGGGTCAGGCCAGTTTCAGTTACGCGGCACCTGTCCCGCTCACGACGCGAGCCGTGGGCGGCCGTACGTCCTGACGTGGGAACACCTGCGTATCCGTTCTCCGCGTCGGCGCGTTGATATGCAGTCGCCCAGCAATCGTGGTCAGCCGCTAAACGTCAAATCAGCAAGCCGCACGCCCAGCGCAGCCGCAACAGACTTCAACACGGGTGGCGAGAGCGACTCGCGGTTAGCCGGGATCGTAAGCGGTTGCTTGCCAACATGTTTGAGTCGAATATGTGAACACTTGCCTCGCCCCGGATCGATTTTCCATCCCTGATCTTCCAGGTGGCGGATGGCCTTTCGGCTACTTACTGAAGGAAGGGCGGGCGTGTGGCCGATCCAGGGGAGGATCGGCTTCTGGCCTGTCGGCACGAGCACATGGGTGATGCGCTGGCAGTCGAACAGACCGCGGCACAGATGAGGGGTTAAGTTCCACTCTCTGGCCGCGCGCTTGGGTGCGGCGGCAGCTTCGTGCACTTGGCTCATCAGCGTGCGTCCGGCTGGGACCAACGGGCTTGTTATATGTCCCAAAAGTGTCCGCGACGGCGCCGAGGGCGGGGTCGACGCGGATTTCTCGGCAGCGGATGCCTTGGGTCTGCGGTTTCCGAGTCCTGACATGGTGGCCTCGGCGGCGGCACTGTTTGAGCCGGCGCAGCCGTGGGCTGCCGGCTGGGAGTGGAACCGGAGTCCGGGCCGGTTCCGGATCACTATTGGCCCTGGCGTCGTTCGGCTGGGCTGGACCAGGCCCGTTCGTGCGGAGAAGGCATCTGAGCGGACCGTCGATCGGCGCCGGCTCGATGTAGCTAACGAGGAAGATCGTTTGAAGGCCGGCCGGGACGTGTCCGATCCGCCTGGGCGGACGATTACCGAATGGTCCCGCAAGTCACGTGCTGCAATGTGCCGCACCTTCGCCGAGCTGGACTACACGCCGCTGGTGGAGAGCGGCCGCGTGCCTGCAATGGTCACGCTGACCTACCCCGGTGAGTGGGAGTCCGTTGCTCCTGACGGGGCCAGCGTGAAGCGGCACATGGTCTTGTGGCGCAAACGATTTCAACGCGAGTGGGGCGAACCGGCACGGTACTTATGGAAGCTCGAATTCCAACGCCGCGGCGCACCACACATCACTTATGGATGGCTCCCCCGCACGGCGCTGGCAGGTCAGGGCGCAGGTTCCGAGACTGGCTATCCCAGGAATGGGCTGACATAGTCGCGCATTCCGACCCGGAACAACGCGCTCGACACATATATGCCGGCACCGCGATCGACGTCCTCAATGGATTGCGAGCCTGCGATCCGAAACGCCTGGCGATCTACTTCACAAAACATTCATCACCGAATCAGCAGGGTGACAAGGAATATCAACACATCGTCCCCAACGCCTGGCGCCAAACGGGCAAAGGTCCCGGTCGGTTCGGGGGGCGCACGGCCTGAAACGTGCAACGGTTGTCACTGAGATGACAAAGGAGGCCTATGTAACGGCGCGCCGGACTCTGCGGCGGTGGTCGCGCAACCAGACCGTCTACCGTGACCCCAACCAGCGTTTCCCGACCAGCGTCATTCCCAGGACGGCGAGCTTGCAAGGGGAACGGGTCGAGGCGTCCACGGGTCGCATTACCTGGAGACGAGTCCGCCGGCGGCGGGTTTTCTGCAATCAAGGCGGCCTGAACGGCGGTTACCTTCTCCTCAACGATGGCCCCGCTTTCGCGACCCAGCTTGCGGCGGCGGTCCGAAGTTCTCCCCCTGGGCGAGACCCAGCAGCCAACGCAACGTAAACGCCTACGTCGCTCAGCAACAAACACGCGCCCGCGAGGACGCGACTCAAGCGCATTGGCTAGGTCGCGATTCCGTTCGAACTCTTCCCCTCCGCCCAGGCCTGCTGGAGTAGTGTGCTCTCAAACCCTGACACCGGAACTGTCGCGTGTAGAGGGTCACGCGGTGAGGGGTCTGGCGTTGTTTGATTGGTGTTGGCGTACCCACGTTTGGGCTGCCATTTGGGTTGCGTCCCAAGGGGACCCGAGTGGCGGGGTGTAGGACAAGTCGAGGTTGCTGAGGCTGTCGACGGACATGCCATGGAAAAGGGCGGTGGCGTAGGTGTCGACGCGTTTGGCGATTTCGGCGCTACGGTGTCCGACGAGTTGCGCGCCGAGGAGCCGACCGCTGTGTTGGTCGCCGGTGATGCGGATGTGAACCGGAGTTGCGCCTGGGTAGTAGGCCTTGTGGTCGTCGGGGTTTGATTGGCTGCTCACGGGAGCCCACTCGCGGTTGGCGGCGAGCGCTTCGTGTTCGCGGAGACCGGTGCGCGCGGCGACGACGTCGAAGACCTTGACAACCTGGGTGCCCAAGCTGCCGGCGAAGCGGGCCTGTCCTCCAAGCGCGTTTTCTCCGGCCACGCGACCTTGCTTGTGAGCAGTGGTGCCCAGCGGCAGCCAGGTAATACCGAGGAGTCGGTGGTGGGTGTGCGCGCAGTCTCCGGCCGCGAAAACGTCAGGCAGGTTAGTGCGCATGGCTTCGTCGACAACAATGGCGCCCTTGACGCCGAGCTGGGCGCCTGCGTCGGCGGCAAGTCCGGTGTCGGGCCGGACCCCAACCACGACCAGGACGAAATCAGCTGTCCGCGAGATAAATTCGCCATCGCAGCTGGCGGTGACAGTCACTGCGCCGGTGTCGACGCGGGTAATGGCGGAAACGGTGGTGTTGGTGAGGACTTCCACACCATTACTCTCGAGTTCCGCGTGCACGAGAGCCCCAAGTTCCCGGTCGACGGTGGGCAGCACTTCGGGCAACGCTTCAATCTGGGTGACACGGATGCCACGAGTGGTTAGAGCTTCTGCCATTTCCAGCCCGATGTAGCCGGCACCGACGATCACCGCAGTGGCAGGGTTGCGCCGCTGCAGGAAGTCCATGACTGAGAAGGTGTCCCCCATTGAGTGCAGCAAGTGCACCCCATCGGCGGGCCTCAGCGCATCGGAGCCGCTGATGCCGGGCATGGATGGGCGAGCACTAATTGCCCCGGTGCCCACGATCAGGGCATCGTAGGACAGCTGCTCTTGAACGCCGTTTGGATTCAGGACGTCGAGAATATGGTCCTCGACGTTGATCCTCACTGCGCGGGTATCCGTAAGCACTCGCATGCCCGTGGCGGCCAGATCAGCGGCGGTGCGATGGGCCAGGCTGGTCCAGTGAGCGACTTCTCCGGAGACGTAGTAGGGGATACCGCAGATGGAGTAGTTGGGATAGACGTCGGCGACGACCACGGTGACATCGGTGGTGGGGTCGAGCTCGCGGGCGCGCAACGCCGCGCTGATGCCAGCATCGCTGCCGCCGACGGCGACGATATGACGCACGGCCATAAGGGGTTTGGCTCCTGTTGTGTCGGGGCGCCGAGGTGCAGCGATGCGCCACAGCACTTGTGAGGTCTTAGCGGATGGCGTTGGCGGCGCTGAGCACCTTCGGCTGAAACTGTTCTGGCAGCGGGAAGTATCCGTAGTCCTCTAGATCGGCCTGGCCCGGCCCGAGAGCGGATTGCAGAAATGCCCGCACCGCCATCGCGGTCTGAGTGTCACCGTATTTTGAGCACACCAGTTCGTAGCTCGCCAGCATGATCGGATATGCGCCGGTCTGGGTGGGCTCGTAAAACGACGAGATGTTCAACACTATGTTGTTGCCCTGACCGGCGATCGTGGCACTGGTGATGGCCTTGCCGACTGTTTCGCGGTTGATGGCTACTGGATCTGGCCCGGCCGAGGTCACGATTCTGGCTGCGAAGAGCCGCTGCTGCTGCGCGAACGACCATTCGTTGTAGGTGATCGCGCCTTCGGTGTTCCTCACCATGGCAGATGTGCCCTCGTTGCCTGGGGCGCTTTGGCCGGTTCCGCCGTTAAAAATCTTGCCGCTGCCCTTGCCCCACGCGCCGCCTGAGGCAGCGTCGAGGTAGAGCTGGAAGTTGTCGGTGGTGCCTGAAGCGTCGCTGCGGTACATCACGCGGATGGGTTCGGAGGGCATCTCCTCGCCGTTGAGTGCCTTAATCGCCGGGTCGTCCCAGCGGGTGATCTGGCCGTTGAAGATCTTGGCCAGCGTTCGGGCGTCGAGCACCAGCCGGTCAACGGCTTGCAGGTTGTAGGTGATCGCCAACGGGCCGAACACCACGGGCAGATTCCAGGCATCCGAGCCGCACCGCTCTTTGGCCTTGGCGTACTCGTCTCCGGCGAGGGGCGAATCGGAGCCACCGAAATCGGTTTGTCCTGATAAGAATTCGCTCACCCCGGCACCCGATCCGTTCGATGTGTAGGTGAGTGTCTGCCCGGGACAGGCTTGTTGATAGGCGTTGATAAACCGCGTCATTGCGTTGGCCTGTGCGGTCGAGCCACTGGCCTTTAGCGTTTGTTTGCCACCGCACTCCACTTTCGCCCCGGTGGCATAGGAGGGTGTGACCCGTTCTCTGGCGCAGCCGGCGAAAACCAGCCCGGAGGCCGCCAGCAAGCTGAGTGCGGCCACAGACAACTTCATTGGACTGCGCATGGTTGTTACCTCCGGTGGTAGATGCAATGCGCCACTGGTACGCGAAATGGGCTCGGCTGCTAGCGGGGGTCGAGGCAGGGTGCCAGGTGATCGATACGCACGGTCAGCTCATCAAGGGCTCGGTCGAAGGCAGCAGAGCGGCCGGTACGCACCGGGTCAGGGATGGACCAATGCAGGCGCCTGCTGTCGGCAGGCAGTTCTTCGTGGGCGTTATCGCAGACCGCAATGACCACATCGGTGGGCTTGACAACGTTGTCCAGATGGCGCGGGGTGTGCGGGCGCATCGGCAGATTGCGGCGCGCCGCGGCGGCTAACGCCTTCGGGTGTACTTCAGCCGCAGGATGAGTGCCGGCCGAGGTGGCTGGCAGCGAGCTGCGCCGATTCCACACTGCAACCGCCAACTGGCTCCGCGCCGAATTGTGGGTGCAGACAAACACCACCCGCTTCGCGTGCCATGCGGTCGAGGGCACCAGCAGGTCAAGTGACTCCGGGATCAACTGCAGATAGCTACGGCGGCGATCTCCTTCGGAACGGACGCGGCGCACGACGCCTGCGCCCTCAAGCACCCCTAAATGGTGGGCGATCAGACTGGACGATATTGACAGCGCGGTTTGGAGCTCCGACGGAGATGCGTCGGCGAGCAGCAACCGATCCACGATGATCAACCGACCCGGGTCAGCGAGAGCGGCATGTATCTGAACCCGCCGTGTTGAGTCCGGAGATAGCTTAATAGTCATTGAGTCAATTCCTACTGAGCTATCCAGACTGGGTCAAGGCCAAACTTGGATTCGTGGATACCTTTGTTTGTCGTTCACGCAGAAGACGATTGACGTTAACGAAGCCCCAGCGCGCACGGCCCATGTCTTGGGAGAGTCGCGAAGACAAGCGGCCCGCAGCTATCTCGTTGGCCTGAGGTAAAAGTTCGGTGCATGTATCGAAGCCGTAGTGACCGACCCTTCCCGCTGCGCATTTGCCACATCACCCAGCGGCCATACTGAGAGTCTGCATACCCCTGCACCGAACATCCATTTGCGTTGGAATTCGATCTTTGTCAATATCGATCTATGTCGAAGCAAGGGCCCGGTTCCTGTCCGGTGGTCCCACTGGTGTCCGAGCCGTTGAGCATGGCCGCGGCGGTGGATCTGGCGGTAAAGTTCAAGGCACTCGCCGATCCGGTGCGGTTGCGGTTGCTTAGTTCGGTGGCCAGTCACGCCGGTGGTGAGGCCTGCGTGTGTGACGTCTCCGCGGGCGTGGATGTGTCGCAGCCGACGGTGTCACATCACTTGAAGGTGTTGCGGGATGCCGGCTTGTTGACCTCTCAGCGCCGGGCATCGTGGGTGTATTACGCGGTGGTTCCTGAGGCGCTCGCGGTTTTGTCGACGTTGCTGATTGCGGGCGGCGATTCGGCTGCGGCGGTAGGGGTTTCGGCATGACCGACACTGTGAACGCCGACGCGCATGTGACCGACAGGCTGTCCACGCTGGATCGATTCCTGCCGGTGTGGATCGGTTTGGCGATGGCCGCGGGCCTGTTACTGGGCCGCTGGATTCCGGGGCTGAACACAGCGTTGGAGAAGGTGCAGGTCGACGGGATCTCCCTGCCGATTGCACTGGGCCTGCTGATCATGATGTACCCGGTCCTGGCCAAGGTGCGCTATGACCGCCTCGACGCCGTGACCGGGGACCGCAAGTTGCTGCTCAGTTCGCTCGTGTTGAACTGGGTGCTGGGTCCGGCGCTGATGTTCGCCCTGGCCTGGCTGATGTTGCCGGACCTGCCGGAGTACCGCACAGGGCTGATCATCGTCGGGTTGGCCCGGTGCATCGCGATGGTGATCATCTGGAACGACCTGGCCTGCGGGGACCGGGAGGCCGCCGCGGTCCTGGTGGCGTTGAACTCGTTGTTCCAGGTGCTAATGTTCGCGGTGCTTGGGTGGTTCTACCTGTCGGTGCTGCCGGGCTGGCTGGGGTTGGAGCAGTCGGGGATCTCGACCTCGCCGTGGCAGATCGCCAAGTCGGTGTTGATCTTCCTGGGCATCCCCCTGCTGGCCGGCTACCTGTCGCGGCGGATTGGGGAGAAGACCAAGGGCCGCCAGTGGTACGAGACCGTGTTCCTGCCCAAAGTCGGCCCGTGGGCGCTCTATGGCCTGCTGTTCACGATCGTGATTCTCTTTGCGCTCCAAGGTGATCAGATCACCAACCGACCCTGGGACGTGGCCCGTATAGCACTGCCGCTGCTGGCCTACTTCGCGATCATGTGGGGTGGAGGATTCCTGCTCGGCGCCGCCCTGAGGTTGGGGTACGCCCGAACCACCACCCTGGCGTTCACCGCCGCGGGTAACAACTTCGAACTCGCGATCGCGGTGGCCATCGCCACCTTCGGCGCCGCCTCCGGCCAGGCCTTGGCCGGGGTGGTCGGCCCGCTAATCGAAGTGCCGGTCTTGGTCGCCTTGGTCTATGTCTCGCTGGCGCTGCGTCGCCGATTCCCGGCGACCGGCCGGAATTGATGTCTTTCCGCGTCACACCCCCATAGAAAGGGTTCTCTACGACATGGCTTCTCGCCCGAGTGTGTTGTTCGTCTGCATCCACAATGCCGGCCGTTCCCAGATGGCCACCGGCTTCCTGCGGTCGCTGGCCGGGGAGGCCATCGAGGTCCGTTCCGCGGGCAGCGATCCGGGCGAGCGGGTGAACCCGGCAGCGGTGGAGGCGATGGCCGAGGTGGGCATCGACATTTCCGACCAGACACCGAAACTGCTGACCCACGAGGCGGTCGAGACTTCAGATGTGGTGATCACGATGGGCTGCGGCGACGCATGCCCGGTCTTTCCCGGGATCAGCTACCGGGACTGGGCCCTCGAGGACCCGGCCGGCAAGGGTGTCGATGCGGTGCGTCCGATCCGCGACGAGATCAAGACCCGGGTGCAGGCGCTGGCCGCCGAGCTCCTGCCCGTTAGCTCATCCGGCCACCCGCAGGGATGACGACGCCGAAAGTGCTGTTCGTCTGTAGGTCGAATAGCGGCAAGTCCCAGATGGCTGCGGGGTTGATGCGCCAGTTGGTCGGTGACCGTATCGAGGTGTATTCGGCGGGCACCGACCCGGGTACCGCGCTCAACGCGCTTTCGGCGGAGTCGCTGCGGGAGGTGGGCGCCGACATCAACGCCGAATATCCCAAGCCGATCGACCCCGCACTGGTCCGCGTCGTCGATGTGGTGGTCGTCCTCGGTCGTCAGGCTCTTGTCGAGCCGGTAGCGGGCACGCGATTTGAGACCTGGTACACCGACGAGCCTTCTGAGCGGGGGATCGACGGGATTGAGCGGATGCGGCTGATCCGCGACGACATCGCCGCCCGCGTCGAGACGCTGGCCCACGAACTGAATCCGGCTGTTGCCCAATCTGATGAGGAGATCTGATGAGCAAGATAGAGGTATTCGAGCCCGCCCTGTGTTGTGCCACCGGGGTGTGCGGGGAGGATGTCGACCAGCAGTTGGTGATCTTTTCCGCGGACATGGATTTCATCCGCAGCCAGGGCGGTGACATCACCCGCTACAACCTGGCCAGCGAGCCACAGGCCTTTGCCGACAACGAGTCCGCCAAGGCCTTTCTGCATGTGTCCGGTTCGGCCGGGCTGCCTCTGGTGCTTGTCGACGGTGTCACTGCGATGTCAGGCCGCTACCCGGACCGGACCCAACTGAGCACGTGGGCGGGGCTGCAGGCGGCAGCGGCTCCCGCCGGCGGCGGGTTGGGCATCACCGCGACCGGCTCTGAGGGCGGCTGCTGCGGCGGCGCGGCTTCGAGCTGCTGCTAGCCCCTGAACAGCACAATGCCTGTGCTGGTGGACTTTTGGGCGCCCTGGTGTGGGCAGTTCAAGATGGTGGCCCCGGTGCTCGAAGACATCGCCAATGAGAGGGCTGGGGTGATGACGGTGGCCAAGGTCAACGTCGACGCCAACCCGGCCAGCGCCCCCGAGTTCCAGTTGATCTCCATCCCCACGCTGGTCATGTTCACGGACGGCAAGCCCTCACCCGGATCGTCGGGGCCAAGAGTGAGGCTGCCCTGCTCACAGCGATCGCCGACGTCGTCCAGGTCTTGGGCGATCAACTAACGCAAAGGAATTCGTATACTGTGATGAAGTTCCTCGTCGATCCGCCGCGCTTTTTGTTCTTCACCGGCAAAGGCGGCGTTGGTAAGACCTCCGTCGCATGTGCCACCGCGATCACCTTGGCCGGCCTCGGAAAGAAGGTGCTGCTGGTGAGCACCGATCCCGCCTCCAATGTCGGGCAGGTGTTCGGGTTGACGATCGGCAACACCATCACCGACATCCCCGACGTTGCGGGGCTGGCGGCGTTGGAGATCGACCCCGACCAAGCCGCGCAGGCCTACCGGGAACGCATTGTCGGACCGCTCCGCGGGCTCCTACCCGAAGCCGAGTTGGCTTCTATCACCGAACAGCTCTCGGGGTCGTGCACCACCGAAATCGCCTCGTTCAACGAGTTCACCGAACTGCTCACCGACTCCGAAGGCCGCATCGGTCAGTACGACCACGCCCTATTCGACACCGCCCCCACCGGGCACACCATCCGGCTGCTGCAACTACCCGGGTCCTGGACGGACTTTCTCAACGAAGGCAAGGGCGACGCGTCCTGCCTGGGGCCGCTGGCCGGCCTGGAAAAGCAACGCACCGTCTACTCCGCCGCGGTCGAGGCGCTGGCCGACCAGCAGCGCACCCGCCTGGTCCTGGTCGCCCGCGCCCAAACCTCGACCCTGACCGAGATCACCCGCACCCAACGAGAATTGGCCACGATCGGGCTGACGCACCAATACGTGGTGATAAACGGGGTCCTGCCCGCACCCGCCGATGACAGCGACCCGCTGGCCTCGGCCATCTACCGCCGCGAACAAAAGGCCATCGCCGCCCTGCCCGACGAACTACGTGTCCTGCCCCAGGACCAGGTGGAACTCAAGGCCAGCAACATCGTCGGCATCGACGCCCTGGCCACCCTGTTCACCCCCGACACCGCCACGCCCGTGCAGGCCGATTTGCCCCCGGTCGAGGTGCCCGAGGCACCGTTGGCGGCGCTGGTCGATGAAATTGCCGCAGGCGGCAAGGGATTGATCATGTGCATGGGCAAGGGCGGTGTCGGCAAAACCACCGTCGCCGCCGCGATCGCCGTTGTACTCGCCGAACGCGGCCACCCCGTTCACCTGACCACCACCGACCCGGCCGGGCACCTCACCGACACCCTGCACGGCACACTGAACAACCTGAAGGTGTCCAGCATCGACCCCGCCGAAGCCACCCGCCTTTACCGCGAGCACGTCCTGTCCACCAAAGGCGCCCGCCTCGATGAGCAGGGACGGCTGACGCTCGCCGAAGACCTGCGCTCACCATGCACCGAGGAAGTCGCTGTCTTCCAAGCATTCTCGAAAGTCATCGCTGAATCGCGCCGCCAATTCGTCGTCGTCGACACCGCCCCCACCGGCCACACCGTGCTGCTCCTCGATGCCACCGGCTCCTACCACCGCGAAGTTGCCCGCCAACTCGGCGACCGCCACTTCACCACACCCCTGATGCGGCTACAGGACCCCCAACTCACCAAGGTCATCATCGTGGCCCTGGCCGAAACCACCCCCGTTTTGGAAGCCGCCGGCTTGCAAAGCGAACTCGAACGCGCCCGCATCCACCCCTGGGCATGGGTCATCAACAACTCCCTGGCCGCCGCCCAACCAACCTCACCACTGCTCCGTCGTCGCGCCGCCGCCGAAATCGCTCAAATCACCACCGTGCAAAAGGATTACGCTGACCGGATCGCGGTCGTTCCCCTGCTGGCCGCCGAACCCGTCGGGATCCCCGCACTTACCGCGCTGGCCGGATAGCGGCATTTCCCAGCTGCGTCTGCGGCCGGCAGCGGTCTTTGAGGTGCGCAGCCAATTGGACTGGGCTCCTGTCTCCAGGATCTGAGCGTTGACAGCGGCGCGATCGACGATGGCGACGAGTGACCCAGGGATCGGGGAACACCGATCCCCACTCGCTGAAGCGCAAATTGCTGGCCAGGCATACACTTGCCTTTCCTCACGTTCGGCGATGATCTGTAACAGCAATTCGGTTCCGCGGTAGTCAATTTGGACATGCCCCACTTCATCCAGCAGGAACAGGTCCAGACGGGCGTAACAGGCCACGACCCGGGGCCGGACATGCTCGTCGGCACCCTCGACGAGTGCGTTGACCAACGCCGGCTCGCCCGCATTCCTGTGATGCCCGGCAGCCAGCGCGGCCAGCTGGTCGTCCCGACAAGCCGTTCCCGGAGCGGCCTTGTTCAAGAATCCGGTACAAGATCGACACCATTGTGGGCGCGCGAATAAGTGCCGTCTTCGAATGCGTCTAGCACGCGGACCGCGAAGGCGGGGCTCATTGCCGACTCAACTTCTTCGCTTGTCATCCAACGAACTTCGCGCGCCTCATCCGTCGAGTGAGTGTCGCCGTCGACCGGACGGCAGCGGTAGACCAGGGCGACAATCCCCTGGGTGAGGTTCTTGCAGACGCCGGTAAGGCGTTCTACCGTGACCGTCAATCCGGTTTCCTCGAGGACCTCGCGCCGAACACCATCCTCGAAGGATTCGTCCAGTTCGAGCACGGCAGTAGCGCCCGGCATCCGAAAGCGGACCAATTCAGCCGGCCAGGCACGCTACCAGGTGCGTTACTTGGTGCGCGATCCAGATTCCTCATCGGGATGGGTCGAGACGTCATCGACGTTCGCCACACTGCGGGAAGCGCGAGCGTTCAAGGCGGACCGCGACGGTGAGGCTGCGATCGGTGCCAGACGCTTCGACCCCAGGCTGGGCCGGGTCAAGCTCTCCGCAATCTGGACCCAGTACAGCGCATCGAAACGGCCGGGCGTCTCACCCAAGACGTGGAGTGGCTATACACAGCACTGGGAACTGGGCATCAGTCCACGCTTCGGGCATGTCCCCGTCGACGAAATAAGCCGCGCAGACGTCCAGCAGTTCATCAGCAGCCTCACCGTGGGCCCGTGGGCCAAACTCGCCACCCTCCGGCTGCTGCGCTCGATTCTCGACATGGCTTGCGAGGACGGCCGAATTCACATCAACTGCTTCGTACGATTTCAACGTCACTTGTTAGTCGAGGGATTGTGTGAAGATTGCCGTGCATGAGCAAGCAGATAATCCGGTGTTGTACTGCGTGAGGACAAGTGTAATGAAGGTTGCTAAGTGCAGTCTGGACCGGAACGATTGTTCAGGCGGTTCCACATGAACCGCAGGAGTCAACTGCCTCCTGCGGCGAGTGGTCCCGCGTATGTGCACTTACGGCACAGACTTTGGCCGATGATCACCACGGGGGGAGTCCACAGAGCGGGTCCTTTCCGACATTGTTGCTGAGCACGTTCATCGTTCGATGCCGTGGCTGTTGTCGCGGTCGCGAATTTGCCCGCGTCGGGTGACCGCGTCGAGTTGGGCTTGGGTGGAGTCGACGTCGCGGAGATGTTCGAGGAGTTCGTTTCGACGAGTGAGTAGTTCGGCAGCTTGGGTGCGCGCGCCGGAGGGGTTATTGGTTGTGGCGAGGTGGTGTTCGGCGCGGGCGATGGCAGTGCGGGGCTGGGTGGGGGTTGTGGGGGTGCCGATGTGTTGGGTGTGGGGCAGGTTGTCAGCCAGCACGTCGAGCAGGGTGTGCGTGGGTTGGCGGTGGTTCTCGGGGGTGGTGATGAGGATGAGTTTGGCGTTGGTTGTTGCCGCGGTGTGGGTGAGCCAGCGTAGTTGGTCGGGGGGGAGTTGGTCGGCGTCGTCGACGATGAGCAGGGTTCCACGTGGGAGTTTCCAGCGTTGGTTTTCGATGTGGGCTTGGGCCTGTCCGGGGGTGGCGGTGAATCGCCCCGGTGAGTCCGGAGACTTTCTGTTTTGAGGATTCAGCCGGCGGCTGGCCTCTGGTGTTGAGCGTAGTAAGCGGCCTCAAGCTGAGCGGGTGGGACGTCGCCGCAGTATTCGTAGATCCGGTCGCAGTTGAACCAGTCGACCCAGCGTGCGGTGGCCAATTCGACGTCATCGACGGTGCGCCAGGGCTTACCGGGTTTGATCAGTTCGGTCTTGTACAGGCCGTTGATGGTCTCGGCTAGGGCGTTGTCATAGGAGCTGCCGACCGCGCCGACCGAGGGTTGGATGCCGGCGTCGGCGAGGCGTTCGGTGAATCGGATCGAGGTATATTGAGAACCTCTATCTGTATGGTGGACAACATCTTTGAGATTCAGGACTCCTTCCTGTTGTCGGGTCCATATGGCGTGTTCGATGGCGTCGAGCACCATGGTGGTGGCCATGGTGGCAGCAACCCGCCAACCCAGAATGCGTCGCGCGTAGGCATCGGTGACAAACGCGACGTAGGCGAATCCTGACCAGGTCGACACGTAGGTGAGGTCAGCCACCCAGAGCCGATTGGGAGCCGGCGGTCCGAAGCGACGCTGCACGAGATCGGCCGCCCGCACCGTCGTGGAATCGGCGATCGTGGTGCGCTTGGCCGTGCCGCGCACCGCACCGGTCAAGCCGAGGTCGGCCATCAACCGCTCCACCGTGCATCGGGCCACGTCAATGCCTTCGCGGTGCAGTGCCAGCCACACTTTGCGGGCACCATAAACGTGATAGTTGTCAGCGTGTACCCGGGTGATGTGCTCTTTGAGTTCGGCGTCGCGGACCTGGCGGCGGCTGGGCTGGCACCGCATCTGTTCGTAGAAGGTAGAGGGGGCGATCGGCACACCGAGCCCGGTGAGCTGTGTGCAGATCGACTCGACACCCCAGCGCAAACCATCTGGGCCCTCACGGTGGCCCTGATGATCGGCGATAAATTGGGCCACTAGTGCGTTGGCCGGTCGAGTTCGGCCGCGAAGAAAGCCGATGCAGTCTTCAAAATTGCATTGGCCCTGCGTAACTCCGCATTCTCCCGGCGCAGCCGCTTCGAGTTCGGCGGATTCTTCGGTCGTGGTTCCCGCCCGCTGACCTGCATCGATTTGAGATTGGCGGACCCATCTGCGGACGGATTCGACCGTACCGATGCCCAGCAACCGGGCGACCTCACCAATCGCCGCCCACTCCGAATCGTGCTGATCGCTGATCTCGGCGACCATCCGCACCGCCCGCTCGCGCAACTCCGGCGGATACCTCTTCGTCGAACCACCTGGCATAACTCCAACCTTCCCAAGAAGTGGAGTCTCCGGACATCCCGGGGCGATTCACGGCGGTATCGGCGTAGCGGTGGGTGGTGGCGTAGTCGATGGCGGTGGGGCTGGCGGGTAGGGCCAGTATGCGGTGGTTGTGGTGGTGTGCGGAGGCAGCGAGTGCGCCGAGCAGGCCGGCTTTGTCGGCGCCGGGGTGGATGTGGAGGGGTTGGACGGTGTGGATGCTGCTGGCCAGCGCGGTGACGGTGTGGCGGTGCGGTTCGTCGAGGCCGGTGAGCGCGGTGGCCGGTGGGTGGTAGAGGGCGGCGGGGCTGGCGGCGCTCGCGGCGGCGAGGTAGTCGATTTCGCCGCGTAGTTGGGGCAGTTCGGCGGCCAGATCGTAGGTGTAGGCCGGGTTTTCGGCGAAGGATCGGGCGGCGAGGTGTTCGGCGCGGGCGAGTTGGTTGTCCAGGTCGCGGGCATGGCGGCGGGCCGCGGTGAGGGCTTGGGTGTCGGCGTGGATGGCTGGGGCGCGCAGGGTGTGAATGTGGCGGTCGGTGACGATGCCCTCGGCGCCGCCGGCGGTGCCCAGCAGTGCGCTACGGGCAGTGTCGAGGCGTTGGCGCGCTGTGTCGACTGCGGTGGTGATGCGGGGGGTCTGTTGGGTGATGTCGTGGTGGTGTTGTCGGTAGCGGTGTGCGGCTGCGGTGTCGCCGCGTTGGTGTGCGGCGGTGATGGCGGCATCGAGCTGGGTGAGCAGTTGGTGGTGCAGTTCTGCGGTGTCTTCGGCGTGGACCCATAGTTTGTGGGCGTGGGCAAGGGCGTGTTGGTGGGGCCGCTGGTGATGTTGGAGGCGCCGCAGTTCGGCGAGTTCGTCAGCAGCGGCGCGTTCGGCGGGTCCGCCGCCGCGCAGGATCTCTTCGGCGAGAGCTTGGGCGTGTTGGTGGGCGGCGTGGCGGCGGGCGCGTAGGGCGGGGATGTCGATGTCGTCGACGCGCTCGGTGGTGGCGGGCCGCTCGGTGGGGAGGTCGTTGATGTCGAGGCCGGCGAGGTCGTCTTCGGCGAAGCCGTAGGGGTAGTCGTAGGGGTCTGGGGGTGGTTCGTCGGGGGTGTCGGCGGGGTGCGGGACCGCGGGGGTGAACAGGTCGAGTTGTTCGCCGGGTTGGGGTGTGTGGAGGCCTTCTGCGGGGTGGGGGATGTCGGGGTCGATGGTGGCGGCGCGGTGGGTGAGCAACTCGATGCGGTAGGTGAGTAGGCGGGCGTATTCGTCGGGGCGCAGGGGTGTGGTGGCGGCGATGTCGTGCAGGTGTTCGGTGGCGGCGGCGAGTAGGTCCGCGGGTGCCCAGTCCGAAGCGGTGACGGCGGCGACGAGCGCGGGCCAGGCGGGGTCGGTGATGACGGCTTCGGCTATTCGGGTGCCGAGTAGGTGGTGGAGCTCGTCGGTCCAGGCGGGCCGCAGTTTGGTGTCGGCGCGCTCCAAGGAGGGCGGCGCGAGGGTGCCGGCGAGGCGCCACCAGAGGGCGGCGGCGGGCATTTCGTCGGGCAGTGGGCCGCCGGCGTTGATGGCGTTGTACAGCAGGGTGGGGATGTCAGCGCCGGCGCGTGCGGCGCCGTCGAGGTGGGTGGCTAACCGGGGCCAGAAGGGGTCGCGGGCCAGGTGTGGGTTGGTGCGGTCGGCGAGTTGGCGCCAGCGGCCGGCGGTGTCCTCGGCGCGGGTGAGGCTGGCGTCGAGGCGGGTGTTGATGAGGTGTTGGACGGCGGCCGAGCGGTTGGGGCGTTGTTCGGGTCCGGTGATCCGGGTGTCGGCGGTGTCGACGTCGTGGGCGGCGCGGAAGACGGCAATTTCGGCCATGAGTGGGGCCCGGTTGTCCAGCAGTGGGCGCGCCCAGGTGGGTGCGGTGTCGGGTGTCCAGTGGCGGGCGGTGTCGCGGATCTGGTTGGCGAGGTCGGCGACGAGTTGGGCGCGTTCGGTGAGGTAGGGGCCCCAGGTGGGGTGGGTGGTGAGCGCGTCGGGGACGGCGGGCAGCCAGCGCAGTGGTCCGACTCGTTCGGCGGCGGTTCCCGGTGGGGTGGGCAGGCGCCATTCCAGGACTGCGGCGGGGTCGTGCGGGTCGCCTAGGGGTGTGGCTGCGGCCTGGTGCAGAGCGTCGATGGGGTCGTGGCCGTCGACGGCGAGCAGGGCCAGGTTGCGGCGTAGCACGGGCCAGGCTTGGGCGTCGGTGAGGTCGCCGCGCACGGCGGTGGCGGCGGTGTCGATGCTGGACATGATGGTGGGTCCGGCGTGTTGTTCGGCGGCTGCGGCGAGTGCGTCGGTGTACATGGCGGCGGCGCGGTGCAGGCGGGTGAAGGGGGCGGCGTCGGCGGCGGCGGCGCTGTGGGCCGATTGTTGTGCGCCGTCACGGCGAAGGATGGTGGACAGGACGTCGACGGCGGTGGGCGGGTGGGTGGCTTTGGGCGCGAGGATGCGGTGCGGGTCGGCTTCGGAGGTGGAGCCGTAGAGGTGGTTTTCGGTGCGCCCGCGGGTCAGTGCGACGTAGAGCAGTTGGCGGGAGAGCCGGTCGTTGATGACTGTGTGACAGGTGCCTTCGAGGTCGCGGCCGCCGGCGGTCATGCCTTGGGCGGCGTTGATGGTGCTGGCGTATCCCAGGGTGGTGCAGGTGCGCACGTAGCGGGCGGGCAGGCGCACCGGTGTGGCGTGTCCGCGCAGCGGCACAACGGTCAGCGAGCCGTCGTCGTGGACGGTGCGGATGGTCCATCGGTGGCCGTTTTTGACCCAGCTGCCGTTGCTGTCGGTGACGAGGTAGCGGGCGTTCTTGCGGGTGGCGATGCAGTCGCCAGCCGACGCGGTCAGCCCGTCGGCCAGGGTCAGGGTGGCCGCAGAGGTGCTGTCGTGGGTGCCGGCGAGTCGGTCCAGCCGGGCGCGTTCGTTGAGTTGGGCGACGATCTCGTGGGTGGGGGCCAACAGGATGGAGTCGCGGCCTGCGGCGCGGTCGGCTGCCCACGCCTGATAGGCCATGTCGGCGGCGGTGTAGTCGGCTCCGACATGGACGCGGTGGTGGTCGATGTAGAAGCCGATACCGGCGGGGTCTCCGGCGCGGATGGCCAGGCTGGCGGCGGCTTCGGCGTTGCCGGTTTCGGGGTGGGTGAAGCGCACGACGGTGTTCAGGGTGACCGCGTTGTGGCGGTCGGCGAGGTCGCGCAGGATGCCGCCGGCGGAGATGGATGCCAGTTGCTGGTCGTCACCGACCAGGCGCACGCTGGCACCGCGTGCCAGTGCGTGGGAGATGGCGGTGTCCAGGTCGAAGGTGGAGGCCATGCCGGCTTCGTCGACGATGAGCAGGGCGTCTGCGCTGATGGTGTCGAACCACTGTCGGGCGGGGTCGTCGTTGGGGGTGTGCGGTTCGCTGCGGGTGCCGGCGAGCTGGACGAGTTTGGCGATGGTGTCGGTGGCTGCGCCGAGGTCTTCGGCCAAGACTTCGGCCGCTCCGGCGGTGGGGGCCAGCCCGATCACGGTGCCGCCGCTGTTGCGCCAGGCCGCCGCCAGGGCGGCCATGGCGGTGGTTTTGCCGCTGCCCGCTGGGGCCAGTGCGAGCTGCAGGCGGGCACCGGAGGTGGCCATCTCCTTGACCAGTGCGGTTTGTCCGTCGTTGAGCGCCAGACCGGTGTTGGCGTGGGTTTCCAGCAGCGCCAGCCGGATGCTGTCGTCGTCGACGGTGCGGCCGTCGCGCCGGGTGGCGGCGGCCAGGATGCGCCGCTCGGCAGCCATGACGTCGGTGCTGGTGTAGACGGTGGAGTCGTGGCGGGTGTAGACGCTGGCACCGTCGATGCGGCGCAGGACGGCGGGCTCGTTTTTCTCGGTGTCGGCGTGGCTGGTCAGCGCGATACTGTGCTCGCCCACGGCGGTGGCCACGATGCGGTTGACCAGGTCGGGACCGCCAGGGTGGTGTGCGTAGCGCAGTTGGCGTTGGGCTTCGGCGCGGACGTGGTTGACCGTCCACGTGGCGCGGGTTTGGGCGACGTTGTCGATGACATGGGTGGCTTGGGTGCTGATCCATTCCGTGGTGATCTGGGCCCGCACCGGCGGGTCGCGGCTGGTGACGTCGGCGATCATGTCGGTGACGGCGCGCTGGCCACCGAGGACGCCGATCGCTTGGCCGCGCCAGGTGTGGCGTTGCTCGCCTCGTGAGCGCGGTTCGTGTTTGGCTTGCCGGGTTTCCAGGGTTGCCTGCTGGGACAGTGCGAGCATTTCAACGGCGGTCGGTTCGCGGCCGTGGGCGGTGTGGAATTGTTTGGCCAGCTGCCCGACTCGGTGGTCGATCGCGGTGCTGCGCGAGGAGTAGGCATTGAGGAGTTCCTCGGGGATCCCGTCGATTTCACGCACCGGCCGCTTGCCGCGTGTGGCCGGTCTGGCCGCGAACCGGACCCCGAGTTTGTCGATAAGCAGGGACTCGATGCGGGTGTTGTAGAACTCTGAGGCGGCCACCGTGGCGTGGTGCAGCGGGGTGCCGTCCAGGGCCAGCCAGCGGGGTATTCCATCGGCTCCGATGACTTGCACTTTGTTGCTGACCACGAGGTGGGTGTGCAGGTTGGGGTCACCGGCGCGGGAGTCGCGGTGATCGAATGCCGCTGCGATCAATCCGGTGGTGTTGACCTGGGCGACACCGTGGGCTCCCATGCGCGAGAACGCCGCATTGTCTTCCAGGAACGCCAGCGTTTCGGCGACCGCTTGGTGGTGGCAGTCCTCGAGGGTGCGCGCGATCGGCGCCGGGGCTACCGCCCATAACGCTGACACCGATTTGACCGGGGTGAAGGTGAGGTCGTAGCCGGCCACGGCGGTGGTTGCAGCCCGCGACTGGCGGGCGATGAACCCGGACAGTTCGCGGTCGTCAGCTGGTGGCCGACTGTAGGTTTCAGCGAATAGTTCCTTGCCTACCGCAGTGCGGATCCGGGCGCGGAGCTCCGGGTCCAGACCGGCTTTCGGGTCGGCGGCGGCGGCGATGTTGTAGTCGCGGTAGGCCTGCCGCACACGGGTGCTGAACCGGTTGTCCTTGCTGCTGATCGGGAATGGGCGACCCAGCCGTGCCGCCGCCAGCGCGCCCACCTTTCCCACCCCGAGCCCCGTCAGATGGCGGGTGATCTGATCGGCGTTGGGGTGCAAGCCTTCCCCGAACAACGCCTTCATCTGGTCCTCGCTGACCTGGGAGCCATGCTCGACTCCCCAGTACTGGGCGACCAGGGGATCGGAGGCGTCACGCGAGACCGGCTTGCTCAGCGCGGCCAGGCCGCGGCCGATCCACACACCCGGGGTTTCACCTTTGGCGCTGTAGTAATCGGCCAGGCTCGGCCTGCCCCGATCGGTGGCATCCGAGGCGGCGACCTGCCGGATCAGGTACATGTACCCGTCTCCGGCGGTCAACTTGTGCAAGCCCATCACCGCGTCATCACCTCAGCCCGAAACTATGGGGGGGCTACCCCTTAGGCCTGGGCCGTTATAAAACCGTGACCCTGAGTGCAAGAGGTGTGATGTTCGGCGGTAGGGAAAAGTTAGGGCACCCTAAGTGCCGTTCGGGTCGGCGGTGAGTGCTCGGGTGCGATGCCCGGTGATGGGTTCGGTCGGAAAGATTTTTGGCTTGCGTTGCGGCGCTGGGGGGTTGGTGGGGCTTAGCGTGTGATCCATGGCGAACACAGTGATCAGCAAGCAGGCCCGCCGCGCCGCGCGTGAGGCCGCCAGCGCCGCCCAGGACGACGTGGTGCGCCGCACCCGGGCCAACGTCGAGGACCTGGGACGGTACTTTTCCGCCCGCGAACGCGTCGAGGCCGTCGACGGCTGGCTTGCGGCGCGCCAGCAAGTGTTGCGCGAGGACGCCGAGCGGCGCCGCGGCGCGCAGCGCGTGGTGTGCGGGCAGGCGCTGGCCGCGATGCGCGACCGGGGGGAGCCGCTGCGTGAGATCGCGCGGATGGCCAAGCTCTCCGAAAAGCAAGCCCGCGAACTGATTCGGGAAGCCGAGACCGCCGCGGCCGATGCCACGCCGCCGGCCGCGGACGAGTCGGCAACGGCGGCGCAGCCGCCGGGTGCAGACGCCGAGGCCGGGCGGGCGGTTGCTGAGCCATCGCGCGATGCAGTCGAGGCGAGCGAGGCGCCAGGAGTGACGGCGGGCGACGCGAGCCGAACCGATGCCGCTGCGAAGGCGCTGGCGCCGTCCTCGGCGTAGGCCTAGGCGGCGGTGTCGGTGGCCGCGGCGATGATGGGTGCGGGTGCGGCAACCGGGCCGCGCTCAGGCATCGAAACGCAGTGGGGTCATGGGACGTTCGCAACCGTTGCAGCTGGTCGTTGATCCAGTCGCGCATGGAGAGGAGCTGGCGCGTTTTGAAGCCCACGTGGTGCGCGGCCCCGGAGCGGAGGATTGCGCGATCTGGACAGGCGCGGTGGGAACCGACGGCTACGGCCGGTTCTGGGTCGGCCGCGGGTCGGACCGGATCATGGTGCGACCGAACCGGTATGCGCTGGCGGCCGCGCTTGAAGGCGAACCGTTGGCGCCGTGGGTGCGGGCTCTGCATGGCTGTGACAATCCGGCGTGCGTGAGGGTGAGCCTGCCCGGGGAGGTCGGCCTGCTGCACATCGTGGGCGGGACTCAGCGCGACAACATGGTGATGATGGCGCGGGCCGGTCGCGGCGGCGGGCGGCTGCCGATCCGTCAGGGCGGCAATGGTCTTCGCGCGCGCCGCGAGCGGGCGGTGGCGTTACGCGAAGCGGTGCGCCACGGGTGGGACGCCGAGGCGGTGCGCGCGGCGCTGCTGGGATCGAGTGATCCGACTCTGTGGTGAGTGGTGGGCCGGAGGCTAAAAAGGGTGCCCGACCGCCAGCGCTGTCGGGGCGGCTGGCGGTCGGGCCCCTGGGTGGCGCTTACTGGCGCGCGGTCCAGCCGGGCCCGGGGTGGTTGAGCCGGTAGTGGAGTCGGTCGCGCGCCCAGGCCCCGAAGTTCTGCGAATTGGGTGTGGTGCGTTCGGATTCGGCGGTCAGCGAAGGCAACGGTGTGCGCCGCCACCCGGTGTGGTCGGCACGCAGATCGGTGTGGGCGAGGTATTCGCGCTTGTCGAGGTTGCACAGGTAACCTCCGGCGGTCGCCGCGGCCGCGGGGCGCGGCGGCGTGTTGGGTGCTACGCCGTCGGCCACGAGTCCGTCGAACCGCACGAAATGGCGGTCCTCGACGAGGAAGTACAGAGCGGCCTGGTGGCCGGGATCGGGGTCGGCGCAGTCACCGGCCCAGACCAGGCGCAGACCGCCGTCGAGAGCCAGCAGCGTGAGCACCGCAGACATCAGCGGGGCGTCGGCGCGGGTGTGGCCGGCCAGTTTGAGGCCCGAACCGTAGTCGGCGGGGTCCAGCGCGCAGACGATGTGCCCGGCGGTGTTGAGAAAGGTCGGGGTGAAGTACTCGCCCATGAGCTCGGCTCCTTTCGGTGTTTGGGGGTCAGCGCAGGATGCCGGCGGTCAGGGTGTCGGCGGAGACAGGCTTCCATCCGATCGGGGCGACTGCCCAGGCGGTTTCGCCGGTAACGACGACGTCGCCGACCGACAGGCTGCGGTGCCCGGCCAGGCGGTAGCGCAGCGCCCAGATGTGTTCGGGCTCGTCGATGTTGAGCTGTTCGAAGACCACGTCGAGGGCGGCGTCGACGAGAGCGGCTCCGGTGAGGTGCTCGGGGAGCTCGAGGTCGAAGGTTTCGGCCATGCGCAGTTGCGCGGTGGTCTCGTTGAATCCGAAGAAGCGGGCGTGGGCGTGGTTGAGGTACACGGTGGTGCGCACAGTGGTCATGGGACAGTCCTTCCGTCGAGGTTGGTGTGCCGGTCGGCACGGGGTGCGGGCAAGCGGGTGAGGGTGGGCTGTCCACCCCGAAGAGTCCGGTGGTGGCGCCGGCGGATTTTCGGCCCGCGAGCGGCAGCGAGCTGGTAGGGCCGGAAATGTCCTCCGCCGCCGGCGCCACCACCGGGCGTGGGTGGACAGCTCGGGCCCCCGCCCGGTTAGCGTGTGCGCCCCGTCGAGCGGCAGAAGGTGAGTGGCTACGGAGGAGGAGGTGGCCGCCGCTGAGGCGGCCCGCCCGCGCGCCGTCAGGCGCGGCGGTGAGGCCGAAAGAAAAAGGGGGGCCCGGCCAACCCCCGAGTGTGGGGAGCTGGCCGGGCCCGGGCAGGGTCGGGTTAGAGCGTCTGCAGCATCCGGAAGGCTTGGCCTTTCAGCGAACTGGTGCTGGCGGCGCTGGCGATGTTGCGCAGCGCGCGGGCGTTGGCCGCGTCACTGCTGGTGCGGGCACCTCGGACCGGGACGTGATGGTCGAGGTATTCGGTGACGGCGTTGTAGGCCGCCCACCGGGTTCCAGCGATCGGGGTGAGGGTCGGCGAGGACGTCCACAGCTTCACGATGCCGCCAGCGCGTTCGCGGCGGTGCCGGCGGGTGGCGGTGCTGGTCGCGGCGTCGACCTCGAACAGCTGGTGGGCGAAGTCGCGGACCTGATCGGTGTCCATCTCGCGGGCATACAGCGCGGCCGCTTCGGCCTCGAACGCCTGGGCGTAGCGCCAGGTCAGTTTCAGCGCGTTGCGGGCCTCCAGGATGGCCGCCCGGGCCCCTCCGGTGTGCCGGATTCCCCAGCTGGCCTTGGCATCCCGCAACGCCGCCGATTGGGTGTTGGCGCACACGATGCGGATCGGGGTCACGAGGAAGGTGAACTTCGAGGACCCGTCGTGAGAATTCAACGCCGCCAGATAGAGCTCGGTGCGGTCTTGGGTGCCGTCGCGGCCATCGAACACGATCGCCTCAGGCAGCTTCATGGTGACGAAGGTTTCCCGCCCGCCGCGCAACGCGCCGGCGGTCTCGAAGTGCGCCCCGCTTTCATCGACGAGGGCGTCGAGCAGATCACACGACGCCTCGTTTTGGACGGGCTCGTACTTGCTGCCCACGACACCAAGGACGTCAAGGCGCCCGTTGATGGGGTTGGTGCGCACGGTGGCGTAGAAATCGGGCACCGCCAGGGGTTCGGGTGCGGTGACGCCGTTTTCGTCGATGACGGGCTCCTGGGGCACCTGCAAGGCCATCTTGCGAACGTTCCAGCCGGCCAGGTGGGCGGCGTCGAGGGCTTCCCGTGCGGTCATGGTGTGACCGACGGTTTGGCCCAGCCGGTGCCAGTGGTCGCTGCGGGAGTTGGCGAAGGATGCGATGCCGCCGGTGATGTCGAGTTCGTGTGCCATGAGAGGTGTTCCTTTCGGGAAACGGTGTTGTTGTGCGCCGGTCGGCGCAGGGGTGCTTGCAAGCGGGTGGGGGTGGACGGTCAACCCCGACGAGTCCGCGGCGGGTGCTCGCCGGGTTTTCGGCCCGCGCCCGCCCGGCGCGCAGCGCCTTCGGGCGGGCTGGCATAGGGCCGAAAACGGTCACTCGGTACGGCGATGCCCGGCCGTGGGCGTGGGTTGAGCGGACGGGCCCCCATCCGGTTACCATTCGCGCCCTGCTGACAGGCAAAAAAGGTGAGGGGCTGCGGATTACGCGACGCCACGGGCGGCAGCGGCAGGGGTTGCCTACGGCGGCTGGCCGGGCGTGGGGCCGGAAGAAAAAGGGGGCCCGGCCAACCCCCGAGTGTGATGGGTGCTGGCCGGGCCGCGGGTAGGTCGGGTTCAGGTCAGGCCTGCGGCGACCAGGGCGCGCCGGATGGCGGCCAGGTCGGCGATGGTGTCGTTGAGCATGGCCCAGGTCTGCCAACCGTGCAGGGCGGCGTCGACGTCGGTGTGTGCGACGCGGGGGCGGGTGAGCGCTTGGGTGCGGCCGTGGTCGGGGCGGCGGGTGTCGTCGATGACGGCAACGAGTTGGCCGGTTCCGTCGAACAGGCGCGGGTCACCGGGGGGTGCCCAGTTGAGTTGAAACCGGAGCTGGCGGGTGATGTTGTCGGCGGGGTCGACGAAGTCGAGGGCCAGTCCGTAGTCGATGTCAGGCATGAGAGATCTCCTTGAAGGGGTTGGGGTAGGGGAAACCCGGCCCGCCGAGTCGGTGGCGGGCCGGGCTGTGAGGTCGTCGGTGAGTGCTAGGCGGCGCGGCGACGGTGGTGGTCGACCAGGTGCTCGATCGCGTCGTCGAGGGCGTCGTAGTCGGTCGGGCGGTGGTCGTCGATGGTGGTGGTCCACAGCGGGTCGTCGGCGTCGTGGAGTTCGTCGCCGGTGGCGGCGGCCAGACGGTAGGTGTGGCCGGCGGCGGCCGCCGACCAGGCCCACTTGTTCTTGGACAGGGCGTGGAAGGTCAGGTCGCCGGCGCGGACTTTGAGGATCCGGGTCACTGGGCGGGTGTGCAGGTTCGGTGTGGTGGCTTCGACGGCGGCGAGCTGGCCGTGGTCGTCGGTGGCCAGCAGGATCAGGCGGTGCCCACCGTCGGCGGTGCGTTCGTGCACGGTGGTCAGTGCGATGTCACCGTGGTTGTGGGCGGTGATGTGGGTAATTCCGTAGGCCTGCTCGGTGATGCGGCCCGCGGCCTCGTCGCACAGGTTGAAGGCGTGCTCGAATTCTGAGATCTCCATGATCGTGTTCTCCGTTCGCTCAACGTGATTGGCTGCGCCGGTCAGCGCTAGGGGTGCGGTCAATCGGTCGAGGGTGGGCTGTCAACCCCGAAGAGTCCGGTGGTGGTGCCGGCGGATTTTCGGCCCGCGAGCGGCAGCGAGCTGGTAGGGCCGGAAATGTCCTCCGCCGCCGGCGCCACCACCGGGCGTGGGTTGACAGGTCGGGCCCCCGGCCGATTAGGCTGCGCCCCCTTGCTGACGGCAAAGAGGTGAGCGGCTACGGATTACGCGACGCCACCGGCGGGCTTGACCGGCACTGCGTGCGGCAGCCAGCCTGCTTCCGGGCCGGAAGAAAAAAGGGGACCGGCCAACCCCGTGCGGTGGGAGTTGGCCGGTCCAGGCTTGGTGGTGATCAGTCGGTGTCGGGGGTGCGGGGTTCGGTAGCGGCAATGAGCGCTTGGCTGATCTTTTCCGGTGAGAGCCCGGCACGCAGTGCGGCCGAGAGCAGACCGGCCAGGTGCGGCTCGGGTGTGTGGCTGGTGTGGGCTTCGTCGAACGCGGCGTCTAGGGCGATGCCGGCGCGTACGGTGTCCCCGTTCAGGCACAGGCAGGCTGCTGCCACGGTGAGGGCTTCGGCGCGGGGTGCTCCGCGCAGTCGGCGTGCGATGTGGGTCCACAGGTCCGCGGCGTATTCGGGGGTGTCGACGGCCAGCCCGATCATCGCGTCGCGCAGGGCGGGGTGTGCGGTGATCAGGATGCCCGCGCGGGTGGCCAGGGTGGGGTTGGTGATGGGCCCACCGGCCAGGGCGGCGGTGATCTCCTCGACGGTCGCTGCGACGAGGCGGGCGTGGTCGCCGACTGTGGCGGGCGGCGCGGGTGGCAGTGGGCTGAATTCGTCCTCGATGTCGCTGCGGTTGGCGCGGATGGTGTGGCCGCGGTGGACGAGTTGGGCGGTGAGCACGGCGTCGGTGTAGGGGTAGGTGGGTCCGTACTGGCCGGTGTCGATGTCGAGCCACTGGCCAGTCTCGGTGACGTCGCGGGTGTGCAGGCAGCGCAACACCTCGATGTTGATGGCGCGCAGAGCGTCTCGGGTGGCTTCCAGTAGGTGGTGGGCGTGGGTGTCGTGGGGTTGGTCGCAGACCGCGAGGATGATCGCGGCGGCGAAGTTCCCGGCACGCAGGTTGCAGGTGGCAGGGAAGTTGGTGGCTTGCTCGGTGCTGTTGGTGATGTCGAAGCGGGCCGCGCAGCGCACCCCAAGACCGGTGGTGGGGTGCTGGGCGAGCAGGTAGACCACGATGCTGTTGGTGGGAACGAATCCGAGCAGGCCGGGTGCGGCGGCGACGATGTCGGCGGGGGTGCGCAGTGCGTTGAAGTTCTCCATGGTGTTCTCCGTTCGGTCAAGGTGATTGGCTGCGCCGGTCAGCGCTAAGGGGTGCGGTCAATCGGTCGAGGGTGGGCTGTCAACCCCGAAGAGTCCGGTGGAGGGGCCGGCGGATTTTCGGCCCGCGAGCGCAGCGAGCAGGTAGGGCCGCAAAATGTCCTTCACCGCCGGCGCCGACGCCGGGCGTGGGTTGACCGCTCGGGCCCCCGGCCGATTACGCTGCGCCCCAAGCTGACGGCAAGAGAGTTGAGCGGCTACGGATTACGCGGCGCCACCGGCGGGCGTGACCACCACTGCGCGCGGCAGCCAGGCCTGGTTTCGGGCCGGAACAAAAAGGGGGCCCGGCCAACCCCCGGTGTGAAGGGTGCTGGCCGGGCGTCGGTGGGTGGTTAGCGTTGCGCTTCGGTGGTGTCGGTGACGTATTCGGCTGCGCCGGTGGGTCCGGCGAAGGCCGGCTCGTGGCGCTGTCCGTCGATGCGCAGATCCCAGTATTCGCGGAAGCTGGCCGGGTTGAGCCGGCGGCTCAGTTGGTAGTGGTGGTGACCGGACGCAACGAAGATCGCGGCGTCGGTGGGGTCGGGGCAGGCGTCGTCGGTGATGCGGGCGGCGGCGTTGTGCCATGCCAGTGGCCCGCTGCGGAAGGTTCTGATTCGTGAGCTGATGGCCGTGGGCAGGGGGTGGATGGCGGTGGCTTCGGCGGCGGCGTGCAGGTTCCCGTGGCTGTCGGTGGCGTGCAGTTGGGCGCTGTATCCCCAGGGGTGGGTGGTGTGCAGGGCGGTGACGGTGTGCCCGTCGATGGGGGCCAGGGTGCGGTGGCCTTCGGTGAAGCGGTAGAGGCTGTCGATGGCCAGGCCTTTGAGTCGCTCGGCGAGGTGGTAGGTGGTGGGGTCCGGTGTCGTTGTGGTGTGAATCTTGCTGCGCGCCATGATGTTGTCTCCTGATTCGGCGATGGTGATGTGTGGGTTGGTGGGCGGGTCGGGGACACACCCGGCCGGCCCCTGTGCGGTACCCGGCCGGGGTGTCGTGTTAGACCGCGACGGCGTGGTGGTGCTCGCGGACGCGGTGGTCGAGTTTGAGGACCTCGAGGAGGTGCGGTGCCTGGGTGTGCTCGCGGCGTGCTGCGACGTCGACGCGGTCGATGAGGGTGGCGCTGATGCCGGGGTTTCCGCCGGCCAGGGCGAAGGTGGCGGCCAGGGTGAGGCTTTCGATGCGGGCCTGCCCGCTCAGGTGATCGGCGATGCGGGTCCACAGCAGTGCGGCGGCCAGGGGGCGGCGTTCGGCGATGTGGTGCAGCGGGGTCTTGTTGAAGGTGTCGTCGAGGACGAGTCGTCCGGCGAGCTCGGCCAGGCCGCGGCTGGGGTCGGGTTTGCCGGCGAGCAGTTGGGTGTGTAGTGCGGCCAGGATAGCGATGCTGTTGTAGGACATGATGTTTCTTCCGTTCTCCTGTGGTGCTTGGTTGCGCTGGTCAGCGCTAGGGGTGCGGTCAATCGGGTGAGGGTGGGCTGTCAACCCCGAAGAGTCCGGTGGTGGTGCCGGCGGATTTTCGGCCCGCGAGCGGCAGCGAGTTGGTAGGGCCGGAAATGTCCTTCGCCGCCGGCGCCGACGCCGGGCGTGGGTTGACCGCTCGGGCCCCCGGCCGATTACGCTTTACCCCCTTGCTGATGGCAATAGAGTTGAGCGGCTAAGGATTACGCGGCGGGCGGGCGGCAGCGCAGCCCGGGCGGCAAACTTGGCCGGGTTGGGCCGGAAGAAAGAGGGGGACCCAGCCAACCCTCGGTGTGGCGGGGGAGTTGGCCGGGCCCGGGGTGTTAGAACAGGCGCCCGGCGCGGTGCGGGTCGTTGTGGCAGGAGCAGCCACAGCGCCAGCAGAAACCGGGCAGGGACAGCTTGAGCAGAATGCCGCCTTCGTGCGGGCCGCCGAGGCGATGCCCGCACTGATCGTGGCGGCCCTGGTCGCACGTTTTGGTCGGTGCGTTCTCGGGCATCTCGACGATGACTGGGGCGCCGTTGATTTCGTCGGGGAAGGTGATCCAGCGGCGCCGGATGACCAGGCCGAGGTGGCGTTCTTCGCGGAAGGCCACGGTGGCGCGGCGTTTGAGGCACTGGATCGGTGCGGCGGTGGTCGCGGCCCATTGTTCCCAGAACTCGCTCATGATTGGTCTTTCGGAGTGTGGCCGGGTCAGGACCGGTCGGTGACGTGTTGGGTCAGGGCGTAGGCGGCGCGGGTGAGCCGCAGGCTTTCGGTGATGAACGCGGCCACGTCCTCGCCGCTGGTACCTTCGCTGAACTCGACGTCGTAGACCTGGTCACTGAGCAGGGCGCTGACCGCTGCGTGGGCTCCGGTGAGTGCGCTCAGGGCGGTGTTGAGGCTGGCGACGAGTTGGGCGCGGTGGTGTTCGATTTCCAGATCCCAGTCGGCGTAGAGGTTTTCGGCATCGGCGTCGCTGCCCGCAGCGGGCGGCTGGTGCGGGTCGTGGTCGGTGCTGGTCCACGGGTCGATGGTGTGCTCGGTGGTGTTCATGGTCAGGATTCCTTTGCGGTAGTGGTGATCTGCGCCTGGTGGCGCGGGCTTCGGGGGACCGGTGGGGTGGCGGTGTCAACCCCGCAGAGGCCGGCGGATCAGCAGGAGGCGGCCCCGGCCGCCGGTGCCGCACGGGCGCAGCGGGAGCCCGCCCGTCAGGGCGGCGGGAGCGTAGAACGGGCGAGCCCGCCGGGTGTGGGTTGACAGCGACGGGGTCCTCACCGGTCATACTTGCTGCCCGCTGACAGGTAAAAATGGTGAGGGACTACGGATTTCGGTGAATACTCCGCATCAGAGTCCGTGTAATATGCATTGCAGCCTATATCGCTTTCAGGCCATACTTGGGTGGTGTTGATCGATTGGACAGCGGAGTTCGATGGTTGGCTCAATCGGTTGGAATCCGCCGCCGAGGAGGGCAGCCGGATTGCCCGGCTGCAACTCGACTACATCGTGCCCAGCTGGTGGTTCTTGAGGAACCCGTCGAGGAGACCCGCGGTACTGCGGCGTGTGCGCCAGTCGAGAAAGTTTGCGGTGTTGGCGGGTTTCGCATCCGTTCGATCCGGATGTCGCGGTTCGGCTGACTTGTTGGTTTCCCGATGACCAGCACGTGGTGGTGGCGCTGTTCGCCGGCGACAAAGCCCGCATGGGCGATGTGTTTTGCAACATCGGCGCTCGCGCGGACGCGGCGATCGCGCAATGGCAACGAGAGGTGCAACGAGATGGCTAGGGACAGGGGTAATCAACGCCTGCAGGACATGCGTGCCGATGCGCAGCGGGCGGCGCGGGTGGCCGCGATCCGCGAGGGGATGCGCGAGGTGGACCGCCAGTACGCCATCAATCTGGCGGCCATCCGCAAAGCTGCCGCGTTGACACAGACCGACCTGGCCGCACGGTTGGGGATCAGCCAAGGCTCGGTGTCAAAGATTGAGGGCCAGCAGGACTGGCTGTTGTCGACCCTGGCGGATTACATGCGCGCCGCGGGCGTCGAGAACGCGCGTCTTGCGGTGACTGTCAACGGCGAGGACATGGAGTTCACCCTCACCTAGCGCGCGGTCGGGCGCGTCGGTGGTGGTGGAGCTGGTGGTGCTCTTGCCGTGCGAGCAGGGCACGTCTCGTCCCGGCAGGTGCGGAGGTCTGTCGTACAGCTACGTCATGATGGGAGCTATGAGCACCGACAGTCGCTACCCCCCGACAATCGTTTCCGTACCGCAGGGGCTTACAGCGATCGATGCGGACGGCAAGGTTCTGCCGATCGTCGCGCTGCGCGTCGACTACAACCCGGCTGCCCCTGCTGACTACGGCGAGCCCGCGACGAAGATCACCCCGCTTTACCTTGCCGAAGGAGGGTCAATCGGTGCGGTCTTCAACGAAGCGACAATTGGTTTGAGCGAGGCCTGGACGCCTGCGTCTTTCGTCGGCTACATCGAGACAGCACTATCGATGGACGATCCGGGCCCTTTCCGTTGAGGTTGAGAACGCGTGGCGGTGAATGTCGCTGTCGCAGTAATCTGGTGGCGTGATCGAGACGGCGTTGTGGCGGTTGATGGTGGATTCACCGGGTCCGGTGCCGGTTGCGCTGGCGGCGTGGGTAATCACCGGTGAGTGGCCAGCCCACCAACGGCGTTGCGACGTCGCAGTGTGCGAGTTGCCGTACTAAGTTGTGGCGCGCCTGTTTTAGGTGGCTGTTGGCGGACGGTACAGGTAGGGCGTTCCCGCATCGGGGCACCTCGCTCCGAGGAACTGCAGCCGGCATGAACAGCGCCGTAATGCCAGGATCTCGCTATCTACGGTGATGAACTCGGCCCCGACACGACGGTGTCGCGTGGTGGGAATGCCCACGTCGCCATCGCCATCGGCGGGCGGGAACACAGAGGGTGGCACGGGTCGATTCCTCGGATCAGTTCAGCAGTTGCAGGCCGTCGGCCAGGGAGGCGAAGCGGCCGTGTTCTTGGCCGTTGGTGGTGGTTTTTTCGCCGAGCCAGATGCCGATGATTTCGGCGGATCCGGTCGCGGTGGTGAGCCAGACGGGGCCGCCGGAGTCGCCGGGAATGCTGGCCGGCATGCCGGTGGTGAGGTATTGGTTTTTGCCGGCGTATCCGGTGATGGCTCCGCAGTGTTGGCCGCTGGAGACTCCGGTGCGGCAGACTTGCTGGCCTTTTTCGGGTTGGGGGTGACGGTTGGTGGTGGGGGTGTCACCGATGTAGGCAAGCGGCAGTGATCGGATACCGAAGTCGATCAGGCCGTAGTCGGGGCCGCCCTGGTAGGGCGGTTCGACGATGGCGCGGGTGAAGTCTCCGGTCAATCCGGTGCGGGTGGCGCGGGCGTAGCCCGCGGTCTTGCCTCGGCAGTGCCCGGCGGTGACGGCGTAGGTGTGCAGGTCGCGGCCGGTGTAAACGTAGCCGATGGTGCAGAACATGGTGGCATCGGCGGCGGCACTGAGGTATTCGATGCGGTCACCGGGGCTGACCGTGGGTATGTCGGCTCGGGCCGGTGGTGATCCGGCTACAGCCAGGACAGCCAGGAAAAGGGCGGTCGCGGCCGCGCGGGCTGGGCTGGTGATGTGCATGGGTTCCTACCTCGAGGAGTGCGGGCGGTGGGGGCGGAGGTGTCGTTCGGAGCGCAGCTGGGCGCGTGCGCACAGGCCGTCGATTCAGGCGCGGGCGGCGTGGGCGGCCGGGCCGCCGGTGCGGCCTGCGGCCGCGGTGATGGCGGTGGTGACTTGGGCAGTGACCAGGGTGTCGATGCCGGTGTTCATGCGGACTCCTGCAGGCGGGGTTCGGCAGTGGCGCTGCGCCGGTAGTCGGCGGCGGCGCGGGTGCGCAGTGCGGTGACGGTGCGCAGGGCCGTCTCGGCGGTTGCTGAACGTTTGTGGCGCACGATCTTGGTCAGCTGCTGGTGTTGGTGGTGCACGGCGCGCAGCTGGCGGGCGGCTTCGGCCAGCCACCGGCGGTGGGTGTGCGCTTGGGTGACGGTGGCGCGCGCTTCGGCCAGCGCGGTCGCGCATTGGTCGGCGGCCTCGGCGGCGGTGGCGGCCAGGGCCAGGGCGTGCAGTTCGTCGAGGCCGACCACGGTGAGTCCGCCGAACGGTTCACCCGGTTGCCACAGGCCGGCGGCGAGGTGATCGGTGATGTCGGATTTATCGGCATGCAGCGCTGCGAGCACGATGACAACCTGCGCGGCGCGCCGGCGCAGCCGGGTGTGCAGGTCCAAGGCGCGCCGGTAGCCGGCCAGATCCCGGTCGGCGGCGATGACCACCTTCAGGCCGTCGAAGTGCGCCAGCAGGTCGTCGGTGAAGTTGGCGGCTCCTTGGGCGTTGGTGGTGGCCAGACGGCCTGCGCCGGTGAGGGTGTCGGCGTCTTTCTCGCCTTCGGTGATCCAGATCCACTGGTCGCCAGCGGCGGCGGTGCTGATCGCGCTACTGCGGTAGAGCACGGGGGTGAATCCTTCGGGTTTGCGGTACACCCAGCGGCGGCCGTCGCGGTAGCGTTGCTGAAATCGTTTGTGCCGGTTGCCGTTGCATCCGCATTCTTGGCGCACCACTTGCTGGTGGGGCAGTCCGCGGTCGGTGGTGTAGGTGTAGACGCGCACCGTTGTCCACTGGTGGTCGACGCGCTCGGCGGTTCGGGTGATCCGCGCGGGCAGCGGACCCGAGACGAGCGCGGGTCGCGCAGCGGCGGTGCGACGGTGCCGGGCGGGGTGATTCGCGGGTGCCGGTGCGGGGGCGTCGAACAGCTCGGCCACCCGCAATCCGAGGGCGGCGGCGAGGTCGGCAATGCTGGCCTGGCAGCTAAAGCAGTGCATCAGGACCGCGCCCCCCTGCTCGCCGCGCCCGGTGGGCCGCCAGGTGACCGACAGCGACGGGCTGTGGTCGGTGTGCAGCGGGCAACTTGCCATGAAGGCATCGGTCCCCCGGGGGCGGATGAGGTGACCGGCAGCCTCGAACGCCTGGTGGACGTGCTCGAATGCATCACGCGGCCGCCAGGTGTGGTGTGCGGAGCTCATCGCGGGACCCCGTTGTCGATGACGGCGTGCACGACGGCGTAGGTGGCGCGAGCGTTGCGGATGGCTTCGTCCAGGAACGCGGCGACGTCGCGGCCATCGCGGCCGTCGATGAAGTCGACGTCGTAGATGGTGTTGCTGCACAACCGATCCAGGGTGTCGGCCGCGCTTTGCAGGGATTCGATGCCGGCCGCGATGTGGGCGAGCAGTTGGCCGCGGGTTTCACCGATGCGTTCGAGATGGTCGAGTTCGAACGCATCGGGCAGGTCGTGGTCCAGGGCGGCGAAAGTAGGCATGGCAGTCGTCCTTTTCGATGGAAGGCGGCCTAGGCGGCCAGCGCCTTAATGCGGTCCGGGCGGAAGCCCCCCCAGTGCGTGTCCTCGGCGACCACCACGGGTGCTTGCAGGTAGCCCAGCGCCATCACGTAGTCGCGGGCCTCGGCGTCGGTGGTGATGTCGATTGTCTGGTAGTGCACGCCTGCTTTATCGAGGGCGCGGAATGTGGCGGTGCATTGCACGCATGCGGGTTTGGTGTAGACGGTGAGAGTAGACATTGGTAGCCTCCTGATAGTAAATGCGGGATGGGTTATCGATAATTCAATATTACTGCGCCAATTAGGCTGGCGCTACATCGGTGAGAAACAAATTTGTTGATCTTTTGTCACGGATTCCCTGTGCGTATCGGACGCCGGAATCACTGCTCTTCACCGCAGGCCGACACTAGTCAGTCCAGTTGTTTGACAGCGCATTTCGCTTGGGACGGGTCTCCTTGTCTGGTCACTGTGCAGCGCGGCGGTGTCGCCCTGATTCTCGCGCGGAGTGACCCGGCGA
Organism: Mycobacterium sp. 20KCMC460; assembly: GCF_022179425.1. Taxonomy (NCBI): domain Bacteria; kingdom Bacillati; phylum Actinomycetota; class Actinomycetes; order Mycobacteriales; family Mycobacteriaceae; genus Mycobacterium; species Mycobacterium sp. 20KCMC460. The sequence goes on from NZ_AP025525.1 coordinate 264,024, forward strand.
AGAAATGCATTCTCTGACGGATTCCGCCCATCCAGTAACCAAGATTGATTGTCGTAATTTATTGGCTGATGCGTTCCCCTCCTGCACACTTCATTTGATTCCCGTCCGTCTGTGACATCTATTCTTTTTGCCCTTCTGGCAGCACGATCTAGACCGGGTTACGGGCGGTGGAGCGCAAGGCCCGGGCGCGAAGTTTTGCCAGGGAGCCCGTTGTGTGGGCGAGCGGCTCGGGGAAAAGTTCGCGAGCCCGCCACGGCCCGGAGCAACGCGCAGGCCGGTGCCTTGCGTGCAGCCGATCCGGCCGGTCACGATCGACAAGCCAGAAGGCAAGATGCGGTGTGCTTGTTGCACAACGGGGTTGGGCCGGTCAGATGGGAGTGGGGGCCAGCGCCGAAGCCCTGACCCCCACCAGCCGCCGAAGTTACTGCTTCCCGGCGTCGGACAGATACTCGCTGTAGACGGTCTCGGCATCGGTTGTGCCGGTGATGATTTCCTCGACCGCTGCCAGTGGGTAGTCGTTGGAGGCCAGCCACCGCAGGTAGTCCGCGCTGCCGACGCGAGGGCCGTAGCCGTGCGCGGGCCTGCGCCAGGCGTCCTTGGGGGTTTCGGCTTATGTATGACTGAACACTGTTCGTGCCCAAGAAGAAGTGGTGGGACACCATGCGTAAGCGACGGTCGGCCCGTTAACGAGTGTTGGTGTGTCGAATGTCCCTCGGCAGCCGTCTTGAGCCGATGCGCTGCAGGTGAGCGGGGCTGTCTCTTGCAGTTGGTGCCCGCTTCAGGCCCGCGCCGCGGCGTCATCGGGTCAGCCGCGCGTTGTTGGGCGCGGCTGTGTCGGGCCCACATCGATTCGCCGATCGGTTGAACTCGCTGCGATGCTTCAGTCGCTGGTTGGGTTGGTGGAGGCGGGTTCAGCGGTGGCGGCGCGGTGAGTGTCGCTGGCCGCGGCTGGGTGCGTTCGTCGCGGGAGTGTGACTAGTGCGGTGCTGATGGCGATGATGGCGAATGCGGCTGTGGCGACGAGTGTTTGGTGCGTGGTGATCCAGGTGCCGACTCGGGCGACGCCGGTGGCCAGGGGATCTGGGGGGAGGCGGTGTCCTGTGAGTTGTGGGATCCAGTAGTGGAGCAGATAGACCCCGGATGCAAAGAGAATGGTCCCGGCGATCCGGGTCATGTGCGGCATCAGTGGCCGCATGCGCTGTGTGGCAACGGTGTTCGCGACGGCGGCCAGTAGTGCGACGGTGAGCAGAAGGGTGGCTGAGCCGGCGGTGTAGGCGCCGAAGACAACGAGTACACCGGACACGTTGCTGGTGGCCAGTGCCTGGCTGATAACCGAGAGCAGGATCGCGATGCTGCAGGAGGCCGAGGCGATCGCGTACCCGACACCGTAGAGGAGCATGTCCAGGGGCCGTTGAGGATTGCGGCCGAAGTGGGGGCCGGGCAGCCGGATTGGGATATGGCGCCCGGCCAGCATGACCAGTCCGGCAAGGGTCAGCATCGCCGCGAGGACGGTCGCGGCCCACGGGACGGCGCCGATGAGTTGGCGCAGCCCGAGTGCTGCGGCCACGCCGAGAACTGTGAAGGTGCCGGCAAATCCGATGGTCAGCGCCGCGCCGGCGCGCAGCCCCCGGCTGATCCTGGCCGCCAATCCCGCGGACGTGTGCTCACCGGTGGCGGTGTAGGCCAGCACGGCGGGCAGCACCGCGAATCCGCACGGGTTGATGGGGGCGATCATGCCGGCGCCGAAGGCAAGTGCCAGTAGTCCGTTCACCGATCGGCCACTTTGGCTAGTGCCGCTTGGAGTTGTTGGGCGGAGGGTTCGACGGCGCGGAATACTTCCTTGCCGGTGGTGTCGATGATCACCACGGTGGACAGTTGGGTGATATTGAACCGGCGGGCCCAGGCGGTGTCGGTGTCGATCGCGTTGGCCACCCCCGCTGCGTTGTTGGCGGTGAGGAAGCCGGCGACTTCGGATTGCGGCTCCTGCCCGGCGATGTCCACGGCGACGAAGTCCGCCCGGGTGGGGTTCTGGGCTTGGGTTTGGGCGAGTGTTTGGGCGGTAGGCCCGCAGGTGCCGCATTCGACGGCGAAGAACAACACCACTGCGGGTCGGGAACCGGGCACGGTGAGCGGTGTGCCGGTGGCGGTGTGCGCAGTCAAAGTAGGTGTGGCGCCACCGTTTTGGTCTGCCGCAGCGTCGGTCCACGGGTGCCAGCAGAGCACGACATAAGCGATGGCCGCTGCGGCGACTACCACGCCGCCGATGATGATCAGGAGCCGCCGTCGCGGGCCGGTGTGCACGGTGGGTGTGCTGGTGTCGGTCATGATCGCTCTCCGTTAACGCGGTGCTGGTCGCCGGTGTTGGGGTGTGTGGGTGGATCGCAGTGCGGTGACTGCTGGCCGTGGTGGCGGGATCGGCGGTGATACACGGTGTAGGTGAGCGCGGCGAGCAGCACCGCCGCGGCGGTGCCGATGACCCACCCGTTACGCACGAGGCCGCCGATCACGGCCAGCGCACCCGAGGCGATGAGCAGCGGCGCCGCGCAACAGGCGATCGCGGCCACGGCCAACGTTATGGCGCCCAGGATCGCTGCCAGCGTCCCGGTGTCGTGGTGTTTGGTCACGGCGCGATCTCCTCGCGGCTGGCCGGGGCGCTGCGCATACAGGCGGCCAGCGCGGCGGCGTTGTCGGCGGCCACCGAGCGCGCCAGCAGCACCAGTTCGGCCACCCGCGGGTCGCTCACCCGGTAGTAGGCATAGCGGCCGTGGCGGCGCAGCTGCACATAACCGCAGTCCGATAGGCAGGCCAGGTGGGTGGAGATGCGGCCCTGGGACAGGCCGATGTGTGCGATGCATTCGCTGACGGTGTGTTCCTCGTTGAGCAGGAACTCCAATAGCCGCAGCCGGGCCGGGTCCCCGAGGGCGCGGAAGAACTTCGCCACCATCTCGACGCCGTTGGCGGTGGCTGGCAACAGCGTGGGGCTGGGGTGGGGAGTCTCGGGCACGAAAACACGGTCCTTCGATTGAGTCGCTGATATTCGGATAAACAGATACTAGGATGCCATCTATATATTCGGCAAGGCGGATACGTGAGGATGGGAAGCATTGTGGTCAGTTATGACCTGGCGGTGATCGGCTCGGGGGGTGCCGCGTTCGCGGCGGCGATCGCCGCCCGCGGCAAGGACAAAACCGTGGTGATGATCGAGCGCGACGTGACCGGGGGCACCTGTGTCAATACCGGTTGCGTGCCGTCCAAGGCGCTGCTGGCCGCGGCCGAGGCCCGCCATGTGGCGCTGGACCAGCACTTTCCGGGCATCGCCACCGCGGCGGGCCCGGTGGATGCCCCCGCGCTGATCGGCGGCAAGGACGCCCTCGTGGAGGGGCTGCGCGCCGACAAGTACGCCGACCTGGCCGCCGAATATGGGTGGGAGATCGTGCCGGGGCAGGCCCGCTTCGCCCCGGGGCCGGTGCTGCAGGTGCAGTTAGGGGACGGGGGGCGCGCGCGTATCGAGGCCGAGCACTATCTGATCGCCACCGGTTCCGCGCCGCGCATCGACCGGCTCGACGGCCTGGATGGCATCGACTACCTGACCTCCACTACTGCGATGGCCCAGACCGCGCTACCGGAATCGCTGGTCGTGGTCGGCGCCGGCTATGTGGGGCTGGAACAGGCGCAGTTATGGGCGCGGCTGGGGATGAGGGTCAGCATCGTGGGCCGCTTCACCCCGCACACCGAACCCGAACTGGCCGAGCGACTGGCGGCGGTGTTCGCCGATGAGGGCATCACCGTGATCGGCGAGCGCGCTGTCCGCGTGGATCCCGACAACGCCGGCGTCATCGTCGCGACCAGCGGCGGTCAGCGGGTGAGCGGGCAGCGGCTGCTGGTGGCGACCGGGCGGGCACCGGTGACCGCCGGGTTGAACTTAGACGCCGTCGGCGTGGCCACCGCTGACAGTGGTCGGGTGGTGGTCGACGGGCAGCTGCGCAGCGCCAACCCGCGGATCTGGGCGGCCGGTGATGTCACCGGTCATCCGCAATACGTCTACGTCGCCGCCGCCCACGGCGCCGTGGTGGTCGACAACGCTTTTGACGGGGCCGGGCGCAGCGTCGATTACCGCGCGCTGCCGGCGGTCACCTTCACCTCGCCCAGCCTGGCCACCGTTGGGCTGACCGAGGCCGATGCCCAGGCCCAGGGTTATGACTGTGAGTGCCGGGTGCTGTCGCTACAGAACGTGCCCCGCGCGATTGTGAACCGCGACACCCGCGGCGCGATCAAGCTTGTCGCCGAACGTGGCACCGGGCGCCTACTCGGTGCGCATGTGCTGGCCGCCGGCGCAGGTGACGTCATCGCCGCCGCCGTCTACCTGCTGGCCAACAAGATGACCGTGCAGCAGGTGGCGCAGCTGTGGAGCCCGTATCTGACGATGGCCGAGGGCCTCAAACTGGCCGCGCAAACCTTCACCCGCGACGTCACCAAACTGTCCTGCTGCGCCGCCTGAGAAACATGCAGTATCGAGGGAGGGCTACATGACTACCATCGCGCTCGCCCCGCCGAACCGGGTGCCCGCCACAGCAATCACACTTTGGCGGGTGGTGTCGTGATGATCTGGTCCAGCAGAGGCGAATTCGCCGAAGATCTGCTCGTCGGGGCTGTCGGCGGCTATGTGGGCACCAAAGTGATGGAGCCGGTGAGCAGCAAGCTTTACCAGCGCGAATCCCAGCGGGATCGCCAGCGTGAAGACGCCGCCCGGCCCGGCCCGCCGTTTCAGGTCGCCGCCGACAAGACGCTCGACCTGCTCGGCATCCACCTACCCGACCCGGTGCGAGAGCGCGCCGGGATGGTCGTGCACTACGGGCTGGGCATCAGTTGGGCGCCGGTGTATGCGGTCCTGCGCCGCGCGGTCGGCCTGAACCCTGCGGTGGCCGGTCTGCTCACCGGCGCGTCGATGTCACTGATCGTCGATGAGATGCTGACCCCGCTGCTGGGGTTCAGCGCCGCAGACCGCGCCTATCCGGTCAGCACCCACGTGCGCGGATTCCTGGCGCATCTCGCCTATGGCGCGGTCACCGCCGCCGTCATCGAGGGCTGGTGGGCGCTGCGGCGCCGCCGCCCCTGACCACCGCACCCACCCGAAGGAGACAATCCGTATGGCAGAGCACTTCGACGCCGTCGTGATCGGCGCCGGCCCGGGCGGCGAAGTCGCCGTCGGGCGGCTGATTTCCGCCGGCTTGCGCGTGGCACTGATCGAGCGGGAGCTGATCGGCGGGGAATGCGCCTATTGGGCGTGCATCCCATCCAAGACGCTGCTGCGGCCCACCGAGGCCCGCGCCGAAGCCGCGGCCGCCGCCGGGTTATCGCGGCCGGCGCTGGATTGGCCGGCGCTGCGGGACTATCGCGACTACATGATCCGCCACCTCGACGACACCAATCAGGTCACCGGCTATCAGCGGCAAGGGGTGACGGTCCTCAAAGGCACCGCCCGGTTGACCGGTCGTGACCCCTGGCGCATCAGCGTCGCCGACACCGAGATCACCGCGGCGCATGTGGTGATCGCCACCGGTTCGCAGCCGGTGCGCCCACCCATCGACGGCCTCGACGACCTGGACGCGACTGTGGTGTGGACCAACCGCGAGGCCACCACCCTGCGCGAGATCCCGCAACGGGCGGTGATGATCGGCGGCAGCGCGGTCGGGGTCGAGTTGGGGCAGTTCCTGGCCCGCATGGGCAGCCACGTCACCCTCGTGCAGCGCGGCCCGCGGCTGCTGGACCGCGAAGACCCGCGAGTCGGTGAGCTGGTCGCTGCCCGGTTACGCGACGACGGCATCGACGTGCGGCTGGGCCGCCAAGCCACCCGGGCGCGCCGCGACGGCGCCGACGCCGTGGTCGAGTTCGACGACGGCACATCGGTGCGCACCGATGTGATCGTGCTGGGCGCCGGACGCGAACCCGCCACCGCCGGCCTGGGCCTCGACAGCGTCGGCGTCACCATCGGCGATCGCGGCGAGCTGGCCGTCGATGAGCACTGCCGGGTGACCGGTGATGGGTTGTGGGCGCTGGGCGATGTCACTGGTGTCGCGTTGTTCACCCACGTCGCGATGTATCAAGCCCGGGTGGTCGCCGACAACATCGCGGGCACCTCGCGGCGGGCGCACTACACCGGCATTCCGCGGGTGGTGTTCGCCCAACCCGAGATCGCCGCCGTCGGAATGACCGGTGAGGAGGCCCAAAGCGCAGGCCTGGACGTCGTCAGTACCGAACTGAACCTGCCTGATGCGTTGGCGCGGCCGTGGACCTATGAAACCCAGCCCGCCGGCACCCTCGGGCTGCTCGCCGACCGTAGTCGCCGCGTCCTGGTTGGTGCGTGGGCGGTGGCTCCGATGGCCGGGGAATGGATTCATCAGGCCGCGTTGGCCATCCGCGCCCAGGTTCCCATCGACGTCTTGCTCGACGGCATCGCCCAATTCCCCACCTACAGTGAGGCCTTGCTGCATGCCGCCGAACGACTCGACCTCGGTCCACGCAAGCCGCAGGAGAATTCATGAACCACCACAGTTTTCACGCTGACGTGTTCACGGTCGGTGAGCTGTCGCGCCGCACCGGCATCCCGATCAAGGCGGTGCGGGAGTACACCGATCAGGGCTTGGTGAACACCATCGGGCGCAGTCCCGGCGGGTATCGCACCTATACCCGCGAGGCGCTGCGCTGCCTGCAGTTGATCAGCACGCTGCGCGGTATGGGACTGACGCTGCGTGAGATCGGTGACCTGACCCGCCCGCACCCCCAACCGCCGGGGATACGACTTGCCGCACTGCTGGCGGCGTCGCGGCAGCGCACGAATGAGCGGATCGCGGCGTTGCAAGCCACGCTGGACCGCATCGACGCCTACGAACTGCCTCACGTTCCTATCGGGCTCACACCGGCGAGGCGGCCCGGAACGCATCGACATCACCGGTATCGACCTCGCCGACCTGGTGCGCCAGGAGCACCACTCCTACCTGTTTGACCACTGGCCCGAACTTCGGTGGGCAGCGCGGGTCACCGTTCCGCTGCGCGCCGGTGACGTCACCTTGCACCACCGCCGCACCGCACACTGCGCCGGTGCCAACCACACCGCCCAGAACCGGGTATCAATGCTGATCACCTACACCGACGCCCAAGCCACCTACCAGCCGCTTCCCGGCCACGACGGGCTCCCATATTCCCCGGGTCAACCACTGCCCGATGAACGTTACCCATTGATCAGCTCAGCGCCATGTGATGGTTAAGCATCAGCCGAGCCGTCGGTATACCGAATTGACATGGTGCACACCAGCTCCCGCACGACTACACGCAGGACCGGTTCGGTCACAGTCATCAGCTGGGCAGGCCTACTTGAGTGGCTGGGTCATCGACTGACACCTTGATCGCGGCGACTCCTGCTGAAGCAGCGGGCGCCCAGACATCGACGGATTGGCACATGCGAGTGTCTGCCGTGTGTCGGTCGCGCGCATGCGATAGACGCCGCGGTAGCTTTCCAGGCAATGCCGATCTTAGGTTGGCGAGTGCATTTCACGCATCGACAATTGGTGATGCCGCGCACGGCGCGGCCAACGCTGCAGAGCCTGAACACAGACGTAGTCGCAGAGTGGTTGGACAGCAAGGGCATTGAGGACGGCGTGCCATTCTTGATATCGCCTGACGGCCACTACGACATCGACCTGAACACCTACTTCCTGTTGCACCCGGCGCCGGAAAACACTCAGGCAGCGATCGCCTACGACCTAGCGAATTTCCTGACGTTTCTGTGGCACCATCGCCAACCGCTCGGAAAGCGATCGTGGCGCGACGCGACCCCCGAAGATCGCGCAGCCTATCACCGGTGGCGGCGCATCGATGAGCGCGGGCCTGGGGTGAGGGGTGCCACGTGGGGCCGCGAAGTCGCCACCGTGAACTCGTTCTACCGGTGGGCAACCGAATCGGGATTCGTTGAGCACAACCCGATCTTGCAGCGGGCAGCGCGCGATCGCCGATGGCGCCGTCGCGAGGAGGCGGGACTGACGCCTGCCGAAGCACCCAAGGACGGCCATCGTGAAGACTTGGCGTGGTTGCCACCGGCGTCCTATCGCCGCTGGCGCGATGTTGGTGTTCGCGGGTATCTGCCCACCGGTCTGCTCGATCAGTCGTTCGGTGGCCGAAACGCTGCCCGCAACGCCACCTTCTGCGATCTGATGGTTCGCACCGGATTGCGGCTGACCGAGCAGGCCAGCCTGACCATGTTCGACGTGCCCGACATGGACACCCATCGCGCCTACTCGCCGACCCGATTGCCGGCGGCGATCGCCAAGAATGGTTCGGGCCGCCGGATCTACATCCCGGCCACGGTGTTACGCGAGGTGTGGGACTACATCCGCTTCGACCGCGCCGAGCTGATCGAACAAGCCCGCAGCCGCGGCAGCTACAACCAGATTGCGGCCAAACTGGTTGTTGAGGACCCGCAATGCGCGGTGATCGCGCCGCGCACCAGCGGTGGTCGCCGCCGCCCGGTGGAGACTCTCAATCCACGCCAGCGTCGGCGCCTATTCATCTGTGGCGCCGAGGGTTTGGAACCGGCGACGCTGTGGTTGAACCGCAACGGGCTGCCAGTCATGCCGGGAACCTGGCAGTCAATGTTTGGTGATGCCAACGACCGCTGCCGACGCCACGCGGTGGACCTGCGGGCTCACCCGCATTTGTTGCGCCACACCTACGCGGTGGTGACGTTGGAGCAGCTACAACGTGAGCACATCCGCGAGCTGGGCGCCATGAACCCGGCGCAGCGCACGACTTATGAGCAGATTTTCGGTGATCCGCTGGACTGGGTGCGCCGGCGCTTGGGGCATCGATCGGTGGAAACAACGTTCAAATATCTGCACACCCTCAACGAACTCGCCATGGAAACTCGGCTAGCGCTGGTTCCTGACGAGTGGGCCGAATTGCAGCTGCCGGCCGGCGAATTGAGCGGCGAGATCGCCGACGAGAAGATCGTTGACACCGCGGATTCGGCGTGACGAGCCCAGAGCCGAGCGAGGCGCCGCGCCAAGGACCCCTCACACGCAGGGGCCGCCCCGCCGATCGCCCTGAGGGCGTCTACGAACCACCCGAGCGGGTGCAGCCCACGGGCAGCGGATTGGAAGTGGCGGTGGTGGGGAGAACGGGCGTCGCCGCACGTTCAAATTGAAGACGTTCCCACTGCCGGGCTGGCATAAGCCGTTGGCCGACGCCTTCGCCCGCTGCACCGGTGCCAGTGGAACGCTACGGACACCCGAGAGTGCAGCCGGAGTGTTCTGGTGCTGGCACCGCTTCCTGGTCGCGTTGGCGTCGCTGGTGGATCCGCCGGCGACGCCCGGGGAGCTGACCGTCGACCATCTCGAGTGCTACTGGCGGCAACGCCATGCGCAGGTGAAACAACGCGGACTGGTGCATGAGGTTAGAGCTGTGGGCCGTGTCGTCGGCGAGATGCCGGCGGGCATGATCGCCGAGGAGGTCGATGCGTGGCTGCATCGCCGTCGTTCTGTGGGCCAGAATCCCGCCATCGGCGGGTATTCCGACCGGGAATTCAACGCGATCATGGCGGCGGCCCGGTCGGAGGTCGCCGCGATCCGATCGCGGCTTCAGCGCGGCCAACGCCTAGTCACCCGCTATGAGCGTGAGCCTGACACGTTGAGCGCCGAGGAGCGTCGACTCGCGAAGGTGCTGGCCGAGATTGCGGCTACCGGTGAGATTCCAGTTATCGCCCACGATTCCAGGGCGTGGGACAACCACCCGATGATGACGCTGGCACGCCAGCTGTTTGTCACCGGCTTCGATTTGGGCCCGCTACTGACATTGGCCGTCGGAATCTCGGGGCGCAACCTGGAAACCCTCAAAGATCTCACGATCGAGCACGATGTGTTGGAGGACAAGGCTGTCCGGGTGGAGGTGATCAAACGCCGGCGCGGTCCTGCACGCATGTTCGAGACGGTGCACTGGGAGATCGGCACTCCCAGCCAGCAGCTACGCCGCCCCGGCGGCTATTACCTGCTGCTCGAGCAGATGATGCGGCTGGGTCGGTCGTTCAGCGGCACGTCGTCGCTGTGGTCGGTGTGGGATCCGCCCGACGGTCACCACGGCCCGTTCGACGTGGGATTGCATCTGAAGGACTGGCATATGCAGCGCTGGAAGCAGCGCCACCCCCTCCTTGATGACAACGGTCAACCGCTGCAGATCACTTCGCTGCGCTTGAAAAAGACAGTGGACATTCGCAATACCCGCGCCGCCGGCGGCCATCTGCCCTCGTCGATTCGCTCCAACACCATGCCGGTGCTGTTCACCAACTATCTGCGCGGCGATCCGTCGGTGCATGACTGGGCGGGCGGGGTGATCACCGCGGCGCTGTCAGACGCCGAGACCGCAGCCCAGGCTTGCCACGCCCGGGTGCTGGCCGGTCAGGTGACAACGCCGAACAACGCAGCCCTCCAATTGGATGTGACCGCTACCACCGCCACAGACCTGTTGGCCGGAAATCTCGATACCGCCGTGACCGCCTGCGCTGATATCGATCACAGCCCTCTCGATGGCGGAGGTCGCTGCGGTGTGTCATTCCTGATGTGCTTCGGCTGCTCGAATGCCCTCGTCACCCACAACCACATCCCGAAACTGAAAGCGTTGCTGGACTGGTTGATCGATGAGCGCGGCAAGATCGCACTGGATCTGTGGTGGCGCCGTTACGGCATGGCGTGGATAGCGATCACCGAACACATCCGCCCGAAATTCACTCCAGCGGAATGGGATCGAGCACAGCCCGCTGAGGGTCTGCCCGAGCTGTTGGCGTTGCTGGATGGCCCGCAGGAGCCACGATGACGACGCCCCAGGTGGCTCACACCCCGGTGTTCATCGACCCGGACGCCTTCGTCCTGGGTGGACACGAACTCCGCGAGGGAATCGAACTTGCCACCACGTCGCGGTTCGGCGATGACATCTGGGACCTGCACCCGATCAACCACCAGGACCAGCTGGCTCGCAGCATCTTGAACTTCCCCACGCTGCCCGAGCCGTTCCGCGCGGTCACCAAAGAACTGTTCTACGCCTTGCTGGTTGGCGAGCTGCCACCCGGGGAGGCCCGCCTCAAGCAGGTCTCTATTCGTATTGCCTTTAGCCACGTGAAGAAGTTCTTGGACTGGTCACACGGTCGGGGCCGCTGCACACTAGCCGCGATCACCCGCGAGGACCTCGTCGACTATCAACAATGGGTCCTGCTCACGGATTTGAGTCCAACACAGCGCGGTATGCACCGGCGGGCCGCCCGGCTGTTTTGGGTGTTCCGCGACGCCCTACACACCGACCGGCTCACCGTCGACCCGCAACGTTTGCAGGCATGGCACAACCACAGCAGCCATCCACCCCGGCGTATCGAGAACGCCACCGATCGGATTCCCGAGGAAGTGATCAGCCCGCTGCTGGTCTGGGGGTTGCGGTGGGTCAACGACTTCAGCGTCGACATCCTCGCCGCACGTGAGGAATGGTGGTCGCTCTACACCGCCAGGCATGCAATGGATCAACGCAAACCCTTCGCCGGCGGGCCACTCCCAGCACGACTGGCCAAGCTGCAGCACCTGCTAGATGACTACCGCAGCCAGCGCCGCCCGCTGCCAACGACTGCTGACGGCGAAGTCAATGCGAACTTCCTTGCCCGACAACTACACACGGAATCCACGTTCATCAGCCGAGCGACCGGACGTGCGATGGTCGCGGCCGCCGCGGCAGAGGTAGGCTTCGCAGACGGCTGCTATCTGTTCACACCAGTACGGGCATGCATCGACAGCGCGCCCTGGCTGACCGGATTCGACTATCACCGAATGCCCGAGCTGAGCCGAATGTTGCTGACCGCCTGCTACGTGGTGATCGCATACCTGTCAGGGATGCGCGACAGCGAAGTCAAACATCTCCAGCGAGACTGTGTGAGCCGCCAACGAGACGCCCAAGGGAACGTCTACCGACGCACCATCACCAGTCGCGCGTTCAAGGGCGAGACCCCGAAAGGAGTCACCGCCTCATGGGTAGTGTCGGAATCTGTTGAGCGAGCAGTCGGCGTTCTCGAACAACTCCAACCCGACGACGCGAAGTACCTATTCACAGCACTGTCCGCAACGATGGGTTCTTGCGGAACCGATCGCTCCCGCTCGGTGACCATCAAGTGCACCAATAAGAATTTGAACGAATTCGTCGACTGGATCAACGCCTACTGCGCCGCACACAACCGGGCCGACGACATCCCGCTCATCCGGCGCCAACGCTGGCGGCTCACCAGTGGCCAGTTCCGCCGCACCCTGGCATGGTTCATCGCTCGCCGCCCCGGCGGCGCCATCGCCGGCACGATCCAATACCGCCACCACAGCATCCAAATGTTCGAGGGCTATGCGGGAACAACCGAATCCGGGTTCCGCGGCGAGGTCGAGGCCGAACAATCACTGCAACGCGGCGAGCGCCTCTTGGCCATGATCGAGAACAATGAGCACCATGACTTACGGGGACCTGCGGCCCCCGAAGCCGAAGAACGGCTCACCAACTGAATCGCCCCGGTGAGTCCGGAGACTTTCTGTTTTGAGGATTCAGCCGGCGGCTGGCCTCTGGTGTTGAGCGTAGTAAGCGGCCTCAAGCTGAGCGGGTGGGACGTCGCCGCAGTATTCGTAGATCCGGTCGCAGTTGAACCAGTCGACCCAGCGTGCGGTGGCCAATTCGACGTCATCGACGGTGCGCCAGGGCTTACCGGGTTTGATCAGTTCGGTCTTGTACAGGCCGTTGATGGTCTCGGCTAGGGCGTTGTCATAGGATTATCCGGCTAATCGGTGGACGGTTTGGTGGTTAACCGGTTAAGACGTCGGATTTGTTGGTCATGGCGGCGGATTTGGTCGGCGAGTTCTTTGATGGCGATGCGGAGGGTTGCGACGTCTTCGTCGAGGCGGTCGAGAGGGCTGGTCGGTGTGCTGGATCGCTGGTGGTGTTCGACGAGGGCGTGGAGGGTGGGGTTGCGGTAGAGGGTGGCGCGGGAGATGTGCGCGGCATCTGCAACGGCGGTGAAGGTGACGGGCTGGTGGTTGTTGGCGAGATCGATGCAGGCTTGCTCGACGCGAGATGGTAGGTCGTTCATCCGGTTTGGGCCTGGGCGATCGCGGCGTCGAGTCGTTCGATGAGTTTGCGGTGGCGATCTGCTTCGCTGATCCAGCCGCGTTGTTCGGCGTCTTTGGCGAGGGTTTCGGTGTCGGTGCGTTGGGCGGCGAGGACGGGCAGGTAGCTGGTGTCGGTGCGGAAGTTGGGACAGTGTTCGCAGATGTTGGCGTAGGTGCAGGCGCCTTGAGCGGGGGCGCGTAGGCAGAAGCCGCCGGCGAGGCGGGACTTGATTGCTGGTGCGTCGGTCCATGTTCCGCCGCCGGTGATGTCGGCCAGCGGCAGGGCTTGGCGTGCTGAGGTGGTCGATGTGGCGGGCAGGGCGGTGAGGTGGTCTTTGGCGAGGGTGAGGGCACGCTCGTATTCGGCGCGGACGGTGGTGTCGAACAGGCGGCCGTAGCGCAGGCTCATCTGCGCGGAGACGTGTCCGAGCAGCGCCATCAGCGATTGCAGGGACACTCCGGCGTTGACCAGTGCGGTGGCGTAGGTGTGTCGCAGTTGGTGTGGGGTGATGTGGTCGAGTCCGGCAGCGGTGGCGGCGCGGTCGAGTTCTTCTCGGATCGCGTTCTGGGACAGGCGGTGTCCGTGTCGGGTGAACAGGAATTGGGCGGGTCGGCCGGTGCGGGGATGGTCCAGCGGCCTGCCGCTGGAACGGATCTCGGCGATCCGGTCGATCAGCTCGACGGTCTCCTCGTCGAGCGGGATCATCCGTTCGGTGTCGAGTTTGCCCACCGGCACCTTCAACCAGGTTCCGTGTCCGGGTATTTCGTGCACGCAGTCCAGTTCGAGGTCGAGCAATTCCCGATCCGCAGCCCGCAGGACCGCTGCAGCAGCAGCGCGGATGCTGCAAGTTCGTAGTCGCTTGCCCTCAGCGCCTGGGTGAGTCGGCGGTCGGCGTCGACGGGCAGATGCCGCGGCAACGGCTGCGGCAGCCGCGGGATGTCACCACGGAACACCAGCCGCCGGGTCGGGGTGTCGGCCCAGCCCCATTCGGCGATGTCGGACAGGAAGTTTCCCAACGCCAGCACCCGGCGGGAACGTTCGGCGGCGGTGATCACACCGTCGGTCTTGGTGTTCACGGTGTCGACGAGCGCGCTCAGATACGGTTCGATGTGGCGACGCCGGTCCAGCTGCGACAGCCGAGTCAGGCCGGGGTCGGTGGCGGTGAGGAACCGGCCGAAGTGCATCAGCCGGGTCGACAGGCTGGAGACGGTCTTGCGGGTGCAGGTCGCTTTCTTGGCGTTGAGGTAGGCGATCATCGCCGTCGCGATCGGTTCGGTGATCCCGGCGAACCGGTCGGCGAAGGGCACCGGTCCGCCGGTGCGTGGCGGTGTGGGCAGGATGGCGAGGTGGAACAGCACCAGGTGGGTGTTGCTCAGCGCAGCCTTGTAGTGTCCCCAACCGGCGCCGGTACGGGCCTGGCGGTCCCGGCATGCCGCGGCGAACTCGTCCAGATCCGCGGCCGTGAGCTGGTCGAGGCGTTTGCCGGTCTGGATCAGCAGCCGCGCCGGCGCCTGCGAGCCGGTCGCCGACCGCACTCGTTCGGTAAACCCCAATTGGGTTGCCGTAGAAGTGAATCGAGTCAAATCGGCGCCGATCGGGGAAACGTCGATCTCACGCCACAGGCTCGAGATCTTGCGTTCGAGCAGATAGTCGTAGCCCGGCCGGACGAACCCATACAGCATCAAGAAGGTAATCATCGGACGAGTGGAACCGTTAGCCGAGCACCGCACCGCCAGCGGCTCATCCGCCCACGCCCGCGGATCGGGCCAGCGCTGCAGAAACGAGCGCGCGGCGCTGTCGTATGCAGTGTTGCCGCGACCGGTGCGGGCTAGATGCGCCTGGTAGGCGTCATACACTTCCTGCGGGTCGGTCGCGGTCGCGGATACGTGCGCGGGCAGCATCGAATTCCTCCTTCACCCGGGTCGGTGCCAAATGGATGTAGCGGGCCGTGGTGTCGATATGTGTGTGTCCCAACAGATCCCGCATCACCGTGAGGTCGACGCCAGCCTCTGCCAAGGCGGTGCCGAACGAATGCCGCAGCGCGTGCGGATGCCCGCCGACGATCCCGGTGACCTGTCGGTGGTAGCGGAAGATCGTGCGCAGCCCGGCCGCGGTCAGCGGCTGCCCGCGACTCGGGCCTTTCGCGACGAGGAACATTCGGCGGCTGTCGGATTCGGGGCGTTCGGTCAGCAGATACACCTGGACCGCGCGGGCCACGTCAACATCCAGCGGCACCCGGCGTTCCTTGCTGCCCTTGCCCCACACCGCAGCCAACGCCCGCCGATGTCGGCGTCAGTCACATCCAGGGCGAGCACCTCGCACGAGCGCAGCCCGCAGTACAGCATCAACCCGGCGATTGCCCGATCCCGCCACGTACGAAGACTTTCCAGTAGTTCGCCTGCCTGCGCGCTGGTCAGCGGCCGCGGCAGCCGTTTCGGGCTCCCGCAGCCGCAGCGTGGACCGGGGCCGCGGCTTGCGCACCGTATGACCCAGCAATCCGGTCTTCTCTCCGGGCACCACCCGCCGCGCCTCCCGGCCTTTGGGGACCGGATTGGGCTGGTCGGGGTCCCGCATCGCCCGAAACGCGAACATGCCCGAGATCGCCGCCAACCGGCGGTTGATCGTTGTGGCCGCATACGCATCCGCCGGCCGACCCGCCATGGTGACAACATTCGGGCCCGGCCGCCCAGGCAGCCGCGCCTCCCGGCACGCCGCCAAGAACCGCAGCAACATATCCGTGTTCACCTCACCGAGCGCGGCATCCTCGCTTTCCAACCAGCGGCAGAACGCCAACAGGTCGAACCCGTACGCGCGCACCGTTTTCGGCGAGTAGTTCCGATCCGCGAGATACCCCAGGTACTCGTTCACCAGTCCGTACCGACCCGCGGCAGGACCGGCCAGTCGCCAGCCGACCGAGCCTTCGAGCCTCAGGTCGGAAGCCGCGGGTTTCATAGCGACAGATGTATCCGTCATGTCGCAGCGACGCAAGCATCAACACACCGCGTGTCGCATCTCCCACCAGCCGATTCTCTACGATTAGCCGGTTAAGAGGCAGCTGCCGACCGCGCCGACCGAGGGTTGGATGCCGGCGTCGGCGAGGCGTTCGGTGAATCGGATCGAGGTATATTGAGAACCTCTATCTGTATGGTGGACAACATCTTTGAGATTCAGGACTCCTTCCTGTTGTCGGGTCCATATGGCGTGTTCGATGGCGTCGAGCACCATGGTGGTGGCCATGGTGGCAGCAACCCGCCAACCCAGAATGCGTCGCGCGTAGGCATCGGTGACAAACGCGACGTAGGCGAATCCTGACCAGGTCGACACGTAGGTGAGGTCAGCCACCCAGAGCCGATTGGGAGCCGGCGGTCCGAAGCGACGCTGCACGAGATCGGCCGCCCGCACCGTCGTGGAATCGGCGATCGTGGTGCGCTTGGCCGTGCCGCGCACCGCACCGGTCAAGCCGAGGTCGGCCATCAACCGCTCCACCGTGCATCGGGCCACGTCAATGCCTTCGCGGTGCAGTGCCAGCCACACTTTGCGGGCACCATAAACGTGATAGTTGTCAGCGTGTACCCGGGTGATGTGCTCTTTGAGTTCGGCGTCGCGGACCTGGCGGCGGCTGGGCTGGCACCGCATCTGTTCGTAGAAGGTAGAGGGGGCGATCGGCACACCGAGCCCGGTGAGCTGTGTGCAGATCGACTCGACACCCCAGCGCAAACCATCTGGGCCCTCACGGTGGCCCTGATGATCGGCGATAAATTGGGCCACTAGTGCGTTGGCCGGTCGAGTTCGGCCGCGAAGAAAGCCGATGCAGTCTTCAAAATTGCATTGGCCCTGCGTAACTCCGCATTCTCCCGGCGCAGCCGCTTGAGTTCGGCGGATTCTTCGGTCGTGGTTCCCGCCCGCTGACCTGCATCGATTTGAGATTGGCGGACCCATCTGCGGACGGATTCGACCGTACCGATGCCCAGCAACCGGGCGACCTCACCAATCGCCGCCCACTCCGAATCGTGCTGATCGCTGATCTCGGCGACCATCCGCACCGCCCGCTCGCGCAACTCCGGCGGATACCTCTTCGTCGAACCACCTGGCATAACTCCAACCTTCCCAAGAAGTGGAGTCTCCGGACATCCCGGGGCGATTCAAACCTCCAACGCGGCAGCGCCTACACAGGCAGTGTGGTCACCGACCCACGACGACTCCGAAGGATCATGCGCAGCGAAGACCCCAACATCTACCTCGGTCACTTCGTCACCTGCGTCTACAACCCGGACAAGGCGCTCTGTCGACGCCAACTCGCGCCCGCAGGCGATCCGAGCCTGCCGGACCTCGCCAACTGCCAACCCCTGCAGTGCCGCAACGTCGCACTCACCGCCGACAACCTCCAAGCGCTCACCGACCAGCTGCATCAACTCGACGCCCACCTCGCCACTGCGGAACTCTTGGCCCCCTTCGTTGCTCACCGCCTCACCCAGCAGCGCCGCGATCTTGCTGCGCTACTTGAGGCTGCCACTGCACCGAAGGACATTGTGTGACCGGGCACCCACTTCCTGGCGACGATGATGTGCGCTCCGCGGCTGACGCATTGCTCACCGAACACCGCGAAGGCGGCGCCTACCCCAGCGTCTCCGCATTGGCGAAGACATTCAACGTCAACCGCACCACGTTCTATCGGCACTACGCCGCCATCACCAACGCGATGCTCGACAGCGCCGCACAACGACAAACCGATGGCCCAAAACGACGACATCCTCGCCACAGTGACGATGGCCGCGACGAGACCATCCGGCGCCTCCGCACCGAAAACACCGACCTACGAAAGCATCTCGAGATCTACGAAGAGCACATCCGGATGCTCACCATCCACAACGCAGCCTACAGAAACCAACTCGAGCGACTGGCCGGCATTACCGATCTGAGCTCACACCGAGACAGTTAACGGCCAACAGGACAGACGCCCCGGCCCACAGACCGAACCTAAATCGCCCTAGCACTGCCGAACCATCTCCTGGCGGGCATCCCCCGATACCGGCATCCCTGACGCTGACTGATCCGAAGGGGTAACACGTCCGAACAATGAACAGATCCAGATACGCCACATAAGCGGGCTTCCAGCGCTCCCAGGACCAGGGCCAAGGTGATGACTTGGGCGCGAGCATCGCCGCCGGCCGACAGGGTGGCACCGACTTTGGTGACCGATTGCGCACCGTCGAGGCCGAGAAGGTCGGCGATGGTGTCGGCAGCGTTGTGGTTGGTCAACAGGTAGCCGTCGCGGGCCAGGCAGTCGGCGACGAAGATGGCCGCGCCCTTGGGTGCGGTCTTGCGGGCCAGCAACTTTGTCACGAAGTCCCGACGCACGGTCATCGCTGCTGCACCGAGCTTGTTGAGCGCTAACACCTTTCGCCGCTCCCGTCTGTCGGCCTCGGCGCGCTCGGCCTCGGCCTTGTGCCGTTCGGCCTCACGTGCGTCCCCGTCGAGTTCGACGGTGTCGTCAGCGCCGGTGTCCACCAGTCCCGCGTTGCGGGCGAACCCCGGCTCAGGCTTGAGTCCTGCTGCCCGGTAGTCCACGCAGAAGTACTGCGGCTCAAACACTGTGGCTTCGGTGACGGTCGATGCGTGGCGCAGTCCCTCGCCAGGTGTGGCGTCGGGCTGATCCTGGGTGTCCCAGTCCACGTCATCCTCCTCGACAGTGGCACCGGTTTCCGCATCAACCAGAGCGGTGGTTTCGAACAGCAGCACGGCCCAGTGGCTGGGATCGGTCACGACCTGCTCGTCGGCTTCGGCACCATCGGCGGTTTGCAACCGGTACAGCGGTATGCAGGCCGGGTCGAACGACTCCGGACGCTGCTCTAGCCAGGTGAACCCACGCTCGATGTAGGCTTGCGCCGCGTTGGCCTCGGCCTCGGCGGCGGCCTTTTCCTGACGCAGTTGTGCAACCATGTGCTCGAACCGCCGACTACCCGCAGCCTGCGTGAGGCGGCTGATCGCGCCGGGCATGCCCTCGAACTCGGTAAGGGCCGCAGCCTCTTCGAGACTCAGCTGACCATCGGCGAGACCTTGCATCGCGGTGTCGGATTTCACCACTGCTGCCGCCGCCTTCACGGTGTCTTTGGGCGCCGAAAGCTTCTTGGCGATTCGGGTGATCGATACCCCGGCGTCGATCATCTGCTGGATTCCACGCGCCCGCTGAGCATCGGTGAGTTGGCGCCGCTGGTCGTTCTCCACGATCTGCTCGGCAACCCGTTCGACCAATTGCGCCTTGTCGTTGGTGTCGGCGGCGCTGCGCACATAGACCGGCACGGTGGACAAACCGGCCTCGCGGGCGGCGAGGGTACGGCGCTGTCCGGCGCGCACCAACAGTTGGCCATCGCCGCGACGGATCGCGGCGATAGGGATCAGCACGCCGTGCTCTTTGATGCTGGCCAGGAACTGAGCATCGAGGGCAGCGTCGTCACGGACGTTGTCGTCGAGGATCAACGCGTGGGGATCGACGTGCTCGATGGTGCCCAGGCCGGGGTGCTCGATGTCGGGGACAAAGGTGTCGGTCATGTCAGTACCTTTCAGAGAGGAAGGCGTCCCTGCGGGCCGCCTGTTCTTTTTGCCTTCTGGCACTGATGATTCGGGCCGGCACAGGGCCCAGCGGAGTGCAAGGTCCGGACGCAAAGTGTTCGGCGCGAGCTCGCGAGCGTGGCCGGACACGTTGCGGGCCCTGTGCCCGTAGCGAAGCGGAGGCCGTGGCCTTGCGCGCAGTGGGCCGCCGGCCATAATCGAAAGCCAGAAGGCAAAATGTGTGCTCGGACCTCTCGCCGAGGGCCAAGCCAGCACCATTTCAGCAGCACCGCAGGCGTTTCAGCTTGTTAGCGCCGCTGGGGGCGCTTCAGCGAGAAGGGCAGTGCGAACGGCAGTTTGGACGTTGACACGGCGCCGACCCAACCGTCGAACGGCGCGAGACGGTAGGCCGGCTATTCCCTGCGTTAACGCCGCATCGGGCGCCCGCCAGAAGCAGCAGAAAGGGCGCCCCCTCCACTGTGGGCCACACCTGGATATGACGCAGTGAGCGGCTCTACAGCGGTGCCCGGAGTTGAATGGCACCGCGCGGCCGGGTAATTGATGTGGTAGCGGATCGACAGCCGCGATCCGTCCTCACCGTCGAATTGCGGCTCACGGCTTATGAGGCCGCGTGTTTCCAGTTCGTTGACCGCGCGTAGGACGGTACTTCTGCCAGCACCAGACTGGGCCGCCAGTAGGCGGATCGACGGAGCGCAGAAATAGTTCGCAACGGCCTCATCGGCCATGCCGGCCAACAGGATAAGAATCAATCCTTTAAATCGGAGACCCCACGTCGGCGTGGGCTGACCAGGCGCGAACGCCGCCGTTCGGTCGTCGGTCCACGACTATCACGCTAGGGCCCAGATGATGAAAGCCTCACCCAGCTTAGTTGCACACCGAGTTGACGATCTTCCCTCCACCCAACCTGTTTAAGGCGTCAGTTTCTGCCGCTGCACGAGAGAAGCCCCTTCCACCTTGGTAATTCGAGCCGTCGGACGCGACCGCGCCACAAAGGTTGAAGCTAATGATCACTCGGCATCCGGGGTCGCCGCACTTCTGCAACGCGACTTGTTCTGCCTGTGCCTTGACTGGGTGACCTTGCGATGTACCCGACGCCCCACTCGGGGCGTAGGCGATTGCCCCGTAGCGCATCACATGCGGGACGGGCATTTCCGGCCTCATGCCCATCTCCGATAGGACAGCGTTGTCGAGATTGGCGCCTACCTGCGGAACCAGCGGAACCGCGAAGACCATCAGCCCGGCGGTAGCCCCCAGGGTGGCGACTGTGAACGCGATTCGATGACGGCGTGTATTAATCATTTTCTTGACTCCTTTTTGAAGGCGGTGTTGTGGTGGCCTGAACGCGTTGAGCTGAAGCTAAATAAGCCTCACCACAATGGTTTTGGCGTACTAGGGTGCGGGGTTGGTTGCGGGTTGGCGTAGTAGCTTGCTGGGGCGGCATCGAACCTCCCGGGCCCATCATCCCGGGTCCCATGCCTCCGTCGGAGCCCATCATTGGGCAGGCGCTCCCACCCCCGCTGTCAAAGGCTTGCTGCCCGCCGTAGGGGCCGTGTGTGGCCCGGCCCAAAAATAACCCCGAGAAACGGATCAGCGCCACGACGAAGACGACGCCAGCGGTGATACTCACTATGGTCCACACTTGATCCAGCCGAGTGGGCCGGCCAGTAAGACCCGAGCGTTCCGACTGCTGTGTTGCGGTGGGCGGTTCCACGGACTCTGGTATTTGCGCCACGCTCAGTAGCATGACACCATATACCCCTTGGGGGTAGGGTCGAAGGTCCCAAGTATTGGGGCGCAGCCGCTGGCTTGGTGACACACCCGGACGTTCTCAGCGCTGCAGCGCGAGGGTCCATTTTTGTGGGCCCCGCCCCGCTCGAGCAGCCTGGGGAACTGGGGAATTTCGCTGTCGTGTCCGATCCTGACCCGCAACATCCGCGCACGCGGGGCCGCCGTCGCGCCCCAAAAGTGGCGGCGAGCATTCGTGCGCGCACGGCGTATCCGTCAGAGATTGTTCGATGCGATATCGGTTGCATCCCTTAACGTTCGCCTAGACAACCCCTCACTCGCTGCGTTGCCGCGACCCAATCCTCGCGCATCGGACAGCATTGCGTCGGCTGCAGTCAGAGCGGCGGGTATCAGCGGCCCCCCAGCAATGAGAAGCGTTGTGGCGGTGAGCAACAGCCCGGCTGGTCCCAATGCCGCATTTGGGTCGCAATGGAGAGGCCTGCGGCGATCAGCCACCACGCGACAACGCTGACCATCGCCACCAACCACGCAAACGCCCCAAACCGCGGCAAGGCGCCCGCCCGGGTCAGGCTCAGCAACGCCCAAGGTGAGAGCATCGCTACCGCGAAGCTGTACAACAGCGAACACGCCACGACACCCATCACGCCGCCCTTCCTCCTTGCCACTCCCCGGTTGTTACCCAGACATCACTGGTTCCTGGTTGCTCTGATGGCCGGGTGAGCTGAAATAGACTGATAGTCCTTCCTTTTCGGTTCACCCGGGGCCCGACCAGCGCGGCACCATGGCGGGGCGCTCCAAGAACCGGCCATCAGGAACCAGGCCGCCTCCCGCACGCCCGCTCATAGGGGCCAAGGGCATCCCGCCCAACACGCTTGCCGGCCCGCCTGCCTGGACTGGCGAGGCGGCGCCCAGGCCGGTGCCGGGCAGCGCGGTGGCAGCAGGGCTGAGCGCGGGGGCAGCAGGGCTGAGCGCGGGGGCCGCCGCGGCCCAGGACTGCGGCACCGACAACGCTCCGATCAGCGCCGGCCGGCCCGTACCCGCAGACACCGCCGCTGCGCCGAATCCCGCTGAGCCCGTTGACCCGAGCGCGCCCGGACCGAGCCCCCAACCCAGACCCGAAGTGAGCCCGCTCGTCAAACCCGATCCCGAAGCCGTCTGGCTGACAGCGCGGCGCCGGCCGCGGCCGCAGCGCGGGAGCAGGCCCGGGCGCGGCGACGCAGGCGCGCGGCGCGGCTACGGCGACGAGTTTATGGATACCGACATCGACCCAGACTGGGGCGCGCCGCCGGGTGAGGAGCCCGTCGCCTCCACGGTGGGTTCCGATCAAGATGCCGGACCGTTGGGGTTTGCCGGGACGGTCCGCAAGGACGGCGCACCGCAGGCGGCAGGGGAGACCGTGCTGGCCGAAGATGAGTTCGGCGGCGGCCCGCGGATACCGATGCTGCCGGGCACCTGGGACCCAGGCCGCGCCGGCGAGGCCCGAGAAGCTGGAGAGCGCAGCTGACACAGCTACGCGTATCGCCATGACCAGCGCCTGAATTTGAAAAGCAATCACTATGAGTCGGCCGGACGCCCGTGTGCGGGCAATTGGCTGTATTCCGCAATTGGTGGCTGCGCAGTCGGCGTTTGCCGCGAAGGCAGCGCTGATGCGCCACATGTCGGTCAGACCGAGCAGTCCGCACTGTCATCCGGCGGACCGGGCTTTGCCCCTGGTTGAATGTGCTCGCAGGGGGAACGTTTAGGCGAACCCGCCACTAGCGCGTGCGGCCGCGACCGGCGGATGCCTCTATGGTCCCATTCCTGCCGATGACCCACCCGCCACCAATTCTCCGCGTGCCGCTGCACGCCCAAGCGGGCCGCCTTCGTGCGCCATCGATGCACTTGGCGCGGAGGCGGATTCGTCCGCGGTTCCCATGTAGGCTCCTGCTCGTCGTTGTGCTAATCCGCATGAGCGCTTAAGCGATCACGGTGAGCCCGTCGGTGTTGATTCGGGCAACGGCCGTGGCGCGGCGGGGTGCGGTTCCCGCGGGGCGGGCAGCGAAAGTCGTTTGAGCATTAGGGCGTTGACCGCGACGATGAGGCTGGAACCCGACATCGACAGGGCGGCGATCTCTGGGCGCAACACCAAACCCAGCCACGGCTCGAAGACGCCGGCGGCGATCGGTAATGCGATCACGTTGTAGCCGACCGCCCAACCCAGGTTCTGTCGCATCTTGCGCAGGGTGCCGCGCCCAATCCGCAGCGCGGTGGGCACATCGAGCGGATCCGAACGCATCAGCACCAGATCCGCGGTTTCAATCGCGACGTCGGTACCCGCCCCGATAGCAATACCCAGGTCGGCCTGCGCCAACGCCGGTGCGTCGTTGACGCCGTCGCCCACCATCGCGACCTTCTTGCCGCCACGCTGCAGCGCGGCGATCTCGGCGGCCTTGTCGCCGGGCAATACCTCGGCGATGACGGTGTCGATGCCCAGCTGCGCGGCGATGCGCTTGGCGGTGGCCTCGTTGTCGCCGCTAAGCATCACCACCTCCACGCCCAGCTCGTGCAGCGCGGCGACCGCATCGGCGGAGGTTTCCCGAGCCGCGTCGGCCAGCGCGATGACCCCGACCCCGCGCCCGTCCACAGCAACCAGCACCGCCGTGCGCCCGCTGGACGCCAGTTCGTCGCGCCGCTGCATCAGCGCGCCGAAGTCGACGTTCTCTGCGATCATCAACTTGCGATTACCGACCGCCACCCGCCGGCCCTGCACCTGCGCGGTGGCGCCGTGCCCGGGCACGGCACGAAACCTGTTGAGCGGCAAAGGCGTAACGCCACGGTCGGCGGCATAGCGCACGATCGCAGCGGCCAGCGGATGTTCGGATTCGGTTTCAACCGCGGCGAGCAACCCCAGCAGCTCGTCCTCGTCGATGCCCTCAGCCACCACATCGGTGACCTCGGGCTGTCCCTTGGTCAACGTGCCGGTCTTGTCCATCACAACGGTGTCGACGCGGGCGGTGGTTTCCAGCGCGGTGGCGTTCTTGAACAGCACGCCGCGTTTGGCGCCCAGGCCCGTTCCCACCATGATCGCCGTCGGGGTGGCCAAACCCAACGCATCGGGGCAGGTGATCACCACGACCGTGATCGCAAATAGCAGCGCCGTCTGCACGCCGGCACCGACCGCCCACCAGACCAGAAACGTGGCGGTGCCGCCGACAAGCGCAACGAGCACCAACCAGAACGCGGCGCGGTCGGCCAGCCGCTGGCCCGGTGCCTTGGAATTCTGGGCCTCCTGGACCATCTCCACGATCTGGGCCAACACGGTGTCGGAGCCCACCTTGGTCGCGCGCACCCGCAGCGTCCCGGTGGTGTTGATCGACGCGCCGATCACCGTGGAGCCCGGATCCTTGGTCACCGGCAGGCTTTCTCCGGTGACCATCGACTCGTCGACCTCGGAATGACCGTCCTCGACAGTCCCGTCGACGGGAATCTTCGCGCCCGGGCGAATCAGCACAAGATCGCCAACGGCCACCTCAGCGGTGGGGACTTCCACGGGCTCGCCGTCGCGCAACACCACGGCCATCGGCGGTGCCAGCTCCAGCAGCGTGCGGATGGCGTCGTTCGCGCCCCCCCCCGCGCGCGCATCTCAAACCAGTGCCCCAGCAGCACAAATGTCGTCAACACCGAGGCGGCCTCATAGAAGACGTCACCGCCGCCAGTCAGGGTGACCCCGACGCTGTAGAGCCAGCCCGCCGCCACCGCCACCGCCACCAGCACCATCATGTCCAACGTGCGTGCCCGCAGCGCCCGCCAGGCGCCGTCGAAGAAAATCCACGCCGAGTAGAACACCACCGGCAGGCTCAACAACAGCGTGAACACGTCGTCGCGCAACCCGAAGGGCGCCGGCACCGAGAACCCGAACATGTCGCGACCCATCGGGGACCACAACATGATCGGGACCGACAACACCATCGCCACCAGGAACCGGTTGCGCATATCGCGGACCATGTCGTCCATCGACATCCCATGCGCGCCGCCGTGGCCCATCATGTCCTGCGGCGACCGCCCCGCAGGCGCCTCGTGCTGCGCGTGCATCTCGCGGGCAGCAGGCTCAGCGGGTGCGGCGAGCGGCCGGGCAGGGGCGTGTGCGGCCTCGTCATGTGAAACGGGCGGCTCAGACATCGGGTCGCATACATGCTCAGGCACCGAACGCCCGGCGCAGTGATATCCGCAGTCGCGCACCCACTTCGACAGCTCGACCACCGATGTCCGGTCGGGATCGTAGGTGACGGTGGCGGTCTGGTTCACGGCGTTCGCCTCAACGGAGATGACCCCCGGGCGACGCACCAGAGTGGCCTCAACGGCTGCCGACGAGCTCGCCCAGTTCAGTCCACCCACTTCCAAAACGGTGGTGCGCTTCATTGGCTATAGCCTTTCGTTGCGGCGACACCGAATCCGGCGCCCCCTACCATCACTGCTATCTATCGGAACGAGTGCGCGGACCCACCCCCACCAGGCCGGGTGCCTCCAGGCTAGAAGACGCTCCCGGCGACGGCACCATGCTGCGGTGCTGAGCACGGCTGCCCTCACACGGCCAGCATTTACCGTTGACGCGCGATGTTCACAGGTATTCGGGCCGCCTGCACCATGGCTGCGCTTACAGAGCCGAGCAGCATCCCTGCGAATCCGCCGCGGCCGTGACTGCCGACGACGAGTTGGGTGGCCTCGGACCGCTCGACAAGCTCACGTGCGGGCTGATCCCACACGACGATTTGACGCACCGCGACGTCGGGGTAGCGTTCATGCCACCCTGCCAGCCCCTGAGCCAGGATCTCGTCTCCCTCAGTTTTGATCGGCGAGAAGTCGACATCGCGTATCTCGAATGCACCCACGTCACTCCACCCATGCAGGGCGGCTGATGCCAGGCATGGGGACCGGTGGCGATATCATCATCGGCGCGGTGAGCACGTGCAACATTGCGCATCGCCGCGTCGCGGGCGGCCCAGCAGACCGCCACATCCGAGGCAGGTGATCCGTCGACGCCCACGAGAATTCCCGGATATGTTATGAGAGCGGATATTTCGGTCTCCTGTCATAGGTGATTGAGTCGCAGGGCGGCTGACAGAGTTCCCCTTGTACACGCGGGTGACCGCCGCGCCGATGACGTTAGGAGTCCGGCTGTCGTCGGTCGGGAGGCATTGGTCACCGGCCAAATGGTCATAGGGCCCACGCCGCTGCTGACCACGCCGTAACCGATTGCCATTCCGATCACCTCCGATGCGCCGCGTCGATATCGTCGCAATCGTCGATATTCTCTTCGGATACCCCTGCCGGGTAGGGGACTTGGGTTGATGGGCAAGGTGTCTTTGGTCCCACATCCCAGGGAGGTTGTCCCCTTGGCATCGTTGGCGGATGAGCGAAACCTGATGACGAAGGTTGTCCAACAGGAGGAAATGGCATGAAACGTCAATACTTTCCGTGGTATGCGATCGCGTTGGCTATTCTGATCGTCGGCCTGGTGTTGGCGGGGGTCCCGGCTGCGACGCTGCTGATCGCGCTGGTCGTGGTCGCATGCCCAGTGATGATGATGTTCATGATGGGCGTTATGGGCGTTAAGGGCGGTCACGGTCACGGCTCCAGGCACGAGGACTCCAGCCACGAGGATTCCAGCCACCAGGCCGACGTTCAGCACGTGCATCGCCCCACACCAGGCCAGCCGTGGCACGACGCACGGACCGATCGCGAACAAGGGCAAAGCGATGGCTGACGCGGCATCGGGGTTGTGGCCGTTGGTGATTCTGAACACCATGTTGTTCGTTGCGTTCGGACTGAGTTAATTTCACCCGCGGACCAAGCGGGACTGGCGGATCATGAGCGGCTGACAGCACCCCAGTGTTATCCATCCAGTGAGCTGGAAGGTCAAAGGAGAGGCACTTGCAGATCGGCGAGCTGGCGAAACTCACCAACACCAGCACCAAGACCATCCGCTTCTAGGACTCGGGCCTGTTACCGCCACCTGCGCGCAGTGCGTCCGGGGTATCGCGATTACGGGCCCGAGATCGTGGGTCGGCTGCAGTTCATCCATCGAGGCCAAGCGGCGGGGCTGACCTTGCAGAAGGTGCGCCAAATCCTGACGATCCACGACCGGGGAGAGGTGCCGTGCGGACATGTCCGACAGGTCCTGAACACCCGTCTCGACCAAGTCCGCGCGCAGGTCGCCGAACTCGTCGCTCTCGAAGGCCACTTGCAGACCCTTCTCGACCGCGCGTCACACGGATCACCCACTGAACTCGACCATCCCGCGGTGTGCTGGATTCTGGAATACGACTTGGATCCACCCGCCAACGGCGAACTCACCGACTTCCGCGTATAAGGCCGGCGGCGTAGGGGAGGGCACTGCGCGAGCAGTTCCTCCCCGAGAGGCTACTATTTCGGCACGTAGGCCAGCGCCAGACGGCGCTAGGTGAACAATGAAAGCCTCTGGTGTCCTTGGTATTCGGCTAAGGTCACGGCGCGCTCGCTCGGGTTGTCGGAGCCGATGTCGACGACGGTTGACCGGGCCCCGGAGGCCCGTACCGCCATCGGAACCGATACTCTCGCCGGGCCTGTCCATCTGAAACGCATCGTCTGCGGTCGGTTGGAGCGCGCGCCCGGGAAAACCTGGCATGACGGGGACGATGAAGACAACACCAGCGACGAGGCCCACGCCGCCTCGACTTGATTGAGGCGGCGGGGCCGAGCACTGCCATCAGTAGCTGTGGCGGTGGATTCGCTTGCGGCTAAGGGTGGTTGGGTCATGCGTGCCTCCGGTATAGCCCGATGCCATTGATGGCGACGACCCGCGCGGCGGCGGTCTTCTGCAAGGAGTCGTGGTGTGCGCCGAAGTGCTGGCCCGGACGCGCTTCGCGGATGACCACCTCGGTGCATCGGAATGGCCAGCGCGTTCATCGCTTGGATCCGCCCCACTTACGTTGGGCAGCTCACGCTTCCGGTCCGGATCTACCGACTTTCCACGGCAATCCAAAAGAGCGACCTTGGTGCCGTCGGGCCGGGCCACCCGTGAAGTTTGATGGGTAGTTATGTAGCCCAGCGTCGTATGCTGAAGACCGACGTGGTCGTAGTTGTAGGCGGGCACAAAGATGCGGTGGCCTGCGTCTTCGCTTTCTCGATTACCCGACTATTCTGCGCAGTCAAACTACCGCGTCAATGGCTTTGCACCGCTGCGGATGGCGGCAACTGACGGGATCACGACAGTCTGCGGTGCGGGCCCCTGGCGGGCGTCGCGGCCGAAGCGGCGTAGCCGCAGCGAGTTGGTCACCACGCTGACCGAGGAGAACCCCATCGCCGCGCCCGCAACGATCGGGTTGAGCATGCCGACTGCGGCCAGGGGGATGGCTGCGGTGTTGTAGCCGAAGGCCCAGCCGAGGTTTTGGTAGATCGTGCGCAGGGTCTGCCTGGAGAGCTGGATCGCCAACACGACACGGTCGAGCTGGTCAGACATCAGCGTGATGTCGGAGGCTTCGATGGCCACGTCGGTACCGGTACCGATCGCAATGCCCAGGTCGGCCTGCACAAGGGCGGGGGCGTCGTTGACGCCGTCGCCAACCATCGCGACGACCTGGCCCTCGTCCTGCAGCCGCGCAATCTCGGTGACCTTGTCCTGCGGCAACACCTCGGCCAGCACTTTGTCGATGCCGACCTGCTTGGCGATCGCGGCAGCCGTACGGGCGTTGTCGCCGGTGATCATAACGACCTGCAGCCCCATGGCGTGCAGCTGACGGACCACGTCGGCGGCGTCGCCTTTGACGGTGTCAGCTACCGCGAGCACACCCACGACCTGGTCGTCGCGGCCGACGAACACCGCTGTGCGGCCCTGTTCTTCCAGCTCCGCGGCCGACGCAGCGAGGTGGTTGGGCAGCAGCAATCCTTGCTCGTCGACGAGCTTGCGCCGCCCGACCAGCACGGTCCGGCCGTCGATCTCGGCCCGCACCCCGTGCCCGGCGAGGTTGGCAAACGCAGTTGCGGCCGGAATTTCCAACTCCCGCTCGCGCGCACCCGCAACGATCGCCACGCCGATCGGGTGTTCGGAGCCCGACTCGACCGCGGCGGCGATCCGCAGCACCAGATCAGGTTGCCGCCGCTTGCCGGCAATCACATCGGTGAGCCGCATCTGAGCGCGCGTGAGGGTACCGGTCTTGTCGAACACCACGGTATCGATCTTCTTCGACGCTTCCAGCACTTCCCCGCCCTTGACCAGAATCCCCATCTCCGCGCCCCGGCCGGTGCCGACCGTGATAGCCGTTGGGGTGGCCAGCCCCAGGGCACAAGGGCACGCGATGATCAGCACCGCGACCGCGGCGGTCATGCCGCCCACCGGGTCGGCGGCGATCAGCGTCCACCCGACAAAGGTCGCGGCGGCAACACCGACGACGACCGGCACGAACACCGCCGAGACCCGGTCGGCCAGCCGTTGCACTGGGGGCTTGCCGCCCTGTGCCTGTTCGACCAGGCGCACAATCTGCGCCAGTGCGGTGTCGGCCCCGACGGCGGTGGCGCGCACGGTCAGCAGCCCGTCGATGTTGACTGTTGCCCCGGCAACATGGTCGCCGACTCTCTTCTCGACCGGGACGGACTCACCAGTGAGCATCGACTCATCGACAGCGGCGCGCCCGTCGGTGACCTCACCGTCGACCGGGATCTTCTCCCCAGGCCGTACCCGCACCAGGTCTCCGACTCGGACCTGATCAACCGGCACGCTGCGCTCCTCGCCGTCCACCAGCAGCCGGGCTTCCTTGGCGCCCATCTCCAGCAGCTTGCTGATCGCCTCCGACGCCTTGCCCGTGGCTCTGGCCTCGAAATAACGGCCCAGCACCACGAACGCGATAATCAACGCCGCGGTGTCGAAGAACAGCGGCCCACCGGCGAACAACTTATACGTGGAGTAGATAAACGCGGTCAATGTGCCGAGCGCGATCAGCGTGTCCATGTTCGCGTTCAACGCCCGCGCCTGCTGCACCGCCGCCTTGAGAATCGGCCACCCGGCGACGAATTGCACCGGCACCGTCGCGGCGAAAGCCAACCACCCCGCCCACGGGTAAGCGCCGAAAAACATCGTCGAGGCGGACGCCAGCAGCGCCAACGGCCAGGTCAGCCAGACCCGCCGCAACCACTTCCGCCGCTCGCGAGCACTGTCCTCACCCGACGACGAATGGCACGCGGCGACCGGCCCCTGATGACAGCTCCTGCCATCGCCTGTCCCGCGCAGTATGTCGACATCGGTTGGGCGGCCTAGTACACGACGGCACAGACCAAACAGCGCCACCGCGGTCCCACCGATGGCATTCCGCAACACACCGGTATTGCGCACATCAACCGAGTGCGGGGCACGCGCGGGTACCAATTCTGCAGGGATGTACTCCGCGTCGGCGATCGCCGACAGCACGGCAGCGGTGTCGCAGCTTTCAGGCGAATACCAGATCACCACCGATGCCGTTCGCGGATAGGCGTGCACGGCGTGCACGCCTGTCACCTTGCCGACCGTCTCCTCGATCGCGACAGCTCGAACCGCATCGACACGAAATCCGTTGGCGTGCACACGCATCCGTCCCGCCGCGTTGGATATAACTTTCAGCGTGACGTCGGCGTCAGGGAGAGTGTCAGTGGTCACAGTCATGGCCCGAGTCCACTACCCGTAGCGGTGGAACTTCCTCCCCGACGCGCTCCCTTGCCTCGGCCATCACGTCAGCGACCGTCAGTCGAGCATGCTCGGCGCCCTCTTCGGCCTTGCGCTCGGCTTCGCGGACAGCGCGCAGCCCCCAAGCGGTCATGGTGACGGTTGCCTCGCGCAGCGGAACCTTCGCCACCGCCTTGCGGAGCGCCCCATACGCCGCAACCCCCACCACGCCGGTCACCACCGTGGGCGCTGCCTTGACTAAGAATCCCTGCCACACAACCATCTCGAACACTTCCTTCATATCGTTGCCCCGCCCAATGAATCGCCCCGGTGAGTCCGGAGACTTTGATGTGCCCCGGGTTGCATGGAGTCAGTTTGCTTGACTTTTGGTCACGACATCCGATGAAGGAGCCGTGTCCGTGCCCAAGCGTTATCCCGAGGAGTTCCGCCGTAAGGTGCTCGATCTGGTGGCCGCTGGCCGCCCCGTGGCCCAGATCGCTGCCGATCTGGGCATCAGTGACCAGACGATTTACGGCTGGCGCAAACAAGAACTGATCGACACCGGGCAACTACCCGGTTTGAACCGCGCCGAACAAGCCGAGCTGACTGCGGCCAACAAGCGCATCCGCGAACTGGAGAACGAGGTAGTCATCCTGAAAAGGGCTCGTGAGCTGCTGCGGGAGCCGGACGACCCAAAAGGCGGTACGCGGCCATAGCCACGATGGCCGCGGAAGGACTGCCCGTGCAGCTAGCCTGCCGACTGTTGTCGGTGGCCGAATCGGGCTATTACGAGTGGCGCTCACGACCGCCGTCAGCGCGGGCTGTTCGTCATGCGTGGCTGACCGAACAGATCCGCGCCGTGCACAGCGCCTCACGGGGCACCTACGGCGCCCGCAGGGTCCACGCTGAACTGACCCTCGGGCTCGGACTGCAGGTCGGCCACAACCAGGTCGAGTTGTTGATGGCGCGGGCAGCGATCAAGGGGCTGCCGGGTAACCGCCGTCCTCGGCCGCGTCACGAGACACCGACAGCCGCTGATCTGGTCGAGCGAATGTTCACACGTGAAGCGCCAAATCGGTTGTGGGTCACCGACATCACCGAACATCGCACCTACGAAGGCAAGGTGTACTGCGCGGTGGTTCTTGACACCTTCTCCCGCCGGGTCGTCGGGTGGTCGATCGATTCCAGCCAGACCGCAGCGCTGGTCACCAACGCGCTGAGCATGGCCATCGCAAACCGTGATCCGCAGGGCGGTGGCGTCATCCACTCCGACCACGGCGTGCAATTCACCTCTTGGGCATTCACTGATCGAGCCAAGCGCTCGGGGCTGGTGCCCTCGATGGGCTCGATCGGGGATTGCTATGACAACGCAATGATCGAATCATTCTGGGGCAGAATGCAAACCGAGCTACTCAACCGCAAACGCTGGAAGACACGCATCGAGTTGGCCAACGCCATCTTCGACTACCTGGAAATCTTCCACAACCGCCAACGCCGCCATTCCGCCCTCGGGATGCGCACTCCGATAGAGTTCGAACTGCTACACCAATCCGCCCAACCCGTGGCCTGAAACCAAGTATGACGACACCGCCGAACCCGGGGTACATCACTTTCTGTTTTGAGGATTCAGCCGGCGGCTGGCCTCTGGTGTTGAGCGTAGTAAGCGGCCTCAAGCTGAGCGGGTGGGACGTCGCCGCAGTATTCGTAGATCCGGTCGCAGTTGAACCAGTCGACCCAGCGTGCGGTGGCCAATTCGACGTCATCGACGGTGCGCCAGGGCTTACCGGGTTTGATCAGTTCGGTCTTGTACAGGCCGTTGATGGTCTCGGCTAGGGCGTTGTCATAGGAGCTGCCGACCGCGCCGACCGAGGGTTGGATGCCGGCGTCGGCGAGGCGTTCGGTGAATCGGATCGAGGTATATTGAGAACCTCTATCTGTATGGTGGACAACATCTTTGAGATTCAGGACTCCTTCCTGTTGTCGGGTCCATATGGCGTGTTCGATGGCGTCGAGCACCATGGTGGTGGCCATGGTGGCAGCAACCCGCCAACCCAGAATGCGTCGCGCGTAGGCATCGGTGACAAACGCGACGTAGGCGAATCCTGACCAGGTCGACACGTAGGTGAGGTCAGCCACCCAGAGCCGATTGGGAGCCGGCGGTCCGAAGCGACGCTGCACGAGATCGGCCGCCCGCACCGTCGTGGAATCGGCGATCGTGGTGCGCTTGGCCGTGCCGCGCACCGCACCGGTCAAGCCGAGGTCGGCCATCAACCGCTCCACCGTGCATCGGGCCACGTCAATGCCTTCGCGGTGCAGTGCCAGCCACACTTTGCGGGCACCATAAACGTGATAGTTGTCAGCGTGTACCCGGGTGATGTGCTCTTTGAGTTCGGCGTCGCGGACCTGGCGGCGGCTGGGCTGGCACCGCATCTGTTCGTAGAAGGTAGAGGGGGCGATCGGCACACCGAGCCCGGTGAGCTGTGTGCAGATCGACTCGACACCCCAGCGCAAACCATCTGGGCCCTCACGGTGGCCCTGATGATCGGCGATAAATTGGGCCACTAGTGCGTTGGCCGGTCGAGTTCGGCCGCGAAGAAAGCCGATGCAGTCTTCAAAATTGCATTGGCCCTGCGTAACTCCGCATTCTCCCGGCGCAGCCGCTTGAGTTCGGCGGATTCTTCGGTCGTGGTTCCCGCCCGCTGACCTGCATCGATTTGAGATTGGCGGACCCATCTGCGGACGGATTCGACCGTACCGATGCCCAGCAACCGGGCGACCTCACCAATCGCCGCCCACTCCGAATCGTGCTGATCGCTGATCTCGGCGACCATCCGCACCGCCCGCTCGCGCAACTCCGGCGGATACCTCTTCGTCGAACCACCTGGCATAACTCCAACCTTCCCAAGAAGTGGAGTCTCCGGACATCCCGGGGCGATTCACAACGATGGCGGTGGCTTCTCTGACTCTGTTCTCCCCCTCGTCCAACCGCAATGGCGCAATCACGCGGTAGCGATCACGAGCGAACGAGTCGTGCGATGGCGGCGGAGGCCTCGGCGAGCTTCACCTGGGCCTCGTCGCCGCCCTCGGTGACCGCGTCGCTCACGCAGTGGTCAAGGTGCTCGTCGAGCAGGTTTAAGGCCACTGACCGCAAAGCACTGCTGACGGCACTGATCTGGGTCAGGACGTCGATGCAGTACTTGTCCTCGTCGATCATCTTCGCGATGCCGCGGACCTGACCCTCGATTAGGCGCAGCCGCTTGGCGTAGCTGTCCTTGTGCGCTACGTACCCGTATGTGGCTGCCACCTGGCCTCCCAGCATCTTCGTCATCGGTTCGATCTCAGCCCAATTGCTGCGTAATGACACTATTCTCGACCACTAACAGGACGGCAATGTCAACGCTGGACACCATGAACTCCTCGGGAGCGTGGACCAATTAGGGGCTGCGCTGTGGACGGCGCCCCGGGATGGCCGGCCGCGCGAGGTCGTTCATGCGGGCCCGGTACGTCTCAGCATCGATCTCCCCAGACAGCCGCTGTCGGACGATGAGCGCCTCCGCGATCAGGGCCCGACACCGCCAGAGACTCGCACCCATGTCCGACGGCAATGGGTCGGATAGCCGAGCGATTGGCTCTGGCAGTGTTTCTTTGCGACGCAGCCGGTATCTTCGCATGATCGCCGCGGTCGTGGTCGCGACGTAGATGAGCAGCATCACAACACCAATCAGCACGGCGGGCCAGTAGCCGCTCGTGATCTGTCCGTATGCCGTCATGACGGTACTTACCTTTTCCGCTACCGCAGCGCAAGCCGCCGCACATCTGGTCTAGCATGGCCCACGATACCCCCTAGGGGTAGGGACTTATGTCACTTCTCATGGGCAATAGGTCTCTAGCCGACGCACGCCTCCGCCCCAATAGCGTGGGCTACCGCCTCGAACTAACGCACCGGACGGCCCGCCTGATACCACCGCGGGCCGACATGCGGCCGCCGCAAGATTGAGGGTCGAAGGTCATGGAAACTTGTGTCCTACGGCCCCTGCGGCCCAGGTCGTCGCGAGAGAGACTGGAGTAAGCAGCTTTCGGGCTGCCCCGATTGGAGGCTAACCACGATGATGTTCTGGTACGACCACAACATGGGCTGGTGGGGGTGGGCCGGAATGGGCATCGGCATGGTGTTGTTCTGGGCGCTGATTATCGCCGGCATTGTTGCCCTCATCGCCTACGTCACGCGAGATCGCCAAAACCGCCAAATCCCCCCCGAACTAACCTCGACAACCTCGCCGGAACAGGTGCTCGCCGCTCGGTTCGCGCGCGGTGAGATCAACGAAACCGAATACCGCGACCGACTGGCTGTGTTGCGCGATCACGCGCATCCGTGACGTAACCAGGTACGGCAGATTTCGCAAAGCTCTATAAACAGCGTCGATAAGTCACGACGGCAACGAACCCCCTCGATTTTCACGATCCGCCTTATCCTGACGCGACGACTAATGTTGGCGCGCCGCTCAGGATGCGATCGTGTCGACTCGCTGCAGTGCACCAGGGTAACCCCACTCACGATGAACAGCCCTGCAAGCCAGAGCAACCGGGTTTTCCTCCAGTTCTTGCGCGCGCAGGGCTGGACCAGCCCAGACCCCAAGCCTGGTCCCCGGGGACAGGGGACACCCGGCGAAAACCCCGGGCACACTCTGAATAACGTCCCGAACATAAGGGACGAGTTCCATGACGCGGTTGATTTCGCTGTGCCGCTGAAACATCTCCGTATAGCGGCTCATGTCCACCGGATCGGCACCCCATAAAGCCGCCTCCGTCGGTCAAGCGGACAGCCATCGACGGTGATTCGACGATGCTGTGACGGCCATACCGCAGACCGAGACACTGCCCGCACCGAGCGCACCGAGCGCACCGAGCGCACCGAGCGCACCGAGCGCACCGAGCATGGCGAGTGCTGCCCGCCGCGTCAACCTAGCCATAGTGGTTAGCGGCGTTCGTGCAGCAGCGCAATGCGCTGCCGGTATTCGTCTTCATATATCTCGCCACGAGCGAAGCGTCCGGCGAGCACGCCCTCGGCGGCAGCTGGTACCGGGCCGCCGCTAGCGCCCCCCGAGCCCATCAGGTAGCGGACGGCAAAGACGATGACGGTGATCACGACCACCCAGAACAACACCATCCCAACGCCAATTGACGCCCAGCCGCCCCAACCCCGGCCGTCCCCCCACATCCCGCCGTCGTACATCATCGCCGTATCCTTCCGAGACGCTTTCTAGGCAACAGCAAGGAAAGCAAGCGCGCCCTCTTGCAAGCACCCTTAGCAAGCTGACCAGATGCCGGGGTGCGTTTTTTAAGGCCGTTAGTTCCTACCCCGGTTGGGTATGTGGTGGCGTCGTTCGAAACATGACGCACCTGAATCCGGGGCCAGGGCGAATCACGCACGACATCGAGCGCCACGGTGAACCCTCCCGAGTTTCATGCACCCTCGGGGTTCTGTGAGCCGCCCGGTTGGCCGGTCACGAGTTTGGAATAGTAGCGGGTTTCGGCTTCGGTGGGTGGGATACGCCCGAGGCGGTGCATGAGGCGCTGCTGGTTGTACCAGGCAACGTAGTCGGCGGTGATGTACTCGACATCGCCCAGGGCGTTCAGCGGGCCGCGGCGAAACGGCGAATCCGCCCGGATGCATTCGTTCTTGTAGAGCCCGATCGTGGTCTCGGCAAGCGCGTTGTCGTAGGCGTCGCCGACACTGCCGACCGAGGGCCGCAATCCTGAAAGAGTCAGCGTCTCACCGAATCTCACGCTTGTATATTGACTTCCTGCGTCGCTGTGGTGGATGCCGTTCTCGATGCGATGGCCTTGCCGGGCACGCAGCGCGGCGGCCTGGCGGATCGCGGATTCGACGAAGCGGGTGTGCTTGGAGCCCGAGGCCTCCCAGCCCACGATGGCCCCGGCATAGGCGTCGATGACGAAGGCGACGTAGACAAACACCCCGGTGATCAGCTTGACGTAGGTGAAGTCGGCCACCAGCAGCAGGTTGGGGCGCCCACGCCGAACTGGCGGTCCACCAGATCCGGCGGGCGCACCGCATTCGGGTCGGCGACGGTGGTGCGGACCGTCTTGCTCCGCCGTACCCCCTGCCAGCCATTTCGGCGCATCAGCCGTTCCACGGTGGACTTGGCCACTGGGATGCCTTCGCGTTGCAGATGGGCCCACATCTTCAACGACCCGTACAGCGACTCCGGCTTGCGGCGGCCGTTCTCGTCGGGCTCGTAGTAACCGGCCAGGATCTCGGTGATGGTGGCGTCCCACAGCGCCCGCTTTGAGGGTGCTCGTGTCGCCCAGGCGTGAAAGGTTCTTGGGGCGATCGGCACGCCGTGCTCGGTGAGCACGCGGCAAATCGGAGCGACCCCGAAGCGGTCCCTGTTCTCGGCGATGAGCTGGCAGACCGATGCGGTCAGCGGCGGTTGCGCGGGTCGCTCTCCCGCGCGAAGAAAGTTGTTGCCGCCTTGAGGATTTCGATGGTTTGCTCAAGCTCGGCGTTACGGCGTTTGAGCGCGCGGATTTCCGCAGCCGCCGCCGAGGAGACCCCGTCGTGCTCACCTTCGTCGACCTGGTGCTGACGGATCCAGCTACGCAACGTCTCGGCCGTCATCCCCAACCGCTTGGACACGGCCGTAATTGCCGCCCCCTCGCTCGAGTAGTCATCACGATGATCCAGCACCAGACGAACCGCCTTCGCCCGCGTTTCCGGGTCGTACTTGCTCGGCATGACATGCACCTTCCCAAGGAAGGAGGTGCGCATCAAACGCGGGACGGTTCACGGTGACGCAGTCGACATCCCGATAGCAGGCGACCGCCTGGTGGCACGGCGGATGTGCGAGCTGTCCGCAGGCCGCCCCCGCCGGTGTTCGCCCACCTATTGGTCTACGGCAACAACTGCACCCAGCGCCACGCCCAACTGGCGGCTCAATCGTGGTCGCGGTACGCCTCAGCGACGGCCCGATAACCCTGCGCCCACAAGCATGTCGTCGATTAGATGACAGTCGACCAGTAATTCCACAATCGCACCACAATCAACAGAATCACCGTGGTGAACCATAGCGCGGTGATCGACCACCGCCACCGATAGAGCGTCCAGATGGCCAGCCAGTGGAGCGCGTTTGCCGGAGTTATTCGAGCGCTTGGATGGCGTAGAGAGTGGCGGTTGCGATGGCTGATACGCCTAGGCCCACTTGGAGGACTCGTTCGGGTAGGCACGGTTGGAGCCGTGCGCCGAGGTAGCCGCCGATCAGTCCGCCTGCGCCGGCGACGAGTCCGATTGTCCAGTTGGGTGTGATGTGGTGTCCTGCGGTGGCGAGGGCCAGAACGACGTAGGTGATCGCCCCGGCCGCCGAGGTAACGAAGGTGGAGACCAGGGTGGCGGGTGCCACGATGGCGATCGGCAGCCCACGGCCTACCAGGATGGGGCTAAGCAGTGACCCGCCACCGATGCCATAGATCCCGCCGATCACGCCGACGCCGGCTGCGAGCGCCACCATGGAGTAACGCCGTGGCGGTACTGCCGGTGGCGGGCCGGCCCTTCGCTTGCTCGGGACGCAAAGCCAGATCCCAAGTGGCAGAAGAAATGCGGCCACCAAAATACGGAAGATTTGTGAGCCGGGGATCAGGAATACCCGGATGACCGCACCGATCACGACGCCGGGCAGCGTGCCAATGAGCAGCACGGTGGTCAGTGGACTGTTTAACGGCGCTTGGGCGCGATAGCGGGCGAGCGCGCCCGGGATCGCCACGATGTTGAACAACAGATTTGTCGGTGTGACCGCAGGGCTGGGAACGTGCAGAACGGTGAGTTGAATTGGCAGCAAGAACACCGCGCCGGATACACCCACCGGAGCGGTGAGGACCGCCACCCCCAACCCCGCAACGAAGCTTAGGAGCACAACCTCGCCGATATCCACCACTGCCACTATCACGGCACGGTGCTGTCGTGGCCAGGGTTTCGATCACCGCCTCGAGGGGCGGCGGTGCATTAGTCGGGGTGCGGTCTTTGGCGAGCACTTCGCGGCGGGGGTTGGGGGTGCGGTAGGAGTCGCCGTTGGGGCCATCGAAGGACAGTCCTACCGGCAACCGCAGAAGCCCCGTACGTCGGGCAACGCGAACCTTCCTGAAGACCCAACGGGCAATCTCAGTCGCCGCCCATATGTGAGACTTGCTTTGATGAGCCACCTCGATGAGGCTGCACGCCGATCGCTGCTGCGGCGCGGATTTGCCCTCGAATACGCCACGCTGACCTGGAACGTGATCGGAAATCGTCATGCTCGCAGTGGCGGCGATCCACGCCAAATCAGTGGCCCTGGCAGGGTTTGGCTTGGACTCGCTGATCGAGATCGGCGCCTCACTCAACGATTCGCGCTGCGACTCATCGGCGCCGGCTTCGCGGCGCTCGCGGTCTATCTGCTGGTGCAGTCAACGGTGGCATTAGTCATCGGTTTCCACTCCCCAGCACTCACCCCTGGGCTTCGCCTGGACAACGATCACCGCGGCGGCGATGTTCGCGTTCGCGGCCGGCAAGGCCCAAACCGGTGCCGCCCTGGATAATCCGGTGCTGACCGCGGAAGGGCGAGTCACACTAATCGACGGCCTCCTGTCCGCCGCCGTGCTGCTCGGCCTGCTGCTCAACAGCCTCCTCGACTGGCGGTGGGCCGACCCTGTCGCCGGCTACGTCCTCGTGTTCTATGCGCTGCACGAGGTCAAAGAAAATTTCTTCACCCAGACGACCGCACATTCGACGCACTAGCAAACCGAACGCTGTGTCTGCTGAGTG
This sequence comes from Mycobacterium sp. 20KCMC460, assembly GCF_022179425.1. Classification (NCBI taxonomy): domain Bacteria; kingdom Bacillati; phylum Actinomycetota; class Actinomycetes; order Mycobacteriales; family Mycobacteriaceae; genus Mycobacterium; species Mycobacterium sp. 20KCMC460. The sequence continues at coordinate 303,965 of NZ_AP025525.1, forward strand.
ATGACACCGATGTTGATCCATGCACCGGACCAAGGCCAATAGGCATTGGCCGCTTGGCGGCTCCGGAGCCATGGCAGCTGCCCGGCGCGTCCGAATACGACGAGATCGAATATGCAGGGTTATTTGTAATGTGGTGCCCGATTGATGCTGACGAGTGGGGGAGCGGCCAGGCCGTACTTGATTGCCAACAGGGCAGCACTTAACCAGCGGTGGCCGCGACGGTCAGGCCAATGCTCTTCGCGCGCTTCACAAGTGTGTCGTCAAAAGTGGCGATTGTGGCGTGATGGCGCTCGGCGGTGTACAGCACGTAGCAATCGGGCAGCTTGAGGCCAGTCGTTGCGCGCAACTCACCCAGGCGGTGTGCGGCGTCGGCTGGTAGTTCCAGGCTTCTGATTGCCAACTGCGCTAAGAGCTGCTCGAGGCGATCTGCTTGGCCGGCCCGTGACGCGCCGACGTAAACCTCGGCAAGGGTGACGACGCTGGAAGCGAACGAGTCAGTCAGGTGTGCCTTCAGTAGTGCCGTCGCGTCACCATGATGCGAGTCGGCCGGCTCGAAGTGCCCGATGAGCACGCTCGCGTCCAGGACGATCACGCGGGCCAGTCTTCGCGGAGCTCGTGCAGGTAATTGGGCCCGAAGATGCCGGCCAGCGCTCCGGCCGTCGCATCGATTGACTGCTCGCGAGCGTCTTCGGCCGTCGCACGATCGTGCACCAGGGTGTTTCGGCCTAAGAGGATAAGTCGCCGCAGCAACGCACCCGGCTTGTCGGCGACGTCAGGCCATGTTTTCGCGGCCATTTCCAGGGCGCCGGCAATATCGTCGGTTTCGGTGATCGCGTGTCGCCGCTTGGTTGTTGGCACGCCCGAAGTGTAACACCTAGCACAGTAGTGTCACACCTTAATGTGTGGTCCAGTACCGCCTCGGAGCGTTTGAATACCGGGACCGCCGACGCCCGCGCCGATGTCTACGCCATGCCGCCGTGCGTTCCCTAGCTCGTCAGAGGTGGTCGTCGAATCGTGACTGAGCAACTTCATAAACGTGTGTAGACGCTGAGGTCGCGGCGTTGGCCAGTTCGGTGGCGCCCACTGAAACGGTTGGCGTGACGACGCGTCGACCCCATGGCAAGGATAGGCACAAGTGATCTGGTGATCGGGTGATTCGGTGATCGGGTCCAGTGGTGTGCCGGTGGTCGGAGTGGACGGGCGGCCAAAGAGCCGCCCATCCCGGGCTCGGGGTGGTCAGCGGCCGCGCCGCGGCGTAGATATCGAAACCTGTTGTCCAAGCACCGTTGTCGGTTTTCGTCACTGTGACAATTTGGCTGGCGCAAGCCAAGCTTGGGAGAGTTGCCCGGGCAATGTCGGTGAACCGATGGCATCATGAATCCCGGCTATATTGTCGTCAGGGCGACGTAACGAATATCGCACTCTGGCAGAGCAGTAAGAACATCGGACAATCAATTTCATTGTGCTGCAATTCATTTCGCCGATAATAGTGATTATGTCAACTAAACGTCGCCGTTTTCATCTGATGAATCATCCCCGCCTGGAGCTTGTTGGTCCCGGACGTCCGGGGCTGTTTCGCCATAACTGTTGCTTCGCAGCGTCTTTGATCTGTCGGGTTGGTTAGTTCCCGATGGCGCTGGCAGACGGCCGGCTCGACACGATGCGACGAGTGCCCTGCAGTTGATGGATCTACCTGGACCGATGTGGTAATGATTCATTAGATGATTCATTGAATCATCTAATGAGACCAGCTGGGAGGCCGAATTGCCAGTCGATAAGAGCGGTCGCGTGTTCCTGGTTGGCTCGGTACCGCTGCTGCATCCTGAGGTCCAAACGGTCGAAGAAATGCTCGAGGGATGGCGGAACCAGCAACTGTGTCGCAACCTCGATCACGACACGATCGACGGCCGTATCGGTCTGGTTCGCCGGTTCATCGGTCACACCAATGAGTTCCCCTGGTCGTGGACACCGGCCATCGTGGAAGAGTTCTTCGCCGATCTGCGCGGCATCAAGGGCCGGCGCCAGTCCACCATCCGTGGGTACCAGAACGGCCTTCGCCTGTTCTGTTCCTACATCGCTGACCCCGACTACGGCTGGGACCGCGTCTGTGAACAACGATTCGGCACGCACCCGGCCCAAGTGTTCTTTGCCTGGAATACCGCCATCCACGTTCAGGACAACGAGCAGGATCCCGAAAAGCGACCCTTCACAAAACAGGAGTTGCAGGACTTTTTCGACCACGCCGACGACCAGGTCACTGTGATCGCCGCCACGAAGAAGAAGGGTTGGTTGCCGGCATACCGGGACGCGGTCATGTTCAAGGTCGCCTACTCCTATGGCGTCCGGTTTAACGAACTGCGGCACCTGCAGACCGTCGACTTCTCCCGAAACCCGCACGCGCCGGAGTTCGGTCGCTACGGCGTGGTTAAGGTCCGCTACGGCAAGGCCAAGAAAGGCTCCCCACCGAAACGCCGCACCGTGTTGACAGTGTTCGACTGGACACCGGAGATCATCGCCGACTGGCTCACTCACGGCCAGCCGTACCTCGACGACGGCATTGATCTGTTCCCCAGCGAGCGTGGCGCCCTGGTCGCCGAACGCACCCTGCTGCGCCGATTCCGCCGGTACTGCAACGACCTCGAGCTCTCCGCCGGGCTGGATCTGCACTCCTTCCGACGGTCCTACATCACCCACCTCATAGAAGACGGCTGGGACGCCAAGTTCGTCCAAGACCAGGCCGGCCACGATTACGCCAGCACCACCTCGCTCTACACCGGCGTCTCCAGCGACTTTCGCACCCGGACCCTACGAAGGGTGCTCGACCGAACCATCAAGGACGCCCTGTCTTTCGGTGAGGAGGAGACATCGTGAAACGCGAAGTCGACTACACCTGGCGCCTGGCCGAGCTAATGGCCGCGCACGGCATGCACAACAGCACCGACCTCATCCCCCGACTGGCCGAGCGTGGAGTGCAACTGTCCCGCCCGCAGGTCTACCGCATCGTGCACCAACGCCCGAACGCGTCGCCCTGCAGCTCATGGCAGCACTATGCGACATCCTGGGCTGCGGCGTCGAAGATCTTGTGACCGTAACCGCCACCGACGTCCGCAAGAAGAAGACCGCCTCCGGCACCGTTGCGCCACCCAACGTCGTCGAACTCAACAAGTCAGTCCGCCCGCGGCGAGCACGTGTGGTCACCGATGACAATTGATGCCACCCCTCGATCTGTAAGCCGCGGCCGACCACGTGTGACTAACGGGGCCGTCGAATGCAGCCGCTGCCACCGCATGGCCAACAGACTGCGGGTCTACTGGCCGGGCGATCGGCTGTGCGACAGCTGCTTCTACACGGCCATGCGCACCCACGGGCTCTGCCCGACCTGCGGACACGACGGCGTCCTGCCCGGCCGCCGAAACCGCGCCGACCCACGCCCCGTATGCATGACCTGCGCCGGTATCCCGGCAACTTCACCTGCACAATCTGCCAATGCGAAGGCGAGATGTACCGCCGCGGCCAATGCGCCCGCTGCGCCCTACGCGACGACCTCTGCAAGATTCTTCTCCACCATCCCGCCGACCTCACTGCCATGCAGACTTTGATCGAAGTGCTCTGCGGCGTCGACCGGCCGGAAAGTATCCTGACCTGGAAACGCAACATCGAGGTACTGCAGCTGCTTGGCGGAATCACCTCCGGCGCAATACCACTCACCCACGACGGCCTCACGGCGGCGGGTCGCGGTAAACACGTCAGCCACCTGCGGTCAATCCTGGAACACCACGGGCTGCTCCCGCCACGCGACGAGCACCTCGCACGGTTCGAACTGTGGCTGGCCGCAAAACTCGATGCCATCGACTCCCCCACAGTTCGCACCCCGGTCGAGCAGTTCGCGAGCTGGCACCACCTACGCCGCCTTCGCAGTGAATCCAAACCCGGCCAATCATCCGACGGCCCAAAGCGATCGGCGAAACAAGAGATCACCGAAACCATCAAATTCCTCACCTGGCTTGAACACACTCACCAGCGCACCATCGCCGACTGCACGCAACAAGACGTCGATGAGTACCTCACCTCAGGCCCGACCACCCGTCACCTGATCCGAACATTCTTCATCTGGGCCAAAAAGAGCAAGCTCAACGTCGCCGTGCTGATCGGATTCAGAGAGGCGAAAACCGCCCCGACGATCACCCATGACCAACGCCTCGCCTGGCTCAAAGAACTGCTCACTGGCGACTCCGAAACCCTGCCCTACCGTATTGCCGGCATCCTGCTGCTGCTCTACGCCCAGCCACTAACCAAGATCGCCGCCCTACAGTCGACGGCCATCTCCTACGCCGACGGAGAGACCCGAATTGCGCTCGGGAAGGAGCCGATATCGGTTCCCGAACCCTTCGCCTCTCAGCTCAACTATCACCGCTACAACCGACCGAACCTCCGGACAGCCGGTGGCGCGATCGGCACGCCCTGGCTGTTCCCCAGCAGCCGACCCGGACGGCATATTGACCCGCAGGCCATCATGCAACGCCTGCGGGCGCTAGGCGTCAACATGCTCGGATCACGCAACACCGCTCTCCAAGAACTTGTCTCCGAGATCCCCGCTCCCCCTGGTCGCCGAAATGTTCGGATACAGCGACCAAGTCACTCAACGCCACGCTGCGCTCGCGGGAACGACCTGGGCCAACTACGCGACTGCACGGAACGTGGCGAATTCGAAGAAGGAAGCGGATTGGTGAATCTCCCTGAGCATGAGGAGCGATACATCCGGGACTACGTCAACAGCCAATCGCCCGACGATGATCAGGCTGGGTTGGTCCAAAAGATTGGATCGCGACGCGTCCTGGGCCGTACCCACGAAACCTACGATGTGCATTGCACATCCACGCGCTGGTGGGTGATCACCAACCCCACTAATCTCTACCTACAGACGGACTTCCCGCAGGCCGAACAAGCATTGATATTTCACATCGGCCTCGGTGCAATGATCGCCGAACGGAGTCGGTCGGAAATCGACAGCGAGGACGAAGTCCACGTCTCCACGTCGTGGCGTCGCTACCGTCAGGCAGTTCTGGCGATGAACGAAGCGACCGAAGCCGAGGACTACCAAGCCGTCGGAATCAAGTGCCGAGACGCGCTCATCGCTATGGCGAAAGGACAGGTTGACGCGGAATGGTTAGGCGAGGTCGCCGAGCCACCTAAAGCCGCGGACTTCAAAGCTTGGGCCAATATCTATGCAGACCGTCTCGCCGACGGGCGCATGCGGTCTTATGTAAAAGCCCTCTCGGAAAAGACTTGGGATCTGACGGTCTGGCTCCAACATTTCAGCAATGCAACCGAATTCGACGCAGACATCGTCCTCGGCGCTACGGCGCATCTGCTCAGCACATTCGGTAAATTGATTCGCCGAACCGAATCCGACGAACCCGAGCGATGTCCTCGATGCGAGTCCTACAAACTTGCTGAGGACATCGAACCCGATGACTCTGGCGAAGGATTTTACGAGTCCATCGTCTGCAGCGCGTGCGACTGGCGATCAGAGCCCACCTACACCTCATGGGCTGAACACCTCAAAGACGCTGACATCGAAGGATACTTATCCGGGCCGGGCTCGGTCTGTGCGACCGGTTGCACCATGACCACAACGATGACGAGAAGTGATAGCGAGGCAGGCAATGGCGGCGACACCCCCACAGATCCGGCTCTGGGACGACAACCCCAGCACCTTGGACCTCCTCGGGTTTGACGCCGTGGTCGAGCCAATCGTTGCCGCGGTCCGCGAACGCAACATCCATCCGCTTACGCTGTCGGTGCAGAGCCCGTGGGGCGGCGGGAAGTCCACGATCCTGAAGCTCATCGAGGCCGAATTCAAGGACGACGACACCTGCTTCGTCGTCTCCACCAACCCGTGGGCCTACGACGACCAGGTGGACGTCAAGGGCACGCTGATCTCTGAGATTCTGCATGGCATCGAGAGTCAGATCCCCGATCCAAGTATCAAGGCCAAGGTCGCTGAGAAGGCGAAGGAGCTGCTCGGACGCATCAGCTGGAGCCGCGCTGCGGTCGCTATCGCCAAGGGAGCACTGACATTCCAGGTCGATCCGAAGCAGATCGCTGAGATCTTCCAGCCCAAGGACCCGGGGGGGCCGGACTCGATGGCGGGCTTCAACGACGCCTATAAGGAACTGCTCGCGCTGATCCCGAACGTCGAGCGCGTGGTCATCCTAGTCGACGACCTCGATCGCTGCCTACCAGATGCAGTGACGGCAACGCTGGAGGCCATCAAGCTCTTCCTCTCAACTGAGAAGATGGTGTTCGTCTTGGCAGCGGATCAGGACATGGTTCGAGACGCCATTTCAGTCAGCCTGGATGGTGCTCGACGCGGCGACATCTTTGCCAAGCGCTATCTGGAGAAGATCGTTCAGCTTCCGATCGCGCTGCCGCGCCTGTCCGCCACCGACGCAGAGGCTTACATCGGCCTCTTGATCGCCGGCCGCTCGATGAAGGAGACGGACCTGCGTGTCCTAGCTGCGCACGTTCGTGCGCGACGGAACGCCCATCAGACCCCGCTGCTGCACGACTTCGAAGCACTGGCCGTCAAACCGGCCGAGGACGATCTCGCGCTGGCGACCCAGCTCGCCGAAGGCTTGAGTGCGGACCGCCGCTCGAATCCCCGCCAGATCAAGCGCTTCCTCAACGCGTTCGGTGTCCGGGAGTCCATCGCTCGCGCTCGCGGCGTTACGATCCCGCCAGCCGTCATGATCAAGATGCTGCTGCTGGAAGAACTCCACCGCACGTCCTTTAACACCTTGGCGGCCGCGAATGTCCAAGAGCGCAAGACGATGGTGGCCCGATGGGAGGCATGGTCGAACCCATCAGGTGAGGAGGGCGAGGACGCGACCCTTCCAGAGGGGATCGACGAATCGACAAAGGAGTGGGCCGCCGCCCCCCCTTCTCTCAGCAGCGAGAACCTTGATCCCTATCTCACACTCGCCGCGAGCTTGATCAACGTCAGCATGGGTGCTCAAGTCTCCGATGAGGTGCTCGCGCACATCAACGACTTGCTGGGTGCGAGTGAAGCTGCACGGAACGTGGCCGCCGACTCCCTGAGCGAGCGCGGCGAAGACGAACAGCTGGCAGCCCTGGATGTTCTGTTCGCGACGACCAAGCGTATGGAGGACGGCGAAGCGGTGATCCGCGGCGCCGTGCTCTGGGTGGGAAGACTCCCGCACTGGAGCAAGCAGCAGCAGCCGGAGTCGAGGCCCACTGCTGGGGAGTACGTCTGACCCCAGGAGCCGTCGTCGAACTCGCGACCAGCGGACGACCCGCGCTCATTGGGCTGGTGCGACGCGCGGCTCAGGACACCTCGCTGCACCCTTCCACTCAGGCGGCGGCATGCGAGGAACTGGAACAGCTCGATGGGAACTAGCGGCGCTTACGGCGGTAGCAACTCCGCCGAATGGAACGACTTCCGGGAAGCGTGGTCAGACCTCGGCTCAGGGAGCACCGAGACCAGCACCGGCGATCCAGACCCAGCCCAATCTCCCGATTATCTCTATGAGCCGACGCAATCGGCGTCCGACCTCGACCGCGTCGGTCAAGCACTCATCGACGCCCTCTGGCGCGACGACCCGGCCACCAGAGGAAAAGCCGTCCCGACCATTCCCCGCCCCGTATCCCGGCCGCCGCGGAGCCGGCGCAGAAGGAGCAGGCGGAGCGGGAGCCGGCCAAGGCTCCGCAGGGGCTGGCCGGTCTGGAAGCAGGTCCACTCGCCAGATAATCGGAGGAGCCGCACGCGGCGGCGCGACGATCGGAGCGGCGTACGCCCTGCGGGACCGCGATGCCCAGAGGCTGTCCGACTACGGCCTCAGTCTCGCCGAGTTCGACTCACTCAGCCCACGCGCTCGGATCAGCAGGCTGGTCACTCTCATGATCGGAGACGACGGGCACCCCGACGACCGAGCCATTCGCCAAGCAGCTACGGAACAGGTCAAGAAGATCGTCGCAACCGAGGGCGAACCTCCAACCGCGACCGAAGCAATCAAGGGCTTCGTCAGCGCCTATATCTTCCAACTCGGGCTCGTCGAACTCCAAGACCAGATCACCAACGGAACGCTCGACGGTAACGAGGCGGTCGTGCGCGAGCGCATGCTGCGAGGCTGGATCGACGCGAAGGTTCGTGGCCTCGACATCGACGCCAGCCCCGCACTCTCAGCGAACGCCCTACATCAGGCGGCTGCAGATCTTGCCCAACGAGCAGTTCGCGTCCTGAGGGCGAGGTAGACGACATGCCGCTAACGCATTTCCACCTATCTGGCGAAGACTCCACGAACGAAAGCCCGGCGGATCATCACCGTCTGCGGTGGCCCACCGCGGCCGGCGAAACCGACACCGTCAAGAGTGCCGTCGGGTGGTCGCTGCCCTCACTGGGCCCAGTCCCGACGCAGGCCATCGATCTGGTTCGCATCGCTGGTGGTGCATACCTCGTCGACCGGCTCTCCGGCAGGCCGAGCGCATTCACCCGACGACTTCACCTCACTGTCGAGGTCACGGATCCCACGCCATGGGAAGGCGAAGCGATCACCCAACTCGCCCAGCTGCTGTTCTGGCTCACCGGTGACACCTGGGAGCTCGAGCTAACCCAGGACCCCATCACCCCCGAGGATTCGGCCGCCCAAACCTCTGAAGGACTGGAGGCTATCGCACTGCTCAGCGGAGGACTTGACTCCTATCTTGGCGCACTGCACCTACTCTCCACTCTGAGCGAGCCGCCGCTATTCGTCGGCCACTACGACACCGCCACCGCCGTCCGTCGTGCCCAGAACACCGTCCGCAAATGGCTCCAGGAGGCCTTCTCCCCCGCGCCCTCATACACCCAGATCGAGTTCGCACAAGTCGCGGACAAGAAAGAGAGCTCCAGCCGAAGCAGATCCTTGCTCTTCGTCGCACTCGGGATCGCCGTCGCAACCAGCCGTGGCGTCTCCACCCTCTTCGTGCCAGAGAACGGATTCACCAGCCTGAACCTGCCACTGCATCCCAACCGGGCCGGTGCGCTCTCCACGCGCTCCACCCACCCCGAAACCTTCTACCGAGTCAACGCGCTCCTTCAGGCGATCGACCTTGCAGTAACGGTGACTAACCCCTTCGCCTCATATACCAAAGGTGAAGAGATGCGCCTCGTCGCTGATAGCCACCCACCGAGCGGCTGGGATCGCGTCGCAGGACTCACGGTCTCATGCAGCAAGCTGGACGGCGCTCGGATCAAGGGTGGCAACTCCACCCTCAACTGTGGCCTTTGCTACGCGTGTATCACCCGTCGTGGCGCATTCATCGCGGCCGGCGTCGACGACCCGACCATCTACCTGTCCAACGAACTCACAGGAGACGCGCGCCTTGAACTCCTGGAACGGCGCTATAGCGACCGGGCCGCAATCTCCTACGCGACAACCCGCGGTATCGACGACGACGCGATTGACGCAGGCACCTGGCCCCCAGACGCCGACCTCGACCAGATCAGCGAACTCGCCCGCCGCGGGCTTGCCGAACTCGGGAAAGTGGCCCTGACGTGACCGGCTCCATCCTCCCCGCATTGGACGCGCACGCCCACATCGCACCGGACGTCACGCCAGCACAGATCGCGGCGCTCGGGCAGTCCGTGGTCTTCGCGATGACTCGAAGCCTGCACGAAGCTCGCCAAGTCCGGAACCGACGAGAGACTGCACTTGTCTGGGGGATCGGTGTCCACCCCGGCGTAGCGATAGCACGCGAGGCATGGGATTCGGAGCAGTTCACTGATCTCCTTGGCTCTTTCGCATTGGTCGGTGAGATCGGTCTGGACCGTCGTGGCGGTGACATGGCGCGGCAGCGCTCGATATTTAAGGAGCTGCTGAGTATCGTCCGTGACGAACCGGTGCTGCTCTCCATCCATAGCAGCGGTGTCGCAACCGAGGTTGTCGAGCACCTCCACGACGCCGACATGCGCGGCGCGATCCTGCATTGGTTTAACGGTGATGCCACCGACGTCGCACGCGCCCTCGAAGCCGACGCCTACTTCTCGGTTAACGCTGCGATGTCCGAAGACCAGATCCGGCTGCTGCCCCCTGAAAGGGTCCTGTGCGAGACGGACTTTCCTGCTCGCAAGGTCCGCGCTCGTAAACCCGCCGACATACAACGAATCGAACAGCGCCTGAGCCAGTTCTGGAACAAGACACCGAAGAAGTCCGCGCCCAAACCTGGTGGAACCTCCGCACCCTGTGTGAACAATCCGGAGCCATCGAACGACTCCCGGAGTCTGTTGCAGACACCCTCCTCTACCTATAGGGCCCATGGGCCATCAGTGGCCCACTCCCTGCCAGGAATACGGCGCAATCGAATATGGCCGGGTTACTAGCAGAGTCAAATTAGATTGCCCTGCAATTGGTTTCGCAGAATGCTAACTACCGCTGGCTATGACAGTTTGATTCAGGACCGGTGTGACGGCCTGATTCAGGACCACCTTCTTTCAGACCGGTGTGTTGTGACGGTTTGATTCAGGACCACCCTCGACGGTTGGCGTGTCGATTATTGGCTCGCTGTCGGAGGGTTCCGGATGGGAAGTCGTGTGGAGCTGTTCGCCCAGATACGTAGGGACGCCCGGGTCGAGGGTTTGGGTATTCGGGCGCTTGCTCGTAAGTACAAGGTTGGCCGGGATACGGTCCGGCACGCGTTGGCGAATCCGGAGCCGCCGAGGCGGAAGACACCGGTGCGGGAGTCGCCGAAACTGGGCCCGCTCAAACCTGCGATTGATGCGATGCTGCGGACCGATCTGGATGCGCCCCGCAAGCAACGCCACACTGCGACAAGGATTTGCAATCGTCTGGCCGATGAACACGGCGTTGAGGATGTGTCGTATTCGTCGGTGCGTGACTATGTCCGGGTCCGTCGTGCGGAGATCATCGCCGAGTCCGGTAAGCAGGCGCAGGAAGCGTTCGTGCCGCAGGAACACCCGCCCGGCGCTGAAGCTGAGGTTGATTTCGGCGAGGTTCACGTCATCCTCGCTGGTGTCAGAACCCGCTGCTACATGTTCGTTTTCCGAATGTCGATGTCCGGCAAGGCAGTCCATCGGGTGTATGCGACTCAGTCGCAGGAGGCGTTCCTCGAAGGCCACATCGAAGCATTCGACGTGATCGGCGGCATCCCGGTGCGCCATATCCGCTACGACAACTTGAAGTCTGCGGTCACCTCGGTGGTGTTCGGCCGCGGTCGGGGCAGGGTCGAGAACGACCGGTGGGTGCTGTTCAGATCGTTCTACGGGTTCGACCCGTTCTACTGCCAGCCGGGAGTGAAAGGCGCCCACGAGAAAGGCGGAGTCGAGGGCGAGATCGGACGTTTCCGCCGCACCTGGCTCACGCCCATGCCGGAAGTGGACTCGCTGTCAGAGCTCAACGACTACATCCGCCGCTGCGAAGCACGTGAGGATCATCGGCGGGTCACCGGCCGGCTGCACACCGTGGGCCAGGACTTCCAGACCGAACGAGAACATCTCGCCGCTCTGCCTGCCGAGCGGTTCGACCCGGGGCTGGTGCTGCATCCACGGGTGGACCGGTCGGCGCTGATCACGGCGCGGTCGGCGAAGTACTCGGTTCCCGCCCGGTTGATCGGACGCAAAGTCAGGGTGTCGCTGCGGGCCTCGGAGTTGGTCGTCTTCGACGGCCGCACTATCGCCGCACGCCATGAACGCGTCACGACCCGCAACGGGCAATCGATCAACCTCGACCACTATCTGGAGGTGTTGCACTGCAAACCCGGCGCGTTGCCCGGCTCCACCGCGCTTGCTCAGGCCCGCGCCGCCGGCACTTTCACCGCAGCGCACGAGGCGTTCTGGCAGCAGGCCCGCCGCGTCGACGGCGATGCTGGCGGGACTCGCTCGCTAATCGACGTGCTGCTGCTGCACCGCAGCATGCGCGCTACCGATGTGATCGCCGGGATCCACGCCGCCCTGTCGGTCGGTGCCGTTTCAGCGGATGTGGTCGCGGTCGAAGCACGCCTGCATGCCGCCGGTGGTGGTCTCGAATCAGACCGTCACGCCGGTAACCATGCCAATACCGTCGATTACCGGGTCGTCAGTCTGACCCAGCGCCGCCTGGCTGATCCAGCGACCGTGATCGCCGGCCTGCCACCGACACCCGGCCGCTGCCTGACGTCGCGGCCTACGACGAGCTGCTCCAACGCAGACCCCCAACACCGCCACCCGGTGACGGAATGGAAGGAACGACTGGATCATGAGCACGGCCACGAAAGTCACCAACACCCTGCGCCGCCAACGCGGGATGACCCCACAAGCGGCCCAAGCCGCCGTCGATTCCGCATGCCGACGCCTGCGGTTGCCGACCGTGCGTGCGGTGATCGACGAAGCAGTGAAAGTCGCCGAGCGTGAACAGCTCACCTACCACGGCTTCCTCGCCGAACTGCTCCTGGCCGAATGCGATGACCGGGACCGCCGATCCACCTTGCGGCGAGTCGCAGCGGCCGGGTTTCCACGTCAGAAATGGTTGGGCGACTTCGATTTCGACGCCAACCCAAACATCAACGCCGCCACCGTACATACCGTCGCCCAAGGCGATTGGATACGCCGAGGCGACCCGCTCTGCCTGATCGGCGACTCGGGCACCGGCAAGTCCCACCTGCTCATTGGTGTGGGCACCGCCGCCGCCGAGCAAGGCTTCCGCGTCCGCTACACACTGGCGACCAAACTGGTCAACGAACTCGTCGAGGCCGCCGATGAAAAGCAACTCGCCCGCACGATCGCCCGCTACGGCCGCGTCGATCTTTTATGTATCGACGAACTCGGCTACATGGAACTCGACCGCCGGGGCGCGGAGTTGCTGTTCCAAGTACTCACTGAACGCGAGGAAAAGGCGTCAGTAGCCATCGCATCCAACGAGAGTTTCTCCGGCTGGACCAAAACCTTCACCGACCCCCGACTCTGCGCCGCGATCGTCGACCGACTCACCTTCCACGGCACCATCATCGAAACCGGCACCACCTCATACCGGCTCAGCCATACCCGCGGTAGCAGCTCGCGATCACAGCCTACGAAGACGCCTGAGCCACCACCTCCTCGCCGAGGTGGTCCCGAATCAAGCCGTCACAGTGGTCCTGAGTCAGGTTGACATAGAGATACCGCACCTTTGCAGATTCCCAGGGTACGTTGACATGGATGAGAACACCAGCCGCGATAGGGCTCCGCCCCCGGCACCCCGGGCAAGGTCTGCGACAGCCAAAAGGGTTCTTCGGCTTTTGGTTTCGAGCGCGGGCGCTGTCGAGCCAGCATCACTGCGGCGGTGATGATTTCCGCCAGGGTGGTATGCCTGTCTGTCCATACAGCGCACGCTGTAGGCGGCCGAGTGCAGGCCGCGGCGTCTCGTTGTGGTATTCCCGATACACGCCGAAAGCCACCAACACGTTACCCATGAATTTGCTGTCGTCATCGAGGCCCTTCGTTCCCTCATCGAGGTAGTCGTGCATCGTTTCGCCAGTTGCCCCTTCTGCGAGACGCTTATTGATCTCGCGGTACATCATCAGAGCCCATGAGGCACTAATTCGCGCGCGATGTCGATGCAGCCAGAGTTCACGGAACACTCTGAGTTCGGGCGTGACGTCGACATCGGTGAAGTAAGTGGAGGCGCCTGCGGGGATCTTCCAAGCCGAACGTCGCTTCGACCGGGTGGCCCATTTGCGGCCTACCGCGTGGGCTGATCCTCGTACAGTGATTGCGCCGGCGCGGGTGCCGTGTTCGTGGGCGGCGAGAGCGGGCCACAGGTAGAGCTCTGCAGTAATGTGTCCGCCCGGCTCCAGCCGGATGGGGTTCGCCAGGTCGGGCGTCAGATCCTTCGGATCGGTTTCCTTTTGGAGGAACTGCCACGTCTGGATGGTTGAACGCCGTCGCCGTGGGGTCCAGCGATAGCGGCGCCGGACCTCGTAAGAGATGTTCTCGACCGACACCGCTGTGCGGCCCACGTTGGTGACCCTTATTCGGCCGTACTCAATGCCGAAGGGCGACATGTCGTTCATGCCGGATCTTGCAATGTCTGTGAAGGCGGGCCGTCCACGACCGGTCGTGCTCCACGTTTGCCGCCCACCTTCGTCGGCGTAGCAGAACACCAGCTGCACCTTGAGCCGCGCTCCCGAGAGCTTGTACAGGGCGAGATTGGCCAGGAAACCGAGGAGCGCCACGGTCGCGCTGCATATCGAGACGACGAGTGCGGCGATTGATAGTCCGCTAACGGGATCAGCCACGCTACGTAAGCCTAGGTCGCCGGCGGCCACTTCTTCGCAAAGGAAATCCGTGTACCGCTCACGCGTCGCGGATGTCTACCTAGTCGCGCTCTGGCTGGACGCGCACCCCCCCCCCCTCGTTCGCCATCGCCGCGTCCAGATTGACCGGGTAGGCACCTCAGCAAACCACCGAACCACGCCCCGCTCCACACGATGCACCGGAACACGTGTCGCAACGATTATGTGCGGACGGGGCCTCTACCCCGCTGCGCCCTCAGGCGCCCGCGACTAATACCGGAGGAATACGGCGGAATCGTATATGGCGGGTTACCAGTAAAGGGCGAAACGCCCTCTCCTACTGGATTTTTAGATGACCGATAACTAATAATGGCCGGCCGCACTGCTCCTAGCGTTTTTCCTCATCAGAGTTGGCGGTCTGACAGATCGTGTGATGATTCGCAATCAAACTGGCGGTCGCGCCGGTGCCCAGGGGCAGCTCGTCGGCCGCGTGACAGCCGGTCAGCGACCTTATCGGTGTGCTGGAGCAAGTTTCACCACCGAGCGGATGACAATCGTGCGACACCACGACGCCCACCTTGACGGCCCGGTCTCCCAGGGACGACGGGCTCGGGAAAACACTCTTTGACTGTGTAGGTTCTTGGCCGCCCGGGTTGCTCCGGCGTCCTGACCTTGGCTGGCGGTGTCGGCGCCCGTGCGACGACGCGTTGCCATTCGGTACTATTGAGTCCAGAGCCGTCTCGCATGGCTGACCCCGAGTCGTTGTGGTGCCTGTACCACCAGCGGCAATGAGGGCAAGACCCCCTGAGGGTCTGCGAGGAACCGTCACTGCTGGGGTGGCGGCGGGTACAGGGCGCTGCCGATACTGGTATACGGAGAAGAGATTATGGGTGCATCCCACAAAAAAGCTGCACGCATGTTCATGCGTGAGCATCCCGGAACTACTTTCCCCGCCGCGAAGCGCGCTGTCGCGCGAGGCACCGTCGCTGCCTCCGATTCGTCTGCGCCGCAGTCCATTCCGTGGCTGCGGCGGCGCGTCTCCCTGGACAATCCCACGTCGTGCTACTTCTGCGGCGCCAACACCCTCATCCGGTCCAGTGGTGACTTGTCGGTGGACTACCGTCGCGTCCAGGTTTATTGCGACAACGACCAGTGCGACGCCCGAGCGACCGAGGTGGTGGTGGTCGACGACGGCACCAAGGAGACTGCGGCACGCACCGACGTGCGGGTCCTGGCGGAGTACGGCCCCGTCCTTGACCGCCCGGCGTCGAGCTTGATCGAGGAGGTCGGAGATTGGATTCCTGGAGCTACTCCGGCGGCGCGGACCAGGACCTCTGTGTGTCTTTTCTGCGGTGAGGCCAGTTGCCGGCCGGCTCCAGCCGACGCTGCGGGCGACACGGGGCGGGTCCGCCTGCGCTGCAACAACACCGGCTGCGACGTGATCGACGTCGAAGTCCTCGTCTTGGGCGACGGGACGCCGTGGACGCAAGGCCGCGGTGACGTCGAGGGGTTGGAGAAGCTCATTCCGCGCGGGATAGGCACGAAGTCGGGCGGTATCACTTTCTACACCTCGGCCGACTTCCGCTTCACCGACCAGGAAATTCTCGCCCACCGGGTCTGCGGACCGATGCCCTGACGGGGAGCCCCGAATCTCGACACCGAATCGCTTTCAGGCCAGGCCAAGAGGTTCGCGGCGTGCACAGCCGATCCGCCAAGCTGGATGAGACTGGCAACTCTTTCCGCTGTCTCGGCGGGTCACCTAGTTCGCGGGAGCTGGCCACGTCGTCTTCGCTCGCTCTCTCGGGGACGGTCAACACCGCGTGCGTCGCGCTAGGTGCGTTGACTTGGTCGTGCGGGTGCGACAATCGCGGCGCGTGGACGCCCCGCTCCCCCGGTTCATCGCCGCCGCGGCTGATCGGGCCTCGTCTTGGTGGTTTCGGCGCCTCCGTGCGTCTGAGGGGTCGTGTCACCGCCGCTGCCCACGGTCGGTCTGCGCCTCGGGCCCTGGTGTGGCACTAGGATGCCTTCGGGAGGGGCCGCGCGGTGGCGCGGTGACGAACAGGCGGGTTGCGTGGGCGGGCAGAGCGGCGAGATCGGGGGCGCGGGGACCGGCATCTGTGGCGTGGGGCCGGCGAACGGCCCTGTTGATGGGTACCTAGCGCAGTGAGCGCCAGATCGCGGCCCGATCGGTCGAGCACAGTCACCGAGTCGTGTGCCGCGCAGTTCAAGCGGGTTAGCCGCGATGCCGGGTTGCGGTTCGTCGCCGACATTGCCTACCGAGTCCACGGCAGCTATCTGGCCCAGCTCAGCGTGTGGCGCGAACGCGGCAGCGAGGACGCGCAGTCTGAGCTGCGCTGGCGCGCCGGGATCAAACCGCTGGTGCTTGACGACATCTTGTGGGCGGCGTTCTTGCCCCAGGCCGACCTGGGTGGTGAGCGCGCCCGCCTCAACCTCAAAGTCCGAGGCGGATTCACCGCAGATCCGTTGCCGATCGGCGAGGGCGTCATCGCTGCTGGCCATCCGGGCGACCTTGATGGCGGACTGCGCGCAACCATCGATCAGTTCGACTGCGTCACAGCGCAGTTCATCGATCGCTATCCGGGCGTACCGGATTACCTGATAGCGCTAGGCGATCTGATCGCGGACTCTGTGCACCCACTTCCGCGCCACCAGTTGCGTCAGATCCTTGCTCTGATCGCCGCCGACCGCCCTGGCGAGGCGGCCGCGCTTGCTGATGCGCAAATCGCTGCAGGTGAGACCGGGCCCTTTTCTGGTCCCATCCTGGGTAGCCGTTACCACGACGGTGTATTCCAGCACCTGGCGCTGTCGTGCAAACCGGCCCATGCCGCGAGACACTATCTGGCCAGCCGCACCCCGACTCACCGCCTGCAGCTACTGGCCGAGAGCGACGGGTACCGCCGCGATATCGAACTCGCCCGCGGCTTTGCCCGTCACCGCCGGGTGTTCGCCCGGTTGCGCGATTTCACCGGCGCCAGCCTGTGGGGCCTGATCCTGACGCCGCTGCCCGATTCCGGGCCATTGCGATACCTGCAGGCAGCGGGGCGCGCTGAGGCCATGACACTGGAGATCTGCACACCCAACGACCCGCCCGGGGAAGGATCAACCCGCTACGTCATCGGACATGACGCCCTTAGTGGCGCCGCGCGCATCGCGATTGAGCTGCCCTACAGCACCGAAGTGGTCTGGGAGAGCGAATTATTCGTTGCCGAGGAAGCCATCGGCGTCTTCGAGACCTACTACGACACCGGCGTCCTGGATCCGCGCTACCCCCTGCGGCCTGTCGAGCGGCACCCGTGCGGCCCGCCACATTAGCTGATGCGCACCCGCGGTTTGGCCAGGCGGCGCCCCCGCGGTTCATCTCACTAAAACGCCGCGGTGATTCCGCCCTTGCCCGCCGCTCGGCCTGGGCTCGACCGTGGTGATCTCCTGAGCAGCTCGTCACCGACCGCGTGACAGCCGGTCAGCGACCAGCCGCTGCTTACCGCGGTGGCGTGATGTTCAGAATTTCAACGTCTCCCTATCGGTACGGGCTCATCTGATCGAGAACCTGTGCCGCGGTGTCCGCGATCACCTGCGCCTTGCCCGCATCCTCGCGAACATCATCGGCGACAACCGATCCTTCGGGGCTGTACTCGATCACGTTGCGGCGGCGCCGCATTCGATCGAATGGCATCAACTTGCCTCCCAGCGGCGGTTCCAGCTGGGCGCGTACTGCCTCGAGCACCGCGATATGGCCACCGCGGCTGGTGGCCCGCAAGCCCTCGTTTTCCAGGACCGCGGCCAACGCTTTGCGGGCGGCGTCATACACCAACGCATACGCGCCAACGGCGTCGGAGTCTGCGATCTGCGCCGCCGATTCCAGGTGCGAGCGAGCTTGATCGAGTAGCCGATCGGCAGCGGCCCGACTCGGCTGCACCTGTTCGATGCGCTTGTCTGCGATCAACGCCTCGACGGTCTCGCGCCCCTGATCCCACCTCATTCGGTATCCCCCACTGCGATCAGCACGGTCGGTTTGCTGCGCACATCGGCGAGGAACGCGTCATCGTGGGCAGGGCTGTCCCACCGCTCAGGCAGGATCCGGACGATGTGCACGGGAAGCTGCAGGATCTTTTCCACCCGGCGTGCCGCCTCATCCAGGACATCGAGGTCTGTGTTACCTACGACGAGGATGTCGACATCGCCGGGCGGTGGTCCAGGCTCACCGGTGTAGCGCCGCGCCCACGAACCAAAGAGGTAGGCCTGGCGGATCCCCGGCACCTCGGCGAGTTTGTCGGGGAGCACCGAAATCGGCCCGTATGTCAAGGCCAGCAGTTCGGTCAACGGCCGCGTCAGGCGACTCTGCGCGGCCCTAATCAGTCGCATATTGCCGTGCCGCCGCTCGTCGATGAGCCCGCCGGCAACCAAGCGCTCAACCTCGTGGTGCACCGCGGTGACGCTCGCCCCGACGGATCTGGCCACCTCGGTGAGGCTGTATTCGGTATCGGGGTGCAGATACAACTGCGCGAGAAGCCCACCCTGCAACTGCGACCGCAGGATCGGCAACAAAGCTGAAGTTCTCATAACTTGCAATATACCTTGCGAGTTATACAAAGGTACAGGCCAGCGCGCGGGTTCTTGTGTTGAACGTAGGCCCCCCGAGGTCTCCAACCCCTGGGCCGCGCCAGGCAAAGGCGAGGGGCACCCCCCGCCTCCGCACCCCGCCCTGGGCGGCCAGGGCCGGGCCCACCATCGAACCACCTCCACAGTTACGTTGCGTTGCGTTTCGTTACGTTGCGTTGCAATCGAAAGAAACGTAAGGTATCCTTCGGGGCTATGAGCGAAGACGTTGGCGCAGTCGCGCAGCAGCCGTGCCGCTACCCGGGTTGTTCGCGACCGTCGCGGCCTGATTCGGCGACCGGGCGCCCGTCGTTGTACTGCGAGCAGGCCGACGCCAAGGGCCAACCGGTGCACAATCGGGTCAACGCGTGGCGCGCCCGGCATGCGGGACAGGTGGCGACCGCGGTCGCCACCGATCAGTCGGTAGCAGCGCCGGTGTCGATGGCACGGGCGACGCTGGAGCAGCGGCTGTCTGATTTCCCCGGCAAGCTCACCGAATTCCGTGACTTCCTCGACACCGCGATCGCCACCATCCGCGAGGCCAGCGACATCGAGGCCGCCGGCGTCGAAGTGGAGGACGCCCACCGCGACGCGTTGACCAAGGTCGCCGAAGCCGAACGGCGCGCCTCGGCGGCCGAACGCTCAGCGCGCGTGGCTGAGGAGCGCGCTGAGGTGGCCCGGCGGGAGCGTCAGGAGGCCGAGGCGGTGGCCGAGGATTCGGTAGCAGAGACCGAACGGGTCGCACAGGAGCTGGGTGCCGAACTGGCGGGCGTGCGCGAAGACGCCGAGGCCACCGTCGCCGCGGTGCGCACGCAACTCGACACCGCCCGAGGTCAGCATGCCGAGGAGCTGGCCCATCGCGCCCGCGCCGTCGAAGCAGCCCGGGCCGAGGCCGAGGCCGCCAAACGCGACACCGCCGCAGCGGTAGCCGCCAAGACCGCGGCCGAGGACGCTCTGAATAGGGAGATTGCGATCAGCGGACAATTGCGCACCGATGTGGACAGCAGTCGACGCCAGGCCGAAAACGACCGCGCACAGTTGCAGACCAAACTCGACACCGCCGAGAGCGCCCGCCAGCAAGCTCAGGAACAGCTTGCAGCGATGCGCCTGGAGCTTGCCGCGGCGCGGGCAGCCACGAGCGCCGCGGAGCAAGCCGCGCAGTTCGCCCACGAGACCGCCGAGACCCTCCGCCGCGAGCTCGAGCAGACACGGGCCGACATGAGCGCTGAGCGCGACGCCCTGCGGGCCGCGCACGAGGCGCAGATCGACCAAATCCAGCGCAGTGCCGATCAGCGCGCCGACGCACTGAACCAGGCCCTGCAAGCACTGCAACGCCAACCAGCCCCCAGGACCCGCGCCCCCCGCAAATCCAGCCCGGACACCCAAACCTGATGCGCGACACCCGAGACCAGCATTGGGTGGTGGGTTGTCCGAAGGTGTCTGTGCGATACCGCCATCGGCGTCGATAGCTTCCCACCACTACCCTCGGCCATCGCGGGGGCAACGTTGCCGGTAATGCCGTCGTACACGTGCCACTACGACTGAATCGCGGACGACGGTTCCGGTAAAGCCAGCGCTAGGAGGTCACCCGCCGGTATTTGCTGACAATGTCCCACTTGTCAACGATGATCCGTGCCATGACCATCTTCGACATCCCGGTTGTCCTCTTCAGCCAGCACCACGTCGCCCTCATATTGGTCCCCGTCATCGCAGCGATGATCTGGGCCTGGATCAAACGACGAAATGTGCGTCGGGTGTTCGTCGCCGGTTGCGCGACGGCAGCTGTGCTGCAGTTTGTTATTCTCCCGGCTCCTTCAACACACCCAGAGCCACCCCCGGGGCCAAAGACATACCGCACCCGATGAGGTAAGTGCGCGCGCCTGAGACGTTGTTGTTAAAGATCGGCGGCGAGGCCACCCAACCCCGGTCGATGTGTCAATTGTCCCGTGTGAACCCCGGTCGGGTCGTTCCAGGTTTGTGGTGCATACGAAAACCTCACCTGGGCAAAGAGATTCGGATTGGTGTGTCGCGCACATCAGCCAATGCTTGGCGCGCTTCTTCGAGGTAGACGTAGGCGGTGGCCTGACCGGTGAACCGCGGATGTCCGGGCACTGGGCGGCATCCGATACGGACGCAGTCGGGGTCGATGTGGTCGGTAGGGATCAGCGTGTGCCGGGGCTCGGCGGCCGAGGGCAGCGCCGGCATCAGGACAAGGCCGGCGGTGGTGGGCAACATGGTGTGGATCGTTTCGGCGAGGGCCCATGCCCGCAGAGGTGAGTCGGGCGCGACATTGGTGTCCACGACGGCCTCCAGCACGACCAGTATCGTGCTGATCGGCATGTCTGCAGCGAAGTCCTCGCTCTCGTCCAACTCCGGATCCAGCCAGTCGTCGTCGAACAAATCCACGAACGTGGCGGCGCGGGGGCCGAATAGAGGCAGGACCTCGGCGGGGCTTTCGTATCCCGCCTGCAAAACCAGGAACTGCACCGCGGCGACTTCAAGATCGGCAATGTCGTCGCGGTGGCCGTCGAGGGCCGACACCCGAACGGTGGCGCGCCACTCTCGGCACCCCGATAGCGACGGCCACCTGTCGGTGGTCTCGAAATGCATTCGCGCAGCGCTGAACTCGACGAACGCCTCGGCGGTAGCAGCGTCGTCGACGTGAGCACCGCGTTCACGGCGGAAGGTGCTCAGGCCGGTAATCGAGGCCGCCATCTTTAGCTGTCGCCTATCGGTTCGTTCTGCGCGGAGGTACAGATGATCCACGTCGGGCCAGGGAATGCCTGCGGGGTGACTAGCAAGGGTGCCGTCCACCAAGACGGGGTAATCCTGGCCGCAGGTAGCGCATATCCCGTGAGGATGCAGGTCAGCAACGTGCGAGCGGGAATGCTTTGCGGCGCGGCGTTGCAACGGGGGTTGTAAGCTCCCAGCGCACATAGGGCGGGCGACATCCTCGTTCGCCGTCTTTACGAAGTCGGAGAACTCTTCTGGCGACATGAATTCGTCGTCAGGCGGAGCGGCCGTCACTTCGCGATCATCACCCATCGTCTCAGCCTAGATCGGCAATCCCAGTGGGGGTAAGCCCTCACCTGTTTCGCGCCGGTCGCGATGTACTCCCCTGGCCAGACAAACACGCGCCGACCGGCGCCGGTGCCGGGTTCGCCGCACCCAACCGGCCCCGGGCCCAGCGTGCCCTTGATCGACACGGCCGGGACCGCGCGCACATAAAACGCCGTCAGATCACGTCTTTGAGGAGTGCTGCTGGGGTGACGCCGAAATGGTCAGCGATGTCGAAGAGCCGGGCTATAGAGATGTTGCGTTGTCCGGCTTCGACTCCGGTGAGAAACCAGCGGTTGAGCCCGGTGGCTTGTGCTGTCGCGCTTTTGGTCTCCCCGGCCGCTTCGCGCAGCTCGGTGATGGCTGCTCCCAGCGCAACGAGGCGCTGCTGGCTTCTTTCATCCGGGGCATCCATGTCGCCTACTATAAGCCACGGCGCGTGCGGCCTCCACCGGTCAGTGCCCTGTCGCCCCCTCTTCGAGTCCACCTGAATCATGTTTATCCACAGGCTCTTTCGACTATCCACAAGTGTCGGCCTGATCCGCCTAGCAGGAAGACGACAGCCGTACCCTCCGCTAGACTGACTACTATAGTAGTCACCCTTACCGGAAAGGATCCATTCATGACCGCCACCGCCTCGACAGCGAACACCGCGACAACCTCACAGGGCACTGTGGAGCATCTGGACCCGCACGCGTTGGCCTTGGAGCCGCCACAAAATTCTCAGGTTGGACTGGGCAACCGACACACCGAAAACGCATTACGCGGAGCCGCCGCACCGTAAGGCCCGCAGCCCCGTGGCCAGCACGCCGACGGACAAAGACCATCGTGCACGTCTTTCGAGACCTCACCATGGCGGCAAGTACGTCTAGCAGCCGACGCGAGAACTAGCGTGACGGACTGCCCCGTCGCCTGCTTTCGATGAGTCGGCGGTTGATCCAATCAATGGCGTGCGCGCCGAGGGCTGCAACTAGCAGCAAGCCGCACGCGTCGAGGGGCGGACGGGTCAGCTCGGCGGTGAAGAGCGCGGCGAACAGCGGTGCACGTTGGGTTACTCCGAGGACTGCGGCGCCCCCAATCAACGCCGTCGTCGGAATGCTGACGTGCCCGCCGAATTGGCCGATCGCCAGCGCGATAAACGCGCCGGTCGCCGCGCCGGTCGACAGCGCCGGGGTGATCAATCCGCCCACCGCGCCGGCGCGAAGGCACGCCGCGGTAAGCGCTGGCTTGAGTAGAATAGCGACCCCCGCAACCGCCAACGGAGCCGCGCCGGAAAGACTTTCAAGCACAATGCTTTTGCCGTTGCCCGGCAACTGGGGAAGCCAGATCGATCCCACTCCGGTGGCCAGACCGGCGAACCCGATCGCCGGAACTAGGGTCCATGTCTTTGGAGGTGTAGCAGGTCGTGAACGGCGCATCAGCTGAGTGAACCCCGCTCCGACCAGCGCGCCGATTGGCATCACTGCGACAACCGTCCACGCTGCCGGTCCCGTCAGATCCGTGGGTGGCCAGTCGAAGGTGGGCGCGCCGTGGCTGACGGGCCACGCGGTCACGGTGGCCAGAGCTGAGGTAACAAGTGCGACCAGAATGGCTGATGGTCGCCAGGAGTGGAGCACGACGCCCACGGTGAACACCGCCCCAGCCGCGGGCACGTTATAGACGGCGGCCAGGCCGGCGCCAGCCGCGCCGGCCAACACCATGCGGCGCTGCTCCGGTGAGAGGGACCCGGACCGGATCAGCAATTCAGTGCCCACCGCGGCGAGCGTCCTGGGGGCTTGCTCGCGACCCAAGGAGGCGCCGGAGCCGACGGCCAGTACCTGCAGGAGGGCATCGACGGACATCGGCAGCGATGCAAATGGACGATTCGCTCGGATGGCGTGATTGAGACCCGGGACCGTGGTCTTGCGGCGTAGCAGCCACCAGCCCAGCCCAGCCAAAGCGCAGCCCAGGGTGGGACCCAGCAGGCGGCGTTCGGGAGATGCGGCGAGCACACCCAGGAGCAGGGTTCCCCGTGTGTAGCCGTAGGTGAGGTGTTGCACGGCGCGGACCAGCAGGGTTATCGATGCGCCGATCAGGCCGCTGAGCACACCAGCAACAACAATGGCGGCAGCGAATATCAGCTGTGGGCGTACACATTTCATCCGCGAACCGATAAGTTGAGTGCCGACGCGGGACATAAGGTGGTGTAGCGCAACGGGTTCGTTCGGTGCGACACCGGCCAGTTGGCAGGCCCCGTCCCTAGGTTAGCCGTCCGAGCGCATGGGAGGCGGCGACGAATTGCGCATCTGCGCGAGATGCTCATCGTGGCAATGCTATGCGGGGGCGAGCTGAGCAGCGCACGGGGCAGACGCGCAGATCCTGCATCGCGACCAGTAGTCGACCTGGCAATAGGGATTGCGCGGATGGTTGAGCAGCCCCGTTCGACGAACTCGTCGCCGCAGTGCACAACTCCGGTATCGGTCCCGGTGCTATGTCTCCAGCCTGTACGGGTCTCCCTGGCGAAGCGCGCCCAGGCACCATTCCCACACCGGTCCGAGGCAATCCGGCGGTGAGTCAGTCAATGGGCGTCGGGTGAGCGCCAAAAGCGCGCCTGAACGACTACGCGCACGGGTCGACGCCAGCGGCAAGCTGTGACGCCTGGAATGCCGCGCGGCGGCCATGAATAGGGCGTCGACCCGACGCTCGTTGTGATGTCCTCGGCCATCACCGCGTCCCGTCCTAAACGACACCGGGCCGGATTTACTCGGCCTCGGCTTCGTCCGGGTTCCAGGTGCCCGGAATCATCGGCACCCTGGGCCCACTACCGAACCCGTCCTCGGCCAGCGTGATCATGCCCGCCGCCGCACCGCCCGCCTCCTTACTCATCGTGCCAGCGAACCCCAGATCTGCGGCACCCTGATCCGACGCGGCGCTCGACAGCTTCTGTGCACCATTTGGCGGTGCGCTCCAGTCGGGGTCGACATCGACATTCATATCCATGAACTCATCGCCGTGATCATGCAAAGTGCCAGTGCCAATGCCGGTGCCAAGAAGAAGGCGCCGGAACCCGATTCTGCCGCGGCGACAGCCGGTGCGGCCGGGCGTGCGCGGGCACGTCGCCGTCGGCGCGCGGCGTGCTGCTCATCCCGGACCCGAAGCCGAGCCCAGGGCCGCCGCCCACCAGGAACGGGTAACCGAAGCCCGCGGCGACCGGCGCCGGTGGCGGCGGTGCCGTCCCCGCGCTGGTGACCGTGCTCGTAGCGGGCGCCGGCGTTCCAGCCGGCGCAGCGGGCGCGGCCGTGACGACACCCGGGGCCATCCCAGCGGACGGCAACATCGGCGCTGCGGCGGCGCCAGGCGGCGGCAACACAACAGCTGGGATCGCCGTGGGCTGGATGGCGGCCAGGGCGGACAACCCCGCCAGACCGGGGACCGCTCCCAGATTCGTGACGGCGGCACCGAAGGCGGTCCCCAACAATAGCGGGGCCTGGTTCACCGCTTGAAGAATCTGCACGATGTGCTCGGGGTAGTCGAAAAACACAAGTTGGAAGTAGGACTGCAAAGCCTCCTGGGGATTTGTAATAAGTTCCTGAAGAAACGACTCAAAATCCTTCGGGAATTCGATCGCACGAGCAACCCACCAGTACGGGTCAGCCGCATTCGTATATTCCTCAAAGGGCAACCCGTTGAGGGTGCCTTCGGCGGGATCCCAGATCACGCGGCCCCCGGAGATGATGCGCAAAAACTCTGCAACGACGTTGTCGATGGGGGTGGCCGCGCCCCCATGCCCATCTGCCTGGCCGGCCTCTTGAACAATTTGCGGTGCCGGGGCGGGCCTCGGTGTCGACGTCAGCGCCGCACCCGACGCTGCTTCATATGCCGTCATGGTGGTGGCGGCCTGAATCCACATCCGCACGTAATCGGCCTCGTTGAGCGCGATCGGGATGGTGTTGATGCCAAAGAAGTTCGTCGCCAGCAGCGACCCATGGATGATGTGGTTGGCGGCCAGCTCGGGCAGCGTCGGCATCGCCGCCAGCGCGGTCGTGTATGCCGCGGCCGCAATCTCGTGCTGCGCCGCGGCCTCCCCGCTGCGTGTGCCGGCCTGCATCAACCACGCCAGATACGGCGCGTGCGCGGCCAGATACTGCTCGGCGCCCGGCCCCTCCCATGCCCCGCCCTGCACCGCCCCCAGCAAAGCCATTAGCTCGTCGGCCACCTCGGTGTACTCGATACCAAGCACCGACCACGCCGCCGCGGCCGCCAACAACGAGCCGGAACCCGGCCCGCTGGTGAGCAACGTCGAGTGCACCTCAGGCGGCGACGCCATCCACATCGTGGCCATATGAAACTACTCCTCCACCAAGCACCGGCCCCAAAGATTACTGAAGGTGACAATCATTTTCAATAGCATCGTAAAAACCTAGGAATGATGCGAGTGGTGCCGGCGCCAACGTGCTGGACGGAGCTACCGTCTGGTGGCACCTTCACTCCTTCAGCCGGGCGGGGTCGGCCCCCCGCGCGTGCAACCGCGTCAGCACCGTGCCACCTGATCGGTCGGGTCGTCGGCGGGCGGCACGTTCGCTCGGCGGGGGCAAACTCCAGCAGAACGTGTTGGCGGCAGTACCCCCAGGCCCCAGGGTGGTGGCCGCACTTTCCGACGCTGACAAGGCGTCGCGGCCTGCCACACCGAAGCGAATGCGGTGTGTGGGAAAACCCGGCGGGTCTGCGACAGTGCGCAATGGTGCAGACCCGCGCTGGGGAACCGCTGGGCACCCTGACCGATTCTAGTTTCACTCGGCAGAATTCCCGCAGCGCCTCCCCTTCTCAGCTCGGGGCAGCAGACTGTCGGTTTCGGTCCAGAAGTCAGCAGGTAATTTTAGAAATCACCGTGCCCGCCGCTGATCAACTTTCGTTTGCGTTGACAATACGTGGCTATCGCAGGCTTGGTTCGACCCAACATTGTGCGCAATAATCGCTCGCGAACATTTGGCCGCGAGTGCCAATGTCGCCCGCCCACTTGACGTCTCAGTTGCACCCCAGTCGTGACACTGACCACAGAAGTGTTGGTGTGTTCACTGCGATAGCATGCGGCGATGGGGTAGCGAAATCAATGATCAACGAGCCGAAGTTCATGTGCAAAAACGACGTATGGATATGCGACGAATAAAGACAATTATGCCAGGCAATTGCGACCAAATGAGGGCCAAGTTCAAGACCGCGGGGCCAATTTCCAACGGTAGGGGGCGCATCGCGAAAATGGTTGACGAGGATAAGTGCTGTAACAACGTCCTTACTCAAATCGGCGCGGCCAGCAGTGCCCTTCGGCCTGTGGCTCCGAAGCTGCTCGATGATCACCTCAACGATCGGGTAAGCGAAGCGGTTGCCCGGGGAGGAAAAGAAGCGAACGTGAAACTAAGCGAAGCCCCCGCGGCCCTCGCACGACTCGTTCGTTCCTAGCCGATTCGGTCGCGAGCCAATAGCGCTAACGCGGCTCAACAAATCCGCGTCATGCTGACACCTTGCACTTCGCGCCTATACATCAGCCAACCTTGTCGCCGCCACGCGGAGCGTTCACGTCGCGCCGACGCGCCGACGCGCCGCTTCAACATAGCCGGTCATGCTGACGACCCCTGGGCCCGCAGCGAAAGCGGCCCGGAGCTGGCATGGTCTGTCTGCTGTTTGACCCGTTTCATTCCGCATGGCCGGCAACCCGTTTGGCGTGGGGCTGCTTGCCACTCATAGCCGCAAGCGGGGCATTGCCACCACACGCGGGTGTGACTGTTGGGGTTCAGGTCTCGGGGTTTGATGTCGGTGTTGCGGGTTGCGTGCCAGAGCGGCAGTAGTTCGGGTTTCACCTCTATCAGCGAACGTCCCGGCAGAGGCCTCCTATTTGTGATGCTAAGTCGTGTCAACGCGCACTTCATGCATCCGTAGCCTAGAAGAGCGCGGGTGTCGACTCGAGCATTCCAAGCGTGCCCACATCTTGAGCAACGCCACCATGCTCGTTCGAACCTGTTGGCCTTCACCGATGTTGGCGACAACCCTGGGTTCTTCTCAGGGATCCACTCGCCAGCGAGGTGTGGATGAGTATCAGCCAGCGACTCACCGTGAGCGGGCATCATTCTGGCAGCACCTGCTTTGCCGGCGGCGCAGCACCGGCATCCCGACCTGTTAGCAACACGTGCCCCTGGGCTTCGTCGCCATTCGTGGCCGCAGTCCGCGCACAACCACCACACGGGTGTGGCGCAGCCCTCACGAACATGGGAGGAAAGCAGATTCTTGTTCTTGGTCGGGTGCCACTGCTCAGCGATGGCTGGGTGAAGGTCGGCCAATGATTGACCTGCTCTGGGTCTGGCGGCCTTTTGTCCCTGTCGCTTTGAGGCGCACGGGCGGCAACCGGAGCGTCTGGCGGTCCCTGTCCTCCACTGATGTCCGCAGTCGGGGCAAAGCCACCAGATTTCGTGTGTTGTTCCTCCGTTCAGAGCGCGCAGGTCGAGATCCCCATTCCTGGTTGGGTGGAAGATTTTGAGGAGGTGCGGATGTATCTCAGCCATCGACTTTCCCGGCTTGGGGGTCCGATTCTGTCGCGCACGGCGGCTGGCGGCACATTGTGGACATCCAGTGCCGCCGGCTTTCGTTCGATGCCCAGGCCGTACCCGCCATTCGTGCCCACATTCTGCGCACTGCCACCAGACGGGAAGCTTGCTGCCCGGGTTCACATCTCGGGGAGTGCGAGATCCGTTGCGCGTAGGGTGCCACTCGGCGGCAATTCTCGGGAACTCATAGAGCAGGCTTCGTGATTTGAAATGCAGCACAGCGCGGTCAGCCTCGCCACCAGCCCATAACTCGTCATCAGCAAGATAACCATCCAGATTCGAGGGCGTGTGCCCCAGAAGAGACAGTTTGCGCACAACTGCGCTAGCGATCTGCTTAATGGTGGCGTTGGCGGCCACCCGCACGCTTTGGCTATCGATCGGTACCAACGGCTCGGGCCGGATACGCACGACGGTCCAACTAGCCGCGGTTAACAAAGCGGTTTGGAGGCAGTCACGTTCGAATGCGTCCGCAACGGCATGATGATAACTGCCGTCGTATTCGATGATGACCTTCATGCCGGGCACCACGATGTCGGCGGCGACCGGCCGGCGACCTGTGACTGGAATCTTGGGATGGTTGAGCACCACGGGGACGCCTACCGCGATGAGTTCGTAGGCGATCCTGATCTGGGCGGCGGAGGTACCCCACATCGTGCACGTTGGACAGGACGAAGCGCGAGGCCCGTTGCGCTTGGCGATCGACGCTTGCCACTCGTGTCCGCGGGCCAAGCATTTCCACCAAGCCTTAAAACCGCTGGCGGGCTTAAACTCTTCGAGGCGGCGGTCTCCGTTTCGTATCGGGTGCCATTCGAGGGCCCTTTCTGGATTGAGATCAGCAAACGACTCTCCGGGCTCAGGCAGGTGCACACACCGCGGGCAGCGCGTCGCCTTGCCGGTCCTGGCGGAGACGCGGGCCTGCCAGCGGTGTCCGCGCCGGGCGCATCTCCACCAGACATTGAGGTCCGTGCCGGGTCTCAAGGTCGCCGGATCGACCCCTTCATTGGCCTCCCAGTCCCACTCGGCCACGACCTGCGGATACACCTCGACAAGCGAGTTTTGGGCTGGTGGCGTGCGTCTTAGATTCCCGCGCATCTTGTGGCTGCACAGCCGACAACCAGTACCAGCGGTGGCCCGCGCCGCGACGATCGCCGCCCATTCGTGTCCACACACGCTGCACAACCACCACGCAGAGGCCGAGGACCCGGGCTTGATCCGCCTAGGATCTAGGTCCACATTCGACGTCGGATGCCATTCCGTGAGCAGTTCAGGGTACAGATCAGCAAACGATTTCCCTGGCGCCGGCTGGTACTTCGCAACGCGGCTGCACACCGGACAACCCGAACGTTTCCCGGTCGTCCGGTTGGCCACGGCGGTGCGCCATTCGTGACCGCCGCCGGGTTTGCGACACAGCCACCATGCCCGGAATCCGCTGGCGTGACTGACGGCGTCGGGCCCGGTCTGACCGTTTCGGGTGGGATGCCACTCAGCGGCCACCTCGGGATGCCAGTCTCGCAGGGATTCCCCGGCTATGGGCGTACGCAGCTGTTCTCCCACCCTGCGATAGGCGCACGGTGGACGAGCACAAAACGGTGCTGCCGTCCGGCGCGGCGGTATTTTGAAAATCTGGCCGCACTTAGCGCGTCACCCCCAGACATTGGTGTGTGAATAGGGAAAATAGATGTTGCCTGTCGGACGCCGTCGCCGGCGAGATGAAGCTCTGCCGCGATGGTCGGGTTCCGGTGGGCCTGTGGGGCACCCGACCGCAGTTGATGCGCCGTCTTGACCAGCCGTTTGCGGGGGTAGGACTGACAACCCAAGCGTTGCCCGGTGAGCTGGTTATTGATGACGAATTTCCATATGGCACCGCAGCAGGAACACTTCCTTCAACATTCAACCCCACCACTCTTCGCCGTTGCTCCGCGAACGGACATCACCCGGCCCGATTTTCCCGCGTATTTTCGGTCGCCATTCGCGGGCCTGCAGGGGGTACCGAACCGCGAGCGACTTGCAGGTCTCGGCTTCGCTCGCCACGATTCAACCTAACTAAAATAATAGGTCCGCGCGACAGCACCGCGCGATTGAGCAGGTTCGACGCCATGCCGCGGTCGCTCGTCGGTGTCACTCGTTAGCGCGGATCAGCGCTAGGCGGCAGGGGGCTGACCGCCCTCAGTGCGTATGGCGGCTCGAAAATCGAGGCTGCAAAACCGGTCAATCGCTAGCAATTCCCTGATTTGCTGCGCACTGACCGCAGCCAACGCGCTGCGTAGTCGTGATCTATCGCCTTTCCTATCCCGCCGACGGCGGGGCGGCGATCACGGTGGGCTTAAATCCGTATCGGGGAGCAGCAAAGTTGGCAACGGTGCGCGCGCCCCCGGCGCCGGGCATGATCGGTAACCCACCGAAGGCACTGGTACCGCCTTCAGCGGCCGCGCCGGACGTGAGACCGCCAAGAGCGGCATTGATGGGTGCTGCCACCGGGGTGCTGACCCAGCTGGCCGGAACCGACACTGCTCCGACTTTGGCCGCGTTACCTACGGCTCCCGCAATCCCGCCCAAACCACTTCCCAGGTTCGGCAACGCGTTGGCTGCGGCGTGAGCGGCACCTTCGGCGGCCTTGGCGGCGCCCTCGGCCGCCTTGGCTGCTGGGAAAAACGCACGGCTCAGGCCGTCTATGTCCCTGAAGGTCGTGCCGAACAGCCGGATAGGTGAGATCATTCTCGTGAAACCATTGATAGGCGAGCTGGCATCCAAGACATTAGATCCGGTCAAGCTCGACAGCACGTCGCCAAACGCTCCGGCTACGACGATCCCGTCGCCGTTGGAGTTCCAGGCGCTCCCGGTCAGACCGAGGGCTGCCTGGGGGTTGGCGAGCCAGGGCGGTGTATTCGTCAGCCCGGCCAGCTGGCTGAGGGCTTTTGGTATCTCGTGATATCCCTGCGCCGCCAGTGTTGAGTTGACGGCGTTGATTTGCGCGTTGACTTGTTGGCCAAGCCCGGTCAGGGTAGTGGCGATCGCCTGCGGGGTGAACGGGGGTAAGTCTGCTGCGGCCGCCGATGCAGCGGAATAGCCGTACATCGCTGCCGCGTCCTGTGCCCAAAATTCGAGATATTGCGTCTCGGTAGCGGCAATGGCCGCAGTGTTCTGACCAAGGAAATTCGTCGCCAGCAGCGCCGCCAGCAGGGCTCGGTTGGCGGCGATCACTGGTGGGGGCACCGTCGCAAGGAATGCTGCCTCATATGCACTCGCCGCTGCCACGGCCTGCGAGCCGGCCAGTTGAGCCTGCTCGGCGGTGGCGCTGAGCCATGAAATTTGGGGCGTGGCCGCGGCCGCCATAGACGCCGCCGAGGGTCCCTGCCACGGGCCGTCGACTAAGCCGGTGACCACCGCTCCATAGGAGGCCGCAACAGCCTGCAGGTCGCCGGCCAGTCCATCCCAAGCTGCCGCGGCGGCCAACATCGGCCCCGAGCCGGGTCCGGTATAAATCAACGCGGAGTTAATCTCCGGCGGTAGAGCTGCGAAATCCACCATGACTGCGTTGTCCTATCTAACCACGGCGGCGTTGGCCGCCTCAGTGATCTCATACGAACCGGCGCTGACACCCAGCGTGGTCGCCAACTGCTCTTGCACAGCTGCGGCCTGCGCACTGATGTCCTGAAACAGCCGCGCGTGATTGGCGAACTGCGTAGCGGTCAACAGCGACACCAAGTCCGCGGCGGCCGGAACCACCGCGGTCGTCGGGCCCGCCGCGACTGCACTGCCCGCGCGCATCGTCTCGTTGATCGACAGCAGCTCCCCCGATGCACCGGCCAATATGTCCGGCACAGCAATAATGGTCGACACGTTGAGTCCTCCCTCAAATCCCTTTGCGTTAACAGCAGCCCAGCGATGAATGACCTCACGTCACTCGTCGCTGAGCCGATCCCCCGCCAAGTTAAGCCAAGCGAGTAGGAACATCACAGGGTTCTGGCACCTTGTTCACTGCTGAGTCAGTAATTATTCATTTGCTGCCTCGCATCAACTGGAACATTTGAATTCACCATGAATCATATATGATTCAAATATGATTTGAATTTAATATGAATTGGGTGCGATCGCTTGACTATGGGCAAACGCGTCCCCTTCTCCGCAGCCTTCGGCATGAACCGCATTGACGGACGCCCACCACGTGACACGCGGCGCGAGAAGGTTTGCACCACAAAGAATCAATACGGCAAGCTCCAAATGTCCACTCGTTGCAGCAGGTACCGCCACCGCAGCGGATTAACCACATTGAGCAACGGCAGAGTATGGAACGCATGTCGACGCACGGCGTGCAGCGAGCCCAAGAGGATGTACTGCTACCTGCAGGTATCGGGGCCGTCTCGGCAAGCGTCTATTCCGTCGGCGATCGCAAATCAATCATCTGGCGCAGCCTGATTCTGGTGAGGTGGACCCGCACGACATACTTAGTCGTGCGCGCAGCGCATTCTGCGATTGTTTGCTGGATTTCGGGTGCTGCGCGTGGCGCGGGCGGTAGGTGAACGCTGCGACACGCTGTTGGGCGTCGTTCATTGGGTAGGAATTGCCGTCGGTGATGACGACGGTGGCGGTGCAGGAGGCGGTCGAGGATGCTGAGGGCTGTGGTCTGCTCGAGCAGGAAGGGCCCCCATTGCTCGAAGGGCCAGTGTGAGCTGGTGGCTAGGGATCCCCGTTCGTAGGCGCCAGCAACAAGCCGGAACAGCAGTTGGTCCGGTGTCGTCGAGTGGTGCGAAGCCCACCTCGATGAGCTCGGGTAGCTTCCGTTGCCCGCCGACGCCGCTCGGGCTGTCTCAGCTTCTCTCCCATCGGTGCCTGACGACCAGCATCGTGATCACACCAACCGCGGGATCGGTACCTGGGGTGAGATCCTCGGCGACACCACCATGGCCGCCCGCCGCCACGCTCGACCGCCGGCTGCATCGCGCGGTCGTCACCAACCTCGACGGCGAGTCTTACCGTCTGCGTGACCACCAAGCCGCCGCCGAAACCCTGCGCCGAATCACCGCCGGAAACCGCCAACAACGACACTGACCGCTGCTCACAGGTGAGAAATTCCGGCGAGTACGACCAGGGATACTCGATGAGCGCGATCACTGGCAGTGCCGAGTGCCAAATCGCTTTGATTCATCGGTCAATAGCCGACCGCAGGTGCGCCAACGGCTGCACAACCAAATCTTCGGCGACAAGCAGCACGTGCAACACAACCGTGTAGGCCGCCTCATGTACCGCGTGACTAGCTCGATTTTTAGCGATACATGGGGTGCCCGCTCAAGCCAGGCAACGGCACAAAAATCGCCCATGCCGATTCGCTTGCTCGCGGGCCTACGACGCTTGGTTGGTTCCAGGTCGCCAGTCGAATGCGAAGTGCTTGCTAGAGCCGCCGCGGTACTCGCGGGACCAATCGAATCCGCGGGCATAATCCCTTTCCACGACGCCCCAGGTGGCGACCTGGCCGGGCCCGACCTCGGCACCCGGTGCGTTGGCGGTAGTGACGCGCCGATCGGGATCGGAGGTGGGACCGGTCAAGGCCGCGACGTGGAGGTCGACTTTGCCGGGAATTTCGGCCCGCCAGTAGCGCAGATCTTCAGCGGCATCGAATTCGATGGGTGCGGATTCGATACCGCGCAATTCCTGGATCAGGCTCGCGAACTGGGCCGGCCAGCCTCCTTCCCTGCCGGTGAAGATTCGCTCCAAGGCGTCGCGCTGGTCGGGGTCGGCGGTGGCATCAATGTAGAACATCAGCTTCATCTTTGCGTTCGGATCTTCGACCCACATGTTGCCGCTGAACTCGCCAAGGGAGACAACGTTCAAACCGGCGAGGTCCACCGCACCGAAGTGACCCTCCCGCACGTGCCAGACCAGCGTGAACAGGCAGTCACCATGGGTCGGCTCCTGCGCAAAGCTGCACGGGCAGGGCAACTTGCAGCTGCATACGTCGAACCAGTCACCAAGAAGATGCCAGTCGACCTGTGGAGTTACCGATGTCATAACACGCTCCTCTCATATACCCCATGGGGGTATCTATCACTTTTGGGAGGTTAGCGCGGCGCGGATCGCAGCGCAAGTGCTGACGCTACGTTTGGGCTTGCCGAAACTATGAACAGCGCGTAAGCCCCCCCGGGGTACTCGGTACCTACGCTGACCCTGCAGCGCCCGCCCAGACAACGCGCCGGGTCCCAGGCACTGCTGAGCGAGGTCGAGCGCACCCCAGGGGCGACGCCATCCAAACCGAGGCCGTATGAATACTTCTCCCGAGCGCCAGCCGCAAAGCTTACTGGGGTCGAACATTCCGAAAGAGCCGGAACCAACAGGAGCGGTCACAAGATCGAATGTGCGAAAGGTCAAGTAGGTCAACGTGGTTGCGGCGGAGTCAGGCGTGAGCTGCTTTCACCCGGGAGCCCGACAGCCGCGAGAGGAAGTTTGATCTGTTGTGTGTCCGAGCATTCAGGACAAAGCGGTTGTGTCGGGCGCTCTGTAACGCAGATCGCAGAAGCGTGAGCCCGTAGTCGTGACCGGGCATGTGGACCTCAGCACGTACTCGGGTTAAAAGTAGAGTGATGGATTTCCAGTATCGGCCAGTGCCCGGATTCCGCCTCGGGTGGCGACTCGAAAGTCAAGGCGCTGTTACCGATGCCGTCGTTGAAAATCTCTGCGAGGTCGAGGTGGCCATAGCCCGGGCCATCACCTGCCACGAAATGCCGTCGCACTCACGCTCGTTCGCGGCGCCCACGGATGGCGCGACTTCACCACCACAAACGGCAACGTCATTTCGTATCGGTGGACGATGGTCTTACGTGACTTGCGTTGCGCAGCTTGTAAATACGACACCTGGGATGAGACGTACAGGGTCGAGGACCGGCTATGGGCGGCTGCCGGCGATGTCTGCGGCCGGCTTTGTATCGGCTGCCTTGAACGACGATTACACCGACCACTTACACCCGGTGACTTCGTCGATGACAACGACGTTCCGAAGAACCGACCAACCTCTCAGCGGTTGACTGACCGCCGAATTCGTCCACAGCCCCCGCGATCGAACATTGGCTTCGGCGCCCCGATCGGCAGCGTTGACCTGTGCGCTTTTTACGACGCAGGGAACGCCTACGAGATCTTGGCATGCCCGGACTGCCTACCCTGGCGTGCTGAAGTCGTGCGTGATCCGCGAACGAACGAACTTTTGATTCGTGAGTGGCATGCAGTCGATCGCGAGCTTTTTCAGGAGCTCATCCGCGACGATCACTTCCGCTGGCCCCAACCGACCGCTTGTGTTCAGCCCGTTTGGTCTACGGCGAGGTCTGGAAACCCACTCGGTACACTGGCCCAGAATGCGTTGTTAGTGTCCACAGCGTTAGCGTGCGGCGATGGAGTAGCGAACCAATGATCAACGAGCCGGAGTTTGCGTGAAGAAAACGACGTACGGATATGCGGTGAACAAAGACGATTATGCCAAGCAATTACGAAAAATTGAGGGCCAGGTTCGCGGCATCGCGAAGATGGTTGACGAGGACAAGTACTGTATTGACATCCTCACGCAAATCAGCGCGGCCAGCAGTTCTTTGCGGTCCGTGGCGCTGAAGCTGCTCGACGATCACCTTGACTATTGCGTAAGCCAAGCAGTTGCCCGCGGAGGGAAAGAAGCGGACGTGAAAATCAGGGAAGCCTCCGCAGCGATCGCACGGCTTGTTCGCTCCTAGCCAATCGGCAGCGGGCCAAGATCCTGACGCACAAAATTTGTGCCTACGTTGACGACTGCGCCTCGCCGACCCGCTGCCGTTAGCAATCGCGAGGCTTGGTGAACAAAAGCGATCGATCACCTCCGACGATTCTAAGCTCAATTCACGGAGGCTGCAGTATCGGATTGTGCAGTCACAAATTTTCGCACGGTTGACATCTGCGCTGCGCACCGTTACCTCAGTCACCGTCTCGCCGACCCGCGGCTCTACCTCACGTCTAAGCGCCACCCTTGATCGCACCACCTCCGAGTTTGCGGTCGCGAGCACGATGGAGAATGCCAATTTCTGCAACATCAGTAACTATTTGATGGGCCCCACGCCTGGGGTCCGCGGCAAACCCGCACCCCCATTCGCGGCGCTGCTCACGGACCGGGCACCCCTCCCCTGGTTGTGCCGCGGAGCGCTACTTGGGGCAACCCGACGAAATCACTTTCGCACCCGACCACCCTCGGGGATGCGTGCGGCCCGGCGAGCACCGGATGCCAGCCACGCTTTGGGCTCATCACCCGTAGCCTTCACCTGACCGGCTAGGCGGTAGTGATCTCCAAACCCTAACTGGCGACTTCCAACCCTACCCCCGTTGGGTACGGCATGGGACCTCGGATGGACCCAGCCAATCAATCGCTGGAAAGGAGCAACGAAATGGTGACGGAGTATCTGCGTCGAGCCGCGCTTGGAGTCGCCCACGATGTTTCGATCCCTGAGCTACCCATCCCCCCGCGCATCTACTTTGGAGCCATCGCTTATGTCCCCACCGGAGAAGTCGGCATCGCGCGGCGGCAGGTGAGTAGTGCACTGGCGGAGGTGACAGCCATGCAGCAATGCGGGGTTAACGGCTGCAAAGGGCTCAGCAGCTGCTTCACCCGATGCGGCGCAGTGGCCTACAACGGCGCAAAAGTATCAAGGGGGGACCGGTTACTGTCGGCGACGCCTGAAAGATAACCCCGTGTCGACGTCTGAATTTTGA
This sequence comes from Mycobacterium sp. 20KCMC460, assembly GCF_022179425.1. NCBI lineage: Bacteria > Bacillati > Actinomycetota > Actinomycetes > Mycobacteriales > Mycobacteriaceae > Mycobacterium > Mycobacterium sp. 20KCMC460. The sequence goes on from NZ_AP025525.1 coordinate 341,194, forward strand.
CCCCCTGCGTTTGATCCTCGGCTTACCCGAGCCGAGGGAGATGAAGGGGTGTTATCCGTGGAGGACTGGGCTGAGATCCGCAGGCTGCATCGAGCGGAGGGGTTGCCGATCAAGGCAATCGTGCGGGTGTTGGGTATTTCGAGGAACACGGTGCGGGCGGCGATCGCCTCAGACGGGCCGCCGAAGTATCAACGGGAGCCGGCGGGGTCGATCGTCGATGAGGTCGAGCCGCGCATTCGTGAACTGCTGCAAAGCTATCCGAGGATGCCGGCGACGGTGATCGCCGAGCGGATCGGCTGGACGCGTGGGCTGACGGTTTTCAAGGAGCGGGTCGCTGAGCTGCGTCCGGTGTATCTGCCGCCGGATCCGGCGGGTCGGACGAGTTACGTGGCTGGGGAGATCGCCCAATGCGACTTGTGGTTCCCGCCGATCGATCTGCCGGTCGGGTTCGGACAGGTCCGTCGCCCAGCGCTACTGCCGGTGTTGACGATGATCACCGGCTATTCGCGGTGGCTCTCGGCGCTGCTGCTCCCGACGCGGTCGGCGGCGGATCTGTTCACCGGTTGGTGGCAGCTGATCGAGAACTTGGCCGCAGTGCCGCGGGTGCTGGTCTGGGACGGTGAGAGCGCGATCGGGCGGTGGCGGGCCGGGAAGGTCGAGCTCACCGAACAGTGTCAAGCGTTTCGGGGGACGCTGGGTACCAAGGTGTTGGTCTGCAAACCGGGTGACCCTCTCTTAACCGGCTAATCGGGATAATCGATTTCGCGCGACACGCCGTTTTCCTGCGGTTCTAGACCGTGGTGGTGCGAGATGAGATATGTACATCTCATGACGAAGGAACTCTCTGCGGCTGTGGACGACGATGGCGTCTGGCAGTTGCGCGGGACGGCCGCGGAGAAGTTCGGGTTGGTGAATGAATTCCTGGGGTTTCTGGCTGACCGTAATTTCTCCCCTCGGACCTGCCGTGCTTACGCCTATGACCTGTTGGCGTTCGCGCGGTGGCTGAGTGGCGAGCAGTTGGTTCTGGCGGAGGTGAATGTTGATGTGCTGCTGCGGTTCTTGACGGCATGTCGGGAGGCGACGTTGCCGGGTCGGCCGGGTGGCAACGTGTATTCGATCCGTGATGGCCGTAATCAGGGGTATGCGCCGGCGACGATCAATCGGCGGTTGGCGGCGATTTCGAGCTTGTTTGCGTTTCGGGAGATGCGTGACCCGGATGCGCGTAACCCGGTCGGTAGCGGTCGGGCGGCCCGATTGCGTTCGCGCAGTGAGCGTTCCGGGCTATTGGCGCACACGGCGAAACCGAAGTCTCGGTCGCAGCTGCGGGTCCGTGAGCCGCGCCGGTTGCCACGCGGATTGTCGCGGGAGGAATCTGCGGCGCTGCTGGGCAGCTTCCGTAGCTGGCGTGACCGCGCGATCGGCGGGTTGATGCTGTTGTCGGGTCTGCGTTCGGCGGAAGTACTTTCGCTGCGGGTCAGCGATATCGACATTGCGCGGCGCTGGGTTCGGGTGCTCGGTAAGGGCGGCAAGGAACGCTCGGTGCCGATTGATACCGACGTGGCTGGTGCGATCCAAACCTATCTGCTGGCTGAACGCCCCGAAACTGACGCTGATGCACTGTTCGTTGTCGCCAAAGGCGCCCATCGCGGACAGCCGCTGACCCCTGCGGGGCTGCGCACGGTGTTCCGGTATCACCGCGAGCGCTCCGGTGTCGCTGCAGGGCATCCACACGCGTTACGGCATTCGTTTGGCACCGCACTGGCCGAGGCTGGGGTCGACCTGTCGGTGATCCAAGCGCTGATGGGCCACGACCACGTCGATTCCGCTGCCGCCTACATCCATTTGGCCCCAACGTTTCTGCGTGAGGAGTTCGATGCCGCCCGTGCTCGCCTACGCACCCGCACCTGAGGTCGACCTGCTCGCCGCCTACGACGAACACTGCGCTCGGCTCGGTTTGACCAGTGTGAACCTTGGCTCGGCCGCGCGAACGTTCCTGCGGCGCTGGCCTGATCCGCAGCGGTGGGCCGGTGAGCCGCTCGAAGTGCGGTTGACCGTTTCTCATCCCACCCGCTCGTTCGTCACGTTTCTGATGTTGGCCCGCTATCTGCGGCCCGGCTATGACTACCTGATCCACCGCAAACTGGCCGTGTTCTGGCGGCATCTGCCACCGGGGCCGTTAGCGGAGGACCTGGCCGAGTTCTTGGGCGCCGCGCAAGAACTCGGCTTCACCGAACGCACCCGCAGCGCGGCCGCATCACAGGTGATCGGCAGGCTACTCATCCAGACCGGCCGACGGTTGGATACGTTGACCGACAACAATTTCGACGACTTGCTGGCCGCAAGCGCAGCCCGCCACGGCCTAGGGAAAGCCAGTCGTCACTACAGCAGCGCCACCCACACCGCCCGGCAGGTCATGTTTCACCTCGGTGTGTTCACCGAACAGCCGGTCAACGCGACCAGCCTGCTACGGCAGAGCTTTGCGCAACGGATGCGGGATGCCACCCCGGCGCTGCGCGGCTCGTTTGTGGCCTACCTCGATCGGTTGACCGCCACCCACAGCCGCAGCACGGTCACCGGCACCGCAACCCGGCTCAACCACTTCGCCGCGCATCTGGCCTCGGTCGACCCGACGCTAACGAGCTTGACCGACCTGGACCGCCGCCGCCACATTGAGACCTACCTGACCGCGACTGCCGAGGCGACCAACACCCGCACCGGTGCACCGATCCAGGCATCTGAGCGCCGCGGCCGGATCCTGGCAGTGCACTGCCTGCTCAACAACATCGCCGAATGGGGCTGGCCCGAAGCACCGCAGCGGCGCCTGGTGTTTCGCTCCGATATCCCCAAGCTGCCCCGACCGTTGCCGCGCTACCTGACCCCCGATCTGGACCGGCGCCTGACTCAAGCGCTGCAGGCCTGGCCCGAGCGGCTGCCCGCTGATGCGTTGCTGCTGCAACGAGCGACCGGTTTGCGCATCGGTGAGCTCGTCGACCTGGAACTGGACAGCGTGCACGAGATCCCCGGCCAAGGCGCCTGGCTGAAGGTTCCGCTGGGCAAGCTGAACACCGAACGCATGGTGCCGCTAGACGAGGAAACCGTCGCGCTGATCGACCGCATCGTCGCCCACCGCTCACCCGGACGGCCGTTGCCCCACCCGCGCACGGCTCGACCCACCGACTACCTGCTCACCCACCACGGTCGGCGCCTGACCGCCGATCACCTTCGCGACGTCCTGACCCGCGTTACTGCCGACGCCGGCCTGCCGCACATCACCCCACACCAGCTGCGCCACACCTACGCCACCGCACTGGTCAACGCTGGCGTATCCCTGCAGAGCCTGATGGCCTTGCTCGGCCATCTCTCGGCGGAGATGAGCCTGCGCTACGGACGGCTGTTCGACTCGACCGTGCGCACCGAATACGAGCGAGCCTTGGCCGCCGCGAAAGCCCACCTGGGCACCCTGCCCACCGAGCCACCCCACGGGCGCACCCAATTGCCGATCTTCGACGGCGACTGGAGACAGGCGCCCGCGGTCAAGGCCCGCCTGGCAGGTGGCTTCTGCATCCGCGCCCAAGTCCAAGGCCCGTGCGCCTACGCCAATATTTGCGAACACTGCCCCAACTTCCGCACCGATACCGGCTACCTGCCCGTCCTGGCCGCTCAGCGCGCCGACACCGAAACCCTGGCCCGTGACGCCGAAGCCCGCGGCTGGACCGGTGAAGCCGAACGCCACCGCCGACTCATCGAACGCCTCGACGCCCACATCAGTCAGACACAGACCGGATGACACCCCAACAGCGCCGACAACACGTCGAAGACGCTTGCGCGGCAATCATTCTCGAAGGACAACAAGTGACCTTCGATGACGTCGCGGCACGCACCGGACTCGGCCGAGCCACTCTCTACCGCAACTCCGAGCTACGCAGAATCATCGAAGAACACCGCACCCGCGGCAAGGAAGCCCACACCCTGTCCGGACTCACCACCGAGATCGCCCACCTACGCATCGCGCTGGACACCATCGCCACCACCGTGCGCCGCCACGAAGAAGAACTCCGCCGCCTACGAAAACCAAAAGCCGACTAACACACCGCCCAACAGCTGAAACCGCGCCAAGATTAGCCGGATAACCCGAGGCCAAGGGACTAGTCGAACGCTGTCACGATCATTTGGAGCGGTCCTTTCTACCGGGTCGCTCGTTCACCTCACCGGCCGACTTCAACAGTCAACTGCAGCAGTGGATTTCGGTGGTGAACACACGACAGCGCCGGGCGTTGGGCTGCGCCCCGACTGAGCGGATCGCCGCTGACCGCCACGCTATGCTCACCTTGCCGCCGGTCCCGCCGGCCACCGGGTGGCGGTCCTCGGTGCGGTTGGCGCGGGATCACTACGTCCGATTGGACAGCAACGACTACTCGGTGCATCCGTCGGTGATCGGGCGTCGCATCGAGGTGATCGCCGACCTGGCACGGGTCCGGGCGCTCTGCGACGGACGCGTCGTCGCCGATCACGAACGGATCTGGGGGTGGCACCAAACGATCTCCGATCCCGACCACGTGGCCGCAGCGCGGACGCTGCGCCGCGAACGGGTCGGAGTACTACGCCCGGTCGCCGAACTCGACGTCGAGCAGCGCACGTTGAGCGACTACGACACCGCGCTGGGGATCGACGGCCTCGACGGTGGGGTGGCGTGATGGCCACCCGCGGCCCCCAAGCAGCCAAGCCCGCCCGTGATCTGTCGGCGGAGGTCGCCTACCTGACTCGAGCGCTCAAGGCGCCGACGCTGCGCGAATCGGTGGACCGCCTCGCCGAACGCGCCCGGGCCGAGTCGTGGAGTCACGAAGAGTTCCTGGTGGCCTGTTTGCAACGCGAAGTCTCCGCCCGCGAGTCCCACGGCGGCGAGGGCCGCATCAAAGCGGCGCGGTTCCCGGCACGAAAGTCTCTGGAGGAGTTCGACTTCGACCACGCGCGGGGACTCAAGCGGGATCTCGTCGCCCATCTGGGCACCCTGGACTTCGTCGTGGCCAAGGACAACGTGGTATTCCTCGGCCCGCCCGGCACCGGCAAGACCCACCTCGCGATAGGCCTCGCGATCCGAGCCTGCCAGGCCGGGCACCGGGTCTTGTTTGCCACCGCCGCGGACTGGGTCAACACGCTGGCCCAGGCCCACCACGCCGGCAAGCTGCAAGCCGAACTGGTCCGCCTGGGCCGCTACCCATTGCTGGTCATCGACGAGGTCGGATACATCCCCTTCGAACCCGAAGCGGCCAACCTGTTCTTCCAACTGGTGTCCTCCCGCTACGAGCGGGCCAGCCTGATCGTCACCTCGAACAAGCAGTTCGGCAAAGCGCACTTGTTCGCGCGAACCTGTGCGGAAGTGGCGTCGAAACGTGACACGTTCGCACTTATCTGGGTTCGGCGAGCCGGTCGGGCAGTCGGCCCTCGTCGAGGTGATCGGCGAGGTAGATCATCGCTCCCTCGGGTCTCATCCCGAACGCTGCCGCTACGAGTTTCGGGTCGATCGTATTGACCAGGTCGGCCAGTCGGGTCGTGCGCAGCATCTTGGGTGGCAGGCCACACGGATCGAGCAGATGAGCCATATACGCCTCGGACGCCGGTCGCCGGTCGGCCTTGGTACCGCGGGTGACGATCACATGCGGGTTGTTGGTGCGCAGGGTCTCGCGGTGATCGAGACTGCGTTGCACAGCGGTCCAGCTGACCGGGTCCAACGGCACCCGGTGTGGGCGCTTGCCCAGGCGGATCGTGCGATCACTCGCGTCGATGTGGTCGACCTCCAGCAAGCGCAGCTCACGGCTGGAGACACCGTGCAATATGGCAAGAAGCCCGAAGAGGGCCTCGTGCGGATGCGCCGCGGGGTCGGCGCTCCAGCGGCGAAACAGTGTTCGTTGTTGCGTGACGGTGAGGGTGCGGCCACGAAATCCCCTGTAGCGCTTGGCCGAGATGCCTCGCGTCGGATCGACGAGCACCAGGCGGCGATTGCGGGCGAACCGGAAGAACTGCCCCAACACAGTCAGACGTCGCGCACGGGTGTTCGGCAACTCAGCGAGAAACGCCTCAATATCGGCGACGTCCACCAGTGCCCAATCTTGCTTGCCGCGTTGGGTATCGAGGAAGCAGGCGAGGTCGCGCACGATCGCCAACGCTGACTCGATGGTTCGGTCGGCACGGGGCCGGGTGCCCGCACGCCGAGCCCGATCACGAGAGCGCAGCATGAACTCGGCGAAGACCGCGACAGCGGCGCGCATCCCGGCGGGTGCGCCGTCGATCCGCTTCTTGCGCCGTCCGGCGGCGAGCCGCTGGTCCTGATCGGTGGCCATCGCCAGGCCGCGCTGGGTGAAGAACGTCTCGAGGGCACGTGCCAGTGACCCCATCGACCGGCCGGGTCGGCGGGCCCGCTCGAGCACGCCGTGCGGGTGGTTGGGGTGTTCGTCTTCGAGCAACCGAGACAGCGTGGTGATCAGCACGCAGGCGCGACCGGGGCAGTGGTGGGCGGCCAGATACGCGACGAAGTCGTCGAGCCAGTCCGGTGGTTCGGTGAGCCGAGCGGCCAGTGTCTCGCCGCGCACGAACGGCCGGTCCGGGTGGCGCTGCCAGCATCGCCCGCACATGCCGCGCCCGGCGTGGCGGCGCAACTCACCGCAGCACGCACAGATGCGGGGTGGATCCTTTGACGGGCCGGGCCGGGAGCACGAGCCACACCACCCGGTCGCTTCCCGCAGATAGCCGGGCTTTCCGCAACGCGGGCACGGCGACTTCGCTGCGGCGAGCGTGGCCCGCTTCTGGCATGGGCGGCACATCGTCTCACCGCGGAATCGGATCGGCCCACCGCATTCGCGGCAGCGGCGTGAGCACAGCATGCACCGGTCCGTCTCCGGCAGCAGTATCCGGTCTCGACCGCAGCCTGGGCATCGCGCCTTGGCCGCCTGCACCCGTAACCGGCGGGTGCATCGGCAGCAGTGCTCGCGGCCGATGTATCCCACCGGCGCTCCGCAGTCGAGGCAGTCTTTCTGCCGTTTACCCATCAGCCGCAACCCATTCCGAAATCTCCGTGGGGTTTACATCGGCGGCATCGACCGGCCCCGCGCAGTGGCGGTCTTCAACTCCGAGGCGACCGGGCGCGCAGGGGCCGCGGGCTGTTCGACTGGGGTGGTGTCGACCTCGAACAGGTCGTCTGGGGTGCAGTCCAGCGCGGTGCACAACGCGATCAGCGTTGAGAGCTTGATCTGGCTGGGCTCCTTGGTCAACAGCGCCGACACCGACGCCGCCGACAACTCCAGACCCGCCCGCTCGGCCAGTAACCGCCGCAGCTCGGTGCCAGTCCACACCTCGCGCTGGGCCGCGGCCATCCGCAACCGCCATCGAATCTTCATCCCGTCCCGTCCTCTCCGCTCAGCTCGGCCAGCGTCGAGGTGACCGCACGCCGGTAGGCGTCCTCAATGAACGTCGCCGACGGCCGCACATACCGCATGGTCGAACTCACCGTCCAATGCCCCAAAAGCTGTTGAATCGCAACCAGATCCACCCCACGCTCGTAGTTGTGGGTCGCACAGGCACGGCGCAACGCATGCGGGCTGAAACGCTCCGCGACCGGTCGGCCCTCAAGCTCCATCAAATACCGCAACCGGTTGCGGATCGTGCCACGATGCAATGGGCCGCCGGACTCGTCGGCGAACAGCACCGGCGAGTCCGGGAACTTCCGGCGCACATCGGCCAGGAACCAGCGCAACAGAACGTCCAGCCCGTCCAGCATCGGCACCCACCGAGGCCGGGGACCGGACATGTGGGCGGCCTTGCCGAACCGCACGTGCAACTTGCCGAACGGTCCACGCCCAAAATGCACGTCCGGAATCTCCAACAGCGCAGACTCTTCCGACCGCAGGCCAGCGTGATACAAGGTCCGGAACATCGCGTAGTCCCGCGCGGCCGGACCGTACTTGCGCGCCGTGGCAATCCTCGACTTCAAGAACTCGAAGAACTCGCTCACCCGCTCCGGGGTCGGCGGCGCCGCAACCGCCGGCGAGTCGTCGCCCACATGCCGAGAGGCGTTGAACTCGTCCACCGGGCACACCAGCCGTGCCCCGAACGCGGCCTCGATCTCGGCCGCCTTCCGGGTCTGCAGGAACCGATGGAACCCCTTGAAGATCTGACGTTGTTCGGTGGCCACGGCTGGGCGTACCAGTCGCTCAGCGCGCGTGCCGCGGCATTCCAACAGGAATTTGCGCAGCTTCTCAACGCCAGCGCAGACGCGTACGCGACCGCCGAGTCGGCCAATGCCGCACAGACGCTGCTGGACGTGGTTAATGCCCCCACGCAGGCGTTGCTGGGGCGGCCGTTGATCGGCGACGGCGCGAATGGCGCCGCCGGCAGCGGCGCCAACGGTGGCGCCGGCGGACTGCTGTGGGGCAACGGCGGCAACGGCGGATCAGGGCGATCCGGTCAGGTCGGCGGGACGGGCGGCAGCGCGGGATTGTTCGGCAACGGCGGGGTTGGCGGTGCGGGCGGGGCCGGCGCGTTGGGCGGCACAGGTGGTTCCGGGGGCTGGCTGCGCGGCGATGGCGGTGCCGGCGGGCAGGGTGGGGCGGCCGTGGCGGGCGTCAACGGCGGTGCGCCCGGGCGAGGTGGCGACGGGGGCAGCGCGATGCTGTTCGGCACCGGAGGCGCCGGCGGCCAGGGCGGCACGGGTCTGGCCGGGGCCATCGGGGACAACCCGGTTATCACCGTTCAGGCTGCCACCGGCAGCACCGGCGGAACCATCTTCAACAGCGCCACCGGAGGCGCCTATGGTTCCACCGGTGGCGACGGCGCCTCCGCCGGCGCCGGCGTTACCGGAGGCACGGGCGGTACCGGTGGTGAGGCAAACGCCTCGTCCGGCAATGAAGCGATATCCGGCGATGGGGGCACGGGCGGTGCCGGCGGCAACGGGGGAGCCGGCGGAGCGAGTGGAAAAGCTTCCGCAACCGGTACGAACGCTGTCGCCACCAGCGGTGATGGCGGCAACGGGACGAATGGTGGGGCTCCCGGTGGATCGGGCGGCGACGGCGGCAACGCGGGCAACGCCTCCACATTCGGCGCTAATTCAATTGCCCAAGGCGGCGCCGGTGGGTCCGGCGGCGCGGCGGCGGCAGGTATGTCGGGCGGCACCGGCGGTGCGGGGGGCGCGGGCGGTACCGGTGGCCATGGCGGCCTGCTGGTCGGTGCGGGAGGTGCAGGTGGCGTCGGCGGCACCGGCGGCGATGGCGGCGTCGGAGCAACTGGCGGTATAGGCGGCGACGGCGGCAGGGGGGCATTGGCCGGTGACAGCGGCGGCCAGCGGGCCGTTGCCGGTAACGGTGGGAACGCCGGTGCCGGTGGCGCCGGCGGCGTCGGCGGTACCGGCGGGGCCGGTGGCGCGGGCGGTAACGGCGGTGCAGGCGGGCTCTTCGGTGATGGCGGCGCCGGCGGCGATGCCGGTGTGGGCGGCCACGGCGGCCACGGCGGGACTGGGGGCGCCGGCGGCGTCGGCGGCGGCGGAGGCAACATCATCGGCGGTTCTGCCGGTGCCACGTTCGGCGGCGACGCGGGCAATGGCGGCACTGGCGGCGCCGGCGGTGACGGCGGCACCGGTGGCGGCAGCGGCACCGGTGGCCTCGGTGGCGCTGGCGGACTGTTCGGCCAGATGGGCATTTCGGGTGGCGCCGGCGCCGGCGGAACCGGCGGGGCAGGTGGTAGCGGAGTCATCGGCGGCGGGGCAGGCACCCCAGGAACAGGGGGAACGCCCGGCGGCAGTGGGACCGCCGGCGGCAAGGGCGCCGATGGTTTGTCCGGTAAAGCCGGCTGACCGGAGTCTGGACTAGGGCCTGACCGCCCGCATGCCAAGCTCGTCCGGCGGCACCAGATGCCCTTTGCTGTACACCAGTAGTGCCAAGGACTCTGCGACGAGTATTGCTGTCTTGGACAGCCATTTTACTGAGGCCTGGATCGTCTATGCTGGCGCGCCACTACAGGATGTTTCGGCCCTGCGGGAATTCGACAGTTATTGATATCGCCGATATCCAATGATCTGTGCCGTATTCGCTATCATGTTGTTCTGTAAAGCAATTCGATGTCAGCTAATTTGCCGATAATTTGACGATGAATGACTTATGCACTGCCCAAGAGGTTTTCAAGTCGACGCATGAGCAGGCAAAGCCTGGGCAATGATGCATCAGATGAATCGTTCCGCTACGGCCAGGAAGTTCGAGGATCCAGACGGCTTTCGCCGCAGGGCTACTTCGTCTACGACGCGAAGAAGTCGGTCTCACAGACGGTCTCGCACCTGCGGTTCGGGCCCCACCCAATGCGGGCGCCCTACCTGGTGACCCACGCCGTCGTTGGCTGCCAACAGTTCCTGTTCCTCGACAAGCTCGACGTCCTCGGGCCTGCCGCCGAGGGGGAACCCTGCTGCTGAATTGCCGGCATCAGCCCGACCAGGATGGGACGCGCTGTCGCGGCAGGTGCAGGAACAGATCGTCGACAAGCGGATCACGCTGTATGCCGTCGATGCCGGCCGGATCGCCCGCGAGGTCGGGCTCGCCGGGCGGATCAACATCATCCTGCAGACCTGTTTCTTCGCGGTCTCGGCGGTGCTGCCGCATGAGCAGGCGATTACCCGCATCAAGGAATCGGTGGGGAAAACGTACGGCAACCGCGGAGCCGACCTGCTCCACCGTGAGCTGCTGGCGGTGGACCGCGCACTGGAGGGTTTGCACCGCGTCGCGCCCATCGTGCCCGCGGGCGCACCCGACTTTGTCCGCACCCTCACCCCGGAGATGATGGCACAGCGACCCCTTGCCCAACCGCTGCGCGGGGGCGCGGCCGCCGAGTACCACCAGCGGCGACTGATTCTGCTGTTCGGCCGCCATCGCGCTCATCCCATTGGTGACGCCCGGACCCGCGGTGAGCGCGGCCGCGCCCGGCGACCTGGTGGCCTTCGACCAGCCCTCGGCGGCGAAGGCCGCAGTCTGCTCGTGGCGGGTGTCGATCAGCCGGATACCCTCGTAACGGCAGCCCTCGTAGATCGAGAACAGGTGGCCGCCCGACAGCGTGAATAGCGTGTCCACACTGCTGGCCTTGAGCCGGCGTGCGACAAGCCTGCCCGGCATGTACGGTCTGGCTGGTGGGAGCATCGATGCCCATCCCCGCAGCCCATCGATATTCACTCGCCTAGTTTCGCGGGAAAGGCCTGCAACCCGCCTGTAACCAAGGAGACGTCGACGTTGGGTCCCACGCCGTTCAAACCATCCATCGACTGGTCCTCGGCGTTTGTGGATTCCTTGCGCTGGGTCGGCATAGCGTGGGCGATCGGCGCCGTGTGCACGCTGGCCGTGCTGGCCGCGTTCCGGTATTTCACCCCCTGGGGCCGGCAATTCTGGCGGATCACCGGTGGCTACTTTTCCGGCCCGGCGAGCGTCAAGGTGTGGGCGTGGCTCGCTGTGCTGTTGCTGTCGGTGCTCCTCTCGGTGCGTCTCTTGGTATTGCTCAGCTACCAGGGCAACGATTTGTACACTGCCGTGCAGAAGGCGGTGGAAGGCATGGCAGCCGGCGCCGGAGACGTCAAACAATCTGGGATTCATGGCTTTTGGATGTCGATCGCAATATTCAGCGTGCTGGCGACCTTGTATATCGTCCGGTTCGCCGCCGACGTCTACCTGACGCAGCGCTTCATCGTCGCCTGGCGCATGTGGCTGACCGCCCACCTCACCGATGACTGGTTGGCGGGCAGGGCCTACTACCGGGATCTGTTCATCGACAACACCATCGACAACCCGGACCAGCGCATCCAGCAGGATGTCGACATCTTCACCGCCAACGTCGGCGGTACCCCGAATATCCCGTCCAACGGCACCGGAAGCACCCTGCTCTTCGGCGCCGTCAACGCGGTGGCCTCGGTGACCTCGTTTGCCGCGATCCTGTGGAATCTGTCCGGGAATCTGGATCTCTTCGGTGTCGTATTCCCGCGCGCCATGTTCTGGACCGTGCTGGTCTACGTGCTGATCGCGACGGTGGTCGCGGTCTGGCTGGGGCGCCCGCTGATCTGGCTCAGCTTCAACAACGAGAAACTCAACGCCGCGTTCCGCTACGCCCTGGTGCGGCTCCGCGACGCCGCGGAAGCGGTGGGCTTCTACCGCGGCGAGCGAGTCGAGCGTGCCCAACTGTGGCAACGGTTCACCCCGATCATCGACAACTACCGCAAGTTCGTCCGCCGAACCATCATCTTCAACGGCTGGAACTGGTCCGCGTCGCAGGCAATCGTCCCGCTGCCGTGGGTGATTCAGGCGCCGCGGCTATTCTCGGGCCAGATCGACTTCGGTGATGTCGGCCAGACGGCGACAGCATTCAGCAGCATCAGCGACTCGCTGTCGTTCTTCCGCAACAACTACGACGCGTTCGCGGCCTTCAGGGCGGCGATCATCCGGTTGCACGGTCTGGTCGACGCCAACGCCAAGGGCCGGGCGCTCCCCTCACTGTTGGTCAAACCCAGCGAAGAGGTGGCCGTCGAGCTGGCCAACGTCGAGGTGCGCACACCTGCCGGCGACCAGTTGATCGACTCGCTGGATGTGCAGTTGGACTGTGGCGAAGCACTGGTGATCACAGGGCGTTCCGGCGCCGGCAAGACGACGCTGCTGCGCAGCCTGGCCGAGTTGTGGCCCTACGCGTCGGGAACCCTTTGCCGCCCCGACGGCGAGAACGCGACGATGTTCCTGTCACAGCTGCCGTATGTGCCCCTGGGCAACCTGCGCACCGTGGTGTGCTACCCGAATTCACCGGATGACGTCCCGGATGACTTGCTGTGGAACACCTTGACGAAGGTGGCGCTCGCCCCGCTGCGTGACCGGCTCGACGAAGAACGGGACTGGGCGAAGGTGCTCTCCCCCGGCGAGCAACAACGCGTCGCGTTTGCCCGCATCCTGCTCACCAGACCCAGAGCCGTATTCCTCGACGAGGCGACATCTGCGCTCGACGAGGGGCTGGAATTCGCCCTGTATCAGCTGCTGCGGAGCGAACTGCCGGAATGCGTCGTGGTCAGTGTCAGCCATCGGCCCACCGTCGAGCAGCACCACGAACAACAGCTCGAATTGCTCGGCGGCGGACGGTGGCGGCTGGTCCCGGTGGAAAAGGAGCCCGCGCAGGTCTAACCGCCCTGCGCTACCCCCGCCGCGTGCGCTGCGGCGCGGCGCCCGAAGACCGAGCCCTCCCCCAGCTGGGTGCCACTGACGTATCCCTTTCCGTCCCGGGCGATGTTGGAGGCGCACGCTCCCGCAGCGTGCAGGCCGGGGATCACCGAACCGTCTTCGCGCAGGACCTGCCCGTCCATGGAAGTGGCCAGACCGCCGATGTGAACCCTGCATACATCGCCCTAGGATGCGGATGATCACGGCCGGTCTCCTCGTGAGTGGCTGCAGCGGTGACGATGTGGCGGCTATCGGTGTCTGTGCCGGCGTCGAGCGCGGGCCGCACCGGGGCGGCGCTGAGCCGGCCCTGGAGTCGGGCCAGTTCACCGGCGATGTCGCTGGGACCGGTTCGGGCGGCGTCGAGGGCGGCTTGGATGTCGTCGCGTCTCCGACAGGGCAAGGTGGCGTCGTCGAGGGCCCCGGAGTCATCAGTTCTCGAGTGCCTGCGCGCGCGAAAGCATTTGCGTGGTCTTGTCTTCGGCGGAGTCGGGGGTCAATCCCAGCGCACGCCCGGGCAGTGACAAGCCGATGACGGTAATACGGCGAGGCTGGCCGAACGCCACGCTATTAATTGGCCATAAGCCGGGGCCTGGATGCAGCAGCAAGCGTCTAACCATACCCTGGTAGCGTAGGCAGTGGCCGGTTATCTGCGGGTTTGTGATTGCGGCGTTTTAGCCTGGATTCGCGGGGTGCGCCACGAGGCCGAGCAGCGATTTGGGACTTTAGTCACTACCCCAACGGGGTATATGCAGCTTATGATTTTGAGCATGACACAAACACCCGAATCTACCGAACCAACCACCGCGACAGGGCGGCCCGCGTCGGATCGATCGGATCGGACGAGTCGGCTGGATCAACTCTTGGCCGTGGTGGGCATCACGGCGGGCGTCGTGTTCGTTGTGGCGGTGATCTTTTTCTCGGGGCTCTGGCTGGGCCGGGCCACACACAACCCCTATGGCGGGCGTGACGGTAGCTGCCCGATGATGTCCGGCGGAGGCATGGGACCCGGCATGATGGGCCCGGGAGGCTCGATGGAGCCCCACCAAACGGCTACTCCGACACCGCAGCCGACGCCGCACCCGTAGCGCCACGCAGTTGCAAGAGGGAGCCGGAACTGGCCATTCCCCGTCAATTTGGTTTGGGCGCACTCACTTTCGAACGTCATGCCAAGATTCAGATCGCTGTATTACACACCTTCAGTATGGGGTTAGGGGAAATGATGAAAAAACGTTGGCATCGAATCGCGCTTGCAGCCGCCACCCTGGGGGGTACGGCAGGAATGATGATCATGGCGCTCCCGCTGGTTTCGCAGGTAAGCGCCACTATCGACAGTACTGCGCTCTACGAGATGGGTATGCTGCCCGAAGCACCTGTCGTGCCATTGAAACACTATGGTTCGATCGCCTATGCTCCGACCGGCGAGTGGGGTAAAGCGGTGCGTTACTTAACTAAGGATCAGGCGGATCAACACGCGTTGGCGGTGTGTGGTGTGGATACCTGCAAAGTGCTGATTAGCTTCAGAGGATGCGGCGCGATCGCCTATGACGGCTCGAGATACGTAGGCGGAGGTGGCTACCCGCTCAGCGTGGCGCAAGATGACGCCATCAACAGGCTCGGCGGTGGGCGGATCGTCAACTGGGCGTGCAACACGTAGACGCGTTCCTTGCGGCCTACATGGATCGTCAGCTTGACGGCACCGAGTTCCTCGATTCACGTGGCGCCGTTCGAGTCGATCGCTGCCGCGCAGGAAGCTGTCGACGGCTGGGTGGAGGCCTACAGCTACCAGCGTCCGCATCAAGGCTTGGACATGGCGGTTGCCGTCAGCCTGTTTCGGCCCAACGGCCCTATGCGCCTTGACGGCGCCGTCGGACTGGCCATCGGCACCGGCACCGACGTGGCCATCGAAGCCGCCGACATCACCCTAATTTCGGGGTCACTGGCCGGGGTGGTCACCGCGATCCGGCTCTCGCGTGCCACCATGCGCAACATCCGGCAGAACCTGTTTTTCGCCCTGATCTACAACGCCGCCGGCAATCCCGCTCGTCGCGGGCGTCTTGTATCCGCTGCTGGGGCTACGGCTCTCGCCGATGATCGCCGCCGCCGCGATGGCCCTGTCCTCACTGTCCGTGGTCGGCAACGCCACCGCCTGCGCCGCTACCGGGATTAAATCGCTGCCCCCGGCTGAGCCGACGATCGAGCCCCGGGTAGAAACCGCTGCCGCTCAACGGGAGTCCGCCCGTAGCTAAGCTGAGGATGGCGGGACATACGGCTTGTCGACGCCAGATACCATAGCGTCCCCGCATTGTCGGCTGCGCTGCCAGCAATCCCGCGTACGCACGAACTGAGGTGTAGCAAAAATCGACTCTCTGTACCCCCATGGGGTACGGTGGGTATCGAAGATGTCTTTGGTGGCCGTCCCCACTCGTCACCACGCGGCAACGCCGAGAACGACCCGATGACGAAAATGCTGGGAGGTCAAATGGAAACCACATGCGGATATGTGGCGAACAAGGACAACTACGCCAAACGGCTGCGCCGAATCGAGGGCCAGATTCGCGGCATCGGTGATGTCCCAGGAGCGGTGTAAAAGGGGCGTCACGTAGGCTCCCTGTTTTGCGTTGGTGATTTTATGCGATCGCTGACGAATTGGATGCCGCCACGGCGAGCATGTCTTGGTCTTACTTAGATCGCCTCAATGCTCACTGACGCCGGTTTCGGATTGCCGGTCGAATCCGTTGCAGCAGTTGGAAGTCCCGTCGGTGGCAAGTCGACCGTTGTGTCCGACAGACCGTGCATCCGATCACCCCGGCGCGATGGAAAGGAATCACCGGAATCATCGAGGTTTTAACCCTGTGCTGCTGATGGCTCGTGAATAGATACTCGATCGGACCGCCCACTCCTCGAACGGGAGGACATCTTTGACCACGACCGTGCCCCAAGGCCGTCAACTGCACCTCGCTGGGTTTTTCTCGGCTGGCAACGTGACCCACGCCCACGGTGCGTGGCGTCACGTGGGCGCTACGAATGGCTTTCTCAGCGGTGAGTATTACAAGCGGATCGCTCGGACGTTGGAACGCGGGAAGTTCGATTTGTTGTTTTTGCCGGACGGTTTGGCGATCGAAGACAGTTACGGTGGGGATCTTCAGACCGGCGTCGGCCTGGGCGGTCAAGGCGCGATCGCCCTGGAACCGACCAGTGTTGTTGCAACAATGGCCGCGGCGACCGACAGATTGGGTTTGGGCGCGACGGTTTCCACGACGTACTACCCGCCCTACCACGTCGCGCGGATCTTCGCGACGCTGGACCATCTGTCGGATGGCCGGGTGTCCTGGAATGTGGTGACGTCGCTTAACGACTCGGAGGCGCGCAATTTCGGGGTCGACAAGCACCTAGAACACGATATCCGCTACGACCGTGCCGACGAGTTCCTTGAGGTCGTGAAGAAGCTGTGGAACTCCTGGGGCGACGATGCTCTGCTGTTGGACAAGGCGGGCGGGCGGTTTGCCGACCCGAAAAAGGTCCAATACGTTGGGCACCAGGGCAAATGGTTGTCGGTTCGCGGCCCGTTGCAGGTCCCCAGGTCACCGCAGGGCGAGCCGGTTATCCTGCAGGCGGGATTGTCACCGCGCGGTCGGCGCTTCGCCGGGCGGTGGGCCGAAGCGGTGTTTAGTATCTCGCCGAATCTGGACATCATGCGTGCGACCTATCAGGACCTCAAGGCGAATGTGGCCGCCGCTGGCCGCGATCCGGACCAGACGAAGGTTTTCACGGCGATCATGCCGGTCCTCGGAGAGACTGCGGCCATCGCCCGAGACCGGCTGGAATACATCAACTCGCTGGTGCATCCTGAGGTCGGTCTGTCGACCCTGTCGAGTCATAGCGGGATTGATCTCTCGGCGTATCCGTTGGACACCAAGTACGCCGATATCGTGGCCGACCTTGGTGACCGGCATGTGCCGACCATGTTGCAGATGTTTTCCGCGACCGCTGGCGGCAGCGACTTGTCGCTCGGGGAACTGGGACGGCGATACGGGACCAACGTCGGGTTCGTGCCGCAGTGGGCGGGAACAGCCGAGCACATCGCCGAGCAACTCGTCAGCCATTTCGAGGCTGGTGCCGCAGACGGGTTCATCATCTCTGCGGCCTATCTGCCCGGCGTCTACGACGAGTTCGTTGATCAGGTGGTGCCGTTGCTGCAGGAGCGCGGAGTGTTCCGCACCGAGTACGAGGGAACTACCTTGCGCGAGCATCTCGGGTTGAGCCGCCCCACCGGTAGGAGCGTGCAATGACCACGACTCCGGTCGAGCGTGATGTCCTGGCCTACAGTAACTGCCCGGTTCCCAATGCGCTGCTGACCGCCTTGGAAGCGGGTTTGTTGGCGCAGGAGGGTATCGCCCTGGAAGGTGTTGAGCGGCGCCCAGGGCGCTTTACACTTCACCTACGACCATCCCGCCTACACCAGGTTCGGTGGGGAGATCCCGCCGTTAGTCAGCGAGGGGCTGCGGGCACCGGGGCGTACCCGCCTGCTGGGCGTCACCCGCTTCGCCGGGCCTCAGGGCTTTTACGTGTGCGCGGACAGTCCGGTGCGGTCGCCCGCCGAGTTGGCGGGCGCCGGGTCGGGGTCTCGGCGGCGGCGATTCGCATCTTGCGCCGCGAGCTGGGTGACTATCGCCAGCTCGACCCGTGGCGGCAGACATTGATCGCCCTGGGCACCTGGGAGGCTCGGGGCCTGCTGTCCACGCTGGAGCGCGGCGGTGTGAAACTGGGCGATGTCGACCTGGTCGCCATCGAGACTCCCGGCGTGGATCTGCCCGCGGACCGGTTGAGCGCCGCCACCAGCGTCAAGGGCGCCGATCTGTTCCCCGCGGTGGCCCGCCACCAAGCCGAGCGTCCTCAGACGCTGGCACAGTCGACGCGCTGTTCGAGCTGGTTGCCGTGGGCTGCCGAACTGGAAGATCTCTACGGCGCTCGTGTACTGGCCGACCTCAGCGGCGACCAACGCAACCTATACGCCAGCGTCTGGACGGTCAGCGCGCAGCTGGTCGAGACCCACCCCGATCTGGTGCAGCGGCTCGTCGACGCCGCGGTGCGCGCTGGCCAGTGGTCCCGTCACCACCACGACGAGGTGGTGACAATCCATGCCGCCAACCTCGGCGTGGCGCCCGCGGCGATCGACCGAGGATTCGGCCCCGACTTCGCTGAGCACCTCAGTGCCACGCCTGGACGAATCCGCCATCAACCTGCTGGACCAGACACAGCGGTTCCTCCTCGACAACGACCTGATCGATCACCCGGTCGATCTTGAGCAATGGGCCGCACCGGAGTTCTTCAGCCGCAAGCCTGAACCGATCGACACCAGGAAACGGATCATGACACTGACGACCAACACCGCGAAGCCCCGGCCAGCCGACCTCGCCGACCCCGTTGCCGTAGCGCGTGATCTGGCCCGGACATGGCAGGACGGCCTCATCGAGCGCGACCGTGCCGGCGGATCGGCCACCACCGAACGCGAGGACCTGCGCGCCAGCGGCCTACTGTCGCTGGCAGTTCCGCAACGGTTCGGGGGATGGGGTGCTGACTGGCCCACCATCTTCGAGGTGATCCGCGAGATCGCCAAAGTAGACGGCTCCTTGGGTCATCTGTTCGGGTACCACACCGTGTGCATCGCGTTCATCGAGCTCTTGGGGTCGAGCGAACAGACGGAGCACGTCTACCGCCAGGTGGCGCAACACAACTGGTGGGCCGGCAACGCATCCAGCGAGAACAACAGCCACGTGCTGGACTGGAAGGTCCGTGCCACACCCCACGAAGACGGAAGCTACCGATTTGAAGGCACCAAGCACTTCACCAGCGGCGCCACGGATTCAGACCTGCTGCTCGTCTTTGGAGTAGTTCAAGACGCGTCAGCGCAGCAGGGATCGATCATCACCGCGGTGATCCCGACCGACCGAGCCGAGCGTCACAGTCAACGACGACTGGGACGCCCTGGGCATGCGTCGCACCGACAGTGGCACCGTGGAGTTTCACGACGTGGAGGTGCGCGCTGACGAGGTTCTCGGGGCCCAACGCCATCATCAATGACTTCTTCCAGTTCCAGCCCGCCAGCCTGTTCGGGCCACTGGTCCAGCTCGAGCTTCGCCAACGTCTACCTTGGGATCGCGCAGGGGGCGCTCGACGCCGCGCGCGACTACACCCGAACCCAAGCCCGCCCGTGGACACCAGCCGGTGTCACCCAGGCGGTCGAGGATCCCTACGTCGTGCGCGCCTACGGCGAAATGGGCATTGCCTACCAAGGCGCGGACGCCGCCGCGCGAGACGCCGCGCGACTGTTGCAAACCGTCTGGGACAAAGGCCGACAACTGACCGCCGAGGATCGCGGTGAGCTCATGGTCCGCGTGTCCGGCGTTAAGGCGTTGACCTCACAGGTCGCCCTCGACATCACCAGCCGCATCTTCGAGGTCATCGGAGCCCGCGGCACACGCCCGGTACGGATTCGACCGATTCTGGAAGAACATCCGCACCCATACCCTGCACGACCCGGTCTC
This sequence comes from Mycobacterium sp. 20KCMC460, assembly GCF_022179425.1. NCBI lineage: Bacteria > Bacillati > Actinomycetota > Actinomycetes > Mycobacteriales > Mycobacteriaceae > Mycobacterium > Mycobacterium sp. 20KCMC460. The sequence goes on from NZ_AP025525.1 coordinate 360,950, forward strand.
CTACAAGATCGCCGAAGTCGGCAACTACATACTCAACGGCCGCTACCCGGTGCCCGGCTTCACGTCATAGCCACGTTCGGGTGGGGAGAAGGCTCGCTCCCCACCTGAAACGAATAGTCGGCCTGTGACAATCGATTCTATGCGGTGGAGGCTGAATCGGTTGGCGCCACGCCGGTTTCGGCGTGAACTCCGAATTCCGTTGCGGGAGTTCGGAAAGTGGGTCATGCAGCGACCTGCGCAGGTTGGCCAGCAGCCGCAGCCCGGCCGGTGTCATGGTGAACCCTCGCCACCCGGCCGAGGCGCGATCGAGCACCGCCCACACCAGCTTCAGACAGGAAACCTCGCCGGGCAGCCGACCGATGACCTTGACCCGGCGGCGGGTCTCACCGAACGTCCGCTCGATGAAATTGGAGTGCCGCACCCGGGTCCAGTGCTCACGCGGGAACCGCAGGTAGGCCGTCAGCGAGTCACGGTCGCTGAGCAGACACCGCACCGCTGCCGGATAGGAGTCGCGCCAACGCCTTTCGAACACGTCGAGCCGCTTCTGCACATACCCGACCGCGTCGGGGCCGGGCTCGATCGTGTCGGGCACCTCGAAGATCGACCAGTAGTCGGCCTTGACCTCCGCTTGGGCGTTCTTGGGCACCTTGGCCAACACGTTTCTGGCGCGATGCACCAGACACCGCTGCCGCAGCGCCGCGCCCATGGTGCGCTCGACCGCGCCGATCAACCCGGCCGCACCGTCGCTGACCACCAGCAGCGGACACGCCAACCCACGCTCACCGAGCCCGGTCAAAAACCCCTCCCACGCGTCACCGGACTCGCTTGAAGCGGCCTCCAGCCCGACGAACACCGGGTTGCCGTCGGTGTCGATACCCCACGCGGCCAGCACCGGGTCGGCCGACGCGTTGGCGTGGTATTTGAAGTGGCTGCCGTCGAGGAACAGGTAATCCAGCTCGATGTCGTCGAGCCGAGCGAGCGCTCCAGGCCTCGAACTGGTCGCGGATGTCTTCGCAGATGCGCGACACCGTCGATTTCGACACCGCGGCGGTCTCGCCGAGCGCCTCGGTCAAGGTGGCCTGCACATCGCGTGTCGACAGTCCGCGCACGAACCCGGCGATCACCAGCGACTCCAGCGCGTTGGTCTTGGTCACCCCCTTACCGAACAACTGGGAGGCGAAGCGCTCGGCGGTGCCGCGCACCTTCGGCCGCTCCAGCGTCACCGGGCCGGCGGTGGTTTTCACCGTGGTCGGGCAGTACCCGTTGCGCATCCCGGCGCGGGCGCCCGCACTGCCTGCGGCCCGCTCATAGCGGTCCCGGCCCAAAAACGCGGTCACCTCGGCCTCGATCGCGGCCTGCAACAGCAACCGGGCGCCGAGCACCGCGACCTGCTCGATCGCACCCGCCAGGTCCTCGCCGCCGGCGAACACCTCATCAATTTCTGCCTGCAACCGCTGCGCAGGCGATATCCTCTTCGACACGGACGTGGGTTCCTTCCTTCAGACTTGCTGGTCTTCGAGGGAACCTACGTCCGAACCCTTTTACACCGCTGGAGGGACACAACCAAGCGTCTCGACAAGACCGGTATGGTCGGTGAGATACCCGGTTCCCGAGCTCAGCGCCACGAAATACCGTGGCGGGTCGTCATCGCCTTCGCGCATCGTGCCCTAATCTCCTTGCGCTGCAATCTTCAAAAATAATGCTCATTGTCTGGGTGCGACGTCGAACAGGGCCAGCTGCACCGGTTTGGAAGGTGCGCGCCGTCCCCGCTGCCGCTGCCGTTCTTCTTTGTGCGCTACCTCGGCGATCGCGGCGGCCGCGAATGCCAGGTACTGCTCACTGGGCTGTTTGTCGAGTTCCTGGCCTGGCCGATAGGTCGACTTGATCGACTCACGAAGCACAGGTGGTACCTGAGCCCGGGACTTGACCCCGTGTGTTGGACACGCTCAATCCCAGGAATGTCCTGGGGGAAGCGAGATGATCCAACGCGATGACGAGGAAAAATTACCCCGACGAGTTCAAGCGTGACGCGGTCGCGCTGTACCGGGACACCGAGGGGGCGACGATCACGGTGATTGCCGCGGAGCTCGGTGTCAGCGAGGCGACGTTGTCGGCGTGGTGCAAGGCTGCCGGCGTGGCGATCCGACACCGCCGAGCCGGCTCGGCGGCTGCGGCCAGTCCGGGTGTGGAGAGCCCTGAGCAGGAGCTGGCCCGACTGCGGGCGGAGAACCAGGCGCTGCGGGCGGACAAGACCCGGTTGTCCACCGAGCGCGACATTCTGCGGTCGGCGGCCAAATATTTCGCCGGGGAGACGAACTGGTGAGCCGCTTCCAGTTCGTCGCCGACCACCGGCACGCCTTCGAGGTGAAGTGGCTGTGCGCGGTCATGCAGGTCGCGCGGTCGTCGTTTTACGCATGGTTGGCCGGTGCTGAAGGCCGAGCCGCTCGCCAGGCCGCTGATGCGGTGCTGGCCGAGCGTATCCGCGCGGTATACGACGAAGACAACGCCTACGGGGCGCCGCGGATCACCGCTGAACTCAACGACGGTGTGCCCGATCGCGAGCGGGTCAACCACAAGCGGGTGGCGCGGGTGATGCGCAGCACCGGGATCGCCGGTTATCGGCGCCGTCGGCGGGTCAAGACCACCGTGGCGGATCCGGCCAGCCAGAAGGTCCCCGATCTGCTCAAGCGGGACTTCACAGCACCGGTGATCAACGTCAAGTACGTCGGGGACATCACGGGACGTCTTTGAATACCTGACTAAAACCCTGGCGAGGCGCGATTTCACCGCGATTTCACCGGTTTCTTGGACATCCCGGTGCCGTGTTCGACGTCGCGACGGCGGGGCGTCGTGTTGTCGAGTCCGGCGGGTGCGAGTGTATCGGGCATGACAATGGCCACGCGACGCGTGGGCGTCCGTGGGCAGCCTGGGGCCGTTCGTTGTGGTGGCCGGCGTTAGGCTGCTCGCTCGTCGGGGTGTCGTCGTCGGTGCAGGTAGGCTGCGATTGCGTTGCGGCCCAAAGCGAATCCGAGCATCACGGCGAGCTGACGGACGGCGGTGTAGGCGATCATGCGCCCGCCGTAGAGGGTGCGGTCGAGGGTGTTGTTCAAGCTTTCGGAGTCTTCGCGCCAGCCGTAGCAGCGGTCGTAGACGCTGTCGCCGTCGTCGGTTTTGATGTGCTGGCGCAGGTGCTCGGCCCGGTTGTAGCCGCGCTTGCGGTCGTCGTCGGTGGTGTCGATGCGCTGGCGGTGCACGGTGCCACATGAGGGAGTGGCGAACTCGATGTACCAGCGGTGGCTGCCGTCGGCGTTGCGGCGGGAGAAGATCTTGCCGACCGGGCACGCCTGCAGGTGCTTTTCTCCGGTGTCGAGGATCTGGCGCTCGCAGATGCGTCCATCTTCGGTCCACAGTTCGTGCACCTCGCCGCATGGACAGTCAAGCGGTGCGAGCGCGGCGGGCTTGCGGGTGCCGTCGTGGATCGGCGACAGCACGGTCAATCCGTGTTTCATGGCGTGGTCGATGTGGATGCCGCGGAACGCGCCGTCGTAGCACACCCCGTCGCAGCGGACGTCGGGATCGGCGACGACACGGTCGATCATGTCGATGGCGACGCGGGCTTCACCGCCATAACCCTTGCCGGAGGGTACTGCGTCGACGTCGAGGACCATCCGGTTGTTGCGGATATTGTTCGGCCGGGTTCCTATAAGCACGAATTTTGTACCCCAACGGAATTCGCTGTCATTGTCGCCGTTTTGGACCTCGATGCCGGCATGCACGTGGCGTCCGCCCTGTTCGGCCCACCGGTCGGCGGTGGCCTTACGCACGGGTGCGGCCACCACAGTGCCATCGCCCACGACGTATTGCCCACGGGCGGGGTTGGTGTGCGAGACAGGCGCGGTGTGGGCTAGGCACCCGAGTTCGGTGGCCAGCCGGCGGGCGAGCGGCCGGAACGCGTTGAGCAGCTCGTTGGTGTGGTCGTCGAGCAACCGTTGGGCGTAGTTGTGGTGCCAGCGCTGCGGTGGACGTCGGGGTGGTCTCGGTGCGCTGTGGGTTGCGGCGTGATGGCGGATCGAGCGCCAGTAGACCGGGTGGGCCATGGCGCGGGCGGCCTTGCTGTGTGAGCCGAGCACCCCGGCTAGCGCCTTGTGCAGCACGTGCACCCACGGCGGGTAGTGCGGGCGTCGGCCCGGAGTTCCCGCCTCGTGGACGGGAAGGATCGCAGCGAGTTGATAGATGACCTCGTGGGAGGCGACGGCTTCGATGGTGTCGATCTCGAGCAGTGTGAGGTCCACGGGGGTTTCGAGCTTGTGCAGCCGGCGCTGCTCGATGCGCTGGGCCCCATAGGCCGGCGTCGGGGTGGCGGTGCCGTGTTTCATGACGTGCCGCCCGGGTCGTGCCAGGTGTAGCCGATGAGGGCGGCGGTGGTGTCCAGCGAGGGTGAGCCGATGAGGCGGGCGGCGTCCTCGATGCGGCCGGTGCGGTCGAACTCGCGGTGTGCGGCGTAGGCGGTCAGCGAGGTGGGGCGTATCCCGTTGTTGTCGGATAGTCCGGCGCGGGTGAGGATGTCGCGCACGGTGACGCACACGCGGGCTTGTTTGTGGGCGTTGCTGCCGTGTGCGCCGGTGCACAGCATCGGTCCGCCGCCTGCGACACGATGCCGTGTCGGGTGCGGCCTTTGGCGGCAACGAATTTCGCGACCAACCCTGGATCGACGTCGGCCAGGGTGGTGACGTCGTGCGCGGCGGCGTAGCGGGCGAACCGGCGGATCAGCAGCCCGAACTTGTCGAGGGTCTGTGCCGCCAGCACTCCGTCGTCGATCCACGCGCCGGTCACGGCCGCCACCGCGGCGCTCAAGCTGTCGTCAGCCATGGCCGGCCCCCAGCCCAGCGGCAACAGCAACTGCCCGTCGGCGGTTACCATGATTTGGCGCCTTTGATAGTCGGTTGTTCACGCCGTCCCTCTCGATTTAGGTGCATGTATGCACCATTTGAGCAGAGGGGTCCGACATGCCCGAATGCAGCGGGACTGCGGGATAAGGTGGGTTTGTGGGGCGCAGCAATGGCGACAAGCCGCCGGTGGCCTACGTGGCCCGTGGCGTCTGGCCAGACGCGGACATGACACCCGACGCCCCACCGTCGGCGTCCGCCGCGCAACACGTGGCCCGCGCGCTGGGGGCGGCGATGGCCGAGACCGCGACCGGTCAGCGGGCACTGGCCGTCACCAGTGGGGTTGCGCACACCACCATCGGGCGCATCCTGGCCGGCACTGTGCTGTGCGACATAGGTTCGTTGGCTCGCCTGGAATACGCCCTGGGCCGGCGATTGTGGCCGGAGCACCCGGACGTCGCCACCCACCGTCGCTCCGGCCGGAAACCGACCCCTCACAATCGCAGTGCCGTCTGACACATGAGGCAGACTACAGCGGCGTTATTTGGTTGTGCCATACCCGAGACCGCGTGTTGCGCTTGACTCGTGTTCCACGCGCCGCAACAATGGGTCTCGCGCGTGTACGCGCGCGTCAGCGTAACCGGGGAGTGGGTGTGAAGCCATGGCCAAGACCAGCAAATCGCTGATCGACCTGATCGAGATCGCCGCCACACGGCACGACAGGGCGTCCGGACGCCGCCTGGCGGAGCTGGCCCAGCGCGCCGGCCACGATATCTCGCATGCCACGCTGAATCGGCTGCGGCAGGGCACCTACGCCACCCGCCCGTCGGATGCGTCGATCCGGGCGATCGCGTATCTGGCCGACGTGTCGGAGAACGTTGCGTTCGCGGCGGCGGCGGTAGCGGCCCCGGCTGCTGTGGTGTATCAGGCTCCGGCCGAGGCGCAGCGGATGACGACCCGGCAGCGCAGGGCGCTCGACGAGCTGATCCGCGCGTTCGCCGCTGGCGACACACCGGCACCGGGCGCGGGGCTCGACTTTGGCCGGCTGCTGGCCGCGCGGGAGCGTCTCACTACCGCGTTGACCGCCGCGGGTGAGCACGCCGCGGCCGACCGGCTGGTCGAAGCGGCGCGCGAGGCGGTGGCCGGCATCGACGAGGTGATCGACGCCGTGTTCGCCGCCGCGAGCGACCAGGACCCCGCCGACGATGAATCGCTGACGGATTTCCCGGGATTGAGCACAGATCACCCCGTCCGCGCGCTCGGATAGAGGCAACAGGCCGCGCGGCGGGAGGGGCAATGGTGTGATTCCGGAGTTGGACCCATCCGGTGGGCTACTGCCGCCCGGTCGCTACCGGGCCAGCCGGGCCGAGGTATACGAGCGATTCGTCAACGGGCGCGGCGAGCACCGCCAGCGGGTATGGCGGGACTGGGAGTCGGCGACGAGCCTGTTGGGCCGCCACGTGCACGTCAATGCCTGCTGGCTCTACGGGCGGTTCCTGTCCGATGAGCCCGAACCTGAGGTGGTGTCGTGTGTGTATTGGGCCGAGGACCTGGAGTTGTCCAAAGCCCACCTGGACCCGGCCAGTGCCAACATCCTGCGGGCGTTCGCCCAGCGCGCGACGCTGCGTCGCGTTGTCGGCGCGCGGGTGGATACTTCTGTCGTCGCCTGGCACTGCCAACCCGACACCGAAATTGAGGACCGCTACCTGCCCCCGTATTTGGAGCGACGAGGCCGGGTCGATGATTACCTGCAGCGAATACGTTCTGGCCCAATGGGTTCGCCGCCCGCGCGCCAGGACGCGCTGCCACGCTGCGGATATGTGGAGGTGATCGTCGACGACTACCAGTGAGGATGACCTCGACCGGATGCAGGCGGCGATCCTGGCGGCGATGACCGACGACGACGCACCAGCCTGGAGTACTCCCGATGACTTATCTCGCATCAGCGTCGAGGCCCTGATCGCTGATGACACCCTGGGGCGAACGTTGCCGTCGCGTGGCAGCATCCGCCTCAGCGGCGACGGCGTCACCGGGGCGTCGGCGCGGGTGTCTGAGGTCGCCCGGGTGATGGCCGGATTTCAACGCCTGGCCACCGCGGTCGGGGCTGCCCACCAGGGTGATAAGGCGCTGGGACGACAACCCAACGCCGAGGTGCGCCGCCGCACCGACTTGCTGTTGCGAGCTTCACCCGGGCCCGGATCGATCATTTTGACCCTCACTCCGGCGACCTCACCGATCACCGAAACCGGCCACGCCGGTGGCAAGGTCGGCATGTTCGCCGAACTGGAAACCGACGATCAGTTGCTCGACACCGCGATCGGTGCGGCCATCGATGTGTTCGCCGCCGGCAACGACATCGGGCCCAGCCCGGCGCAATCGCGGTTCGTCCAACAGCTCGCCGAGATGGGGCCGCGTACCGCCTCGGCGCTGCGCGATTTGTCCAAAACGCTGGACCGCGCCGGCTTCGACGTCGACATCGATTGGCAGCAGCCATCGCGCGCTACCCGCCGCGTCACGGTGTCGGCATCGGCAGCCGCCTACATCGCCGCCACCGTCGAAAACGCCAACCTCGACGAACAACCCGTCCAAATTACCGGCGAATACCTCACCGTCAGCGCCGTCTCCTCCTGGCTCATCCAACAAGACGACGGAGACACCGTCACCGTGAAGCTCGGAGAAATCAACAAAGACGACACCCGCGGACTCGCTGTGGGTGACCGAGTCCGTATCGACGCGCTGATGAAAGTCGAAACCACCCCCGGCGGTGCGGTCAAAACCACCTACACCGCCCACGCGGTTCACCGCCTCGGTGGTGATCCTGGGTGAGACTCGTGCTGGTAGCTAGCGCGAGGGTGTGGGCGTGTTGGGCCACCAGCTGGCGTGGCGTAGCAGCGTGGCGATGGCGGGGACGGTCAGGGTGCGCACCAAGAAGGTGTCCAGGAGCAGTCCGCAGCCGATGATGAGGCCGGCTTGGATCATGATCGCTACCGAGCCGGCCATGAGGCCGAACATGCTGGCCGCGAAGATCAGGCCCGCCGAGGTGATGACGGAGCCGGTGCTGGCGACGGTGCGGAGCACGCCGACGCGGATGTTGCGTCCTGATTCTTCGCGCAGCCGGGATACCAGGAGCATGTTGTAGTCGGCGCCGACGGCGACCAGGATGATGAACGCCAACAGTGGCACTGGCCAGGCGATCGGGTAGCCCAGTCCCCATTGGAAAATCAGCACGCCGATGCCCAGCGACGCCAGGTAGTTGAGCACGACGGTTCCCAGCAGGTAGAGCGGGGCCAGCACGGCGCGCAGCAGCAGGACCAGGATGAGGCCGACGATGAGCAGGGTGGCGATGGCCAGTTGGGCGAAGTCCGCGCGTAGCAGGCGTTGGATGTCGGAGTTCACGGCGGGAAATCCGGCAATCGACATGGTGGCGTGGGCCAGGGCGGTGTTGGGGCGGGCGGCGTCGGCGACCTCGATGATCTGGTGGGCGAGGTGGGTGGCCTCGGCGCTGTAGGGGTCGAGGTTGGATTCGACGGCAAAGCGTGCGGTTTTGCCGTCGGCGGACAGGAAATGCCCTGCCACGTCGCTGAATTGGCGGTTTTCGAAGACGTTGGCGGGTAGGTAGAAGCCGCTGGCGGCATCGGAGCCGGCGCTGGCGCGCGCGGCGTTGTGCAGCGCGGTGGCGATCTGACTCATCCCGGACAGCATGTCGATGTTGCTGTCGGCCAGGGTGTGCACCCCGGTCGCCAGTGCCTGGGCGCCGGCGGCGAGCTGGCTGATGCCGTCTTGGAGACGGCGGATATTACCGGCGAGGTCCGAGGGGTTGCCGCGGGTTCCGGCGGCGCTGTCCAACGCGCTGAGCGTGGATTGGATTGCGGTGAGGGTGCCGGTGACGGTGGCGTCGGCGGCGGGGTTGTAGCGGTCGCCGAGGTCGGCGACCTGGGTGAAAAAGCCGTTGTCGCGCAGGCTTACCAGGACGTGGACTTGGTCGCGGATCTGGGCGCACTGCGCGGTGGTGGCACACCATGGGGAGGCGTTGAGGGGGTCGGCGAGGGGGTCGAGGGCGGTGACGGCGTTTTGGGCTTGCTCGGCCAGTGGGCGCAGCCCGGGGCCGGACTGGATGGCTTGGTCGACGGCGGGGGCGCTTGCAGACAGGTCGCGCAGCAGGGGGCGCAACGGTGCGGCGCGGGTTCCCGCGGACGGGGTGTGGGTGAGGATCGCGGCCAGTGGGCTCAGGGCGCTGCGCAACGTGGTGTCGAGTTGGGCGAGTCCGGCGGCGAGTTGGTCGGCGCCGTCGGTGAGCTTGGCGAGATCGCCCTTGCGGGTGTTGCCGTCGGCGACGGCGCCGGCCAGTTTGTCGCCGATCTGGGCGTTCTGCCAGGACAGTTGAGCTTGTTCGAGTCGCGCGCCGTTGGGGCGGGTGACTCCGGATACTTTGGTGACACCGGGGATTTGGGCGACGCGGGCGGCCATTTCGTCGAGATCGGCCAGCGCTTTGCCGGTGCGCATGTCGGTGGGGTTTTCCACGACAAGAAACTCGGTGATCACCGTGTCTTTGCCGAAGTGGCGGTCCAGCAGGTGGTAGCCCTGGTTGCTGGCGGTGCTGTCGGGTTGGCCTTTGCGGTCGTCGTAGCTGATTTTGATCGTCGCGGCGACCGTGGACAACGCGAGCAGGATGGCCAGGCTGGCGATCAGCAGCGGCAGGGGCCGGCGTACCACTGCGACGGCGATGCTGTTCCAGTAGCGGCGGGTGCGGTCGGATTTCGGTTCGCCGATGCCTCTTGTGGCGGCCAGCGCCAGCACCGGTGGCAGTAGCGTGACGGTGGCGGCGAACCCGACGAAGACGGCGACCGCGCAGGCTGGCCCGAGCGCGGCGAACACGCTCAGCCGGGCGAACACCATGGTTAAGAACGCGAACGCGACGGTGGCCGCTGAGGCCAGGATCACCCGGCCGATGCTGGCGGTGGCGTGGATGACGGCGTGGTCGGCAGGCATCTGGGCGCGGCGCTGCTCGTGGTAGCGGCTGATCAGAAACACCGTGTAGTCGGTGCCTGCGCCGAGCAGGATCGCGGTCATGAACGCCACGGTGAACTGGGAGACGGGCATGCCGCTTTGGCCCAGCGCTGAGAGCACCCCGCGGCCCACGGCCAGGCTTACCCCGATCACCAACAGCGGCAGCAGCGCGGTGAACACCGACCGGTACACGATCAGCAGGATCAACGCGATCAGCCCGACCGTGGCGATCGAGATCAGCAGCAGGTCGTGCTCGGCGGAGTCGATCATGTCGCTGAACGTCGTCGGCGGGCCCGTCACGGACGCCGTGACGGATGAGCCGGCGAACACGTTCGCCACGATGTGGCGAACGGCCTGCACGGATTCCGCGGCGGTGGGATCGCCCAGCGTGCCGGCCACGCCTACCGGCAGATACCACGCTTTGCCGTCGCGGCTGACCGCCTGGGTCGCGGTGACCGGGTCGGCCAGCAGATTTTGCACCAGCAAGACGTGGCCGGTGTCGGCGCGCAGCCGCGACACCAGTTGCTCGTAGCGTTGTCGCGCCGGGGGAGTCAACCCGGCGGGGTCTTCCATCGCGACGAACACCATTGTCTTGGAACCCTGTTCACCAAACGCCGTGCTCATCCGCTCCACGGTTTGCAACGACGGCACATTTGGCGGCAGCAGGTTGACCGATTGTCGGCGCACCACCGTCTCCAACTGGGGAAACAGCATCGCCAGCAGCACCGCCACGGCCACCCACGACCCGATCACCAGCGTTTTGTGCCGAATGGTGAACCCGGCCAGTGCCGCCAACCGCGCGCTGTATTCCGATGACTTAGCGGCGTCGGCGACCCGTGCGGGACGCGTCAGAAGTGCGCTCACCGCACCCGAGCTGGCGGAAGGATCGTCGGTGGTCATGCACTCCCCCAAAGCGAGACTGTCGGTATCGCTACGCTACTAGAAGTAGCACAGGGCGCAAGAAGGAAGCATCCATGGCGGCGGCCGAAACCCGATCCGGGCTATCCGGGGACGGTCAATCCGCCCTCACGAAGTGGCCTGCCGGTGATCCCACGGGCGAAGTGCCTGGCCAGCTGGCCGTGCACGTGCCGTCTATCCTACCGACCATGCCCAGCGAATCTGTTCGGCTGTCGTTTCGCCGGCACATGCGCGAACAGGTGTTGAACGCTGCACGGGCCCTGGCGATCGAAAAAGGCTGGGAGCGAGTCCGCGTGAGCGAAGTCGCCGAACTGGCGGGTGTCTCGCGTCCGACACTGTACAAGGAGTTCACCGATAAGAAAGGACTCGGCGACGCGCTGATCGTGCGCGAAGGCGAGGAGTTCTTGGATGGCGTTCGCGCGGTCCTCGACAAACACACCCGCGACGCCGGTGCCGGCATCATTGCCGCCGTCCGCTACACCCTGGACGAGGCGGAGTCCAGTCCGTTGCTGAAAGCGGTGCTGACGGCCAATCGAGGTGCCGACGTCGGGCCAGGGCCGCACGACACCGGGGTGTTGCCGCTGCTGCCGACATCGGCGTCGCTGCTCGAGCTGTCGTCGGCGACGATGACCACGTGGTTCATCGGGCATTTCCCGGGGCTTGATGCCCAAGACGTCCGCGACGTCGTCGACGCGCTGGTCCGGCTGACGGTCAGCCACCTGGTACTACCCAGCGACGACGCGGCAGCCACCGCTCAGCGCATCTCGCAGGTCGCGTTGCGTTATCTGCGACTGGACCACCCATCGCCGGCCGTGACAGAATCGGCAGAACTGTCTTAGCCTTGACATTTTACTGATCTGTGTAAATGATTCGGGTATCGTCGGTTAGGCGAAGCCGAATGCGAGAACTGCCCGTGAGGGTGAAATCTGCTCGTCTGTTCGAAAACGTGTGAAGGAACGCTCATGACTGGGTTGTTGCACGCTCCGGTCGTTAAGGCCCGCGAGCGGTTGTCGTCGGTGATTTTGGTTCCCGCGCCCCGCCGCGTCGAGGACAGCTGGCGCGAGCTGAGCCGTCGCTGGCCGGTGCGCGATCTGGCGGCCCCGCCGGTTGGCAGCGGCCTCAAGCCGGTTCCCGGTGACGCCGGCCTGCCGTTGCTCGGGCACACCGTGGACTACATCCGCTTCGGCGCCGAGCTCGGCCGCGAACGCTACCAACGGCTGGGGCCGGTGACGTGGATGGGGGCGTTTGGCACCAAGATGGTGGTCATTGCGGGACCTGAGGCCACCCAGCAGGCACTGACCAGCAACGCCAAGGCGTTCTCGCAGGACGGCTGGAGCTTTCTGATCGACGCGTTTTTCCATCGCGGGCTGATGCTGATGAGCTTCGACGAACACCTGATGCACCGGCGCATCATGCAAGAGGCGTTCACCCGGCCCCGGCTGGCCGGATACGTCAAACAAGTCGGCCCGCGCGTGCGCGGCACCGTGCCGTCCTGGCCGACCGGGTCATCGACCCGCCTGTATCGGCTGCTGAAGAACCTGACTCTCGACGTTGCCACCGACGTGTTCATGGGCGGGCGCGGCAAGGACGAAAGCGAGGCGGTCAACCGGGCGTTCATCGCGACCGTCCGCGCGGCCAGCGCCATCGTCCGCGCACCGCTGCCCGGCACCCGGTATCGGGCCGGGATCCGTGGCCGCCGGGTCCTGGAAGACTACTTCACCCGCTACCTGCCGCAGGCTCGCCGCGGAGAAAGCGACGACCTGTTCACCGCCTTGTGTCAGGCCCGCACCGAAGACGGCGAACAGTTCAGCGACGCCGACGTCATCAACCACATGATCTTTTTGATGATGGCCGCCCATGACACCTCGACCATCACCACCGCCGCAGTCGCCTACTACCTGGCCAAACATCCCGACTGGCAGGCCCGCGCCCGAGCCGAATCCGACGCCCTCGGCGACAAAATCCCTGACATCGACGACCTGGAAGGCCTGACCGAGCTCGATCTGATCATCAAAGAGTCGCTGCGCCTTCTGGCCCCGGTGCCCCTGGTGATGCGAAAAACCGTCGAAGACACCGCAATTGCCGGCTACTACATCCCGGCCGACACCCTGGTGGCCATCACTCCTGCGGTCAACCACTACGTCACCGACGTCTGGACCGATCCCGACCGTTTCGACCCCACCCGATTCGACACGCACCGGCGCGAAGACAACGCGCACCGCTTCGCGTGGATCCCCTTCGGCGGAGGCGCCCACAAATGCATCGGCATGCATTTCGGCATGCTCGAAGTCAAAGCCATCCTGCACCAGATGCTGCGCACTTACACCTGGAGTGTGCCGCCTGGCTACACCGCCAGATGGGACAACACCTCGCTGCCCATCCCCGTCGACGGCCTTCCCGTCGAGTTACACAGGAGATGAGCACGAACGCCCGCAATATCTCTCGGCAGCCCGAAATCCGCTGCGGTACAACCAGTAGTAACCTCAACGTAGCCAGGCAACTCTGACGCCGAAATGTCCCCGGCGGCCAACCTCAACGGCCTCGACCGCAGAAAGGCTTCCCGATGAACCTCAACTCGCCCTGGCGTACTTCGGAACTCGACGCGGTCCGCGAGTTGGCTGCCAAGTTCTGCGCGACTGAACTCGCGCCTCACCGGGAGCGGTTCGCCCAGCAGCACCATGTTGACCGGGCGTTGTGGCACCGCGCCGGCGATCTCGGACTGCTGTGCATGTCGATACCGGTCGAATACGGCGGTGGCGGCGGAACTTTCGCCCACGAGGCAGTGCTCCTCGAAGAGCAAGCCCGCATCGCCGACAGCTCCTGGGGCGCGGGCCTGCACAGCGGCATTGCCGCGCACTACGTCCTTCAATACGCCCAAGAAGAATTGAAGCAGCGCTGGCTGCCGAAAATGGCGTCCGGCGAACTTATCGGTGCGATCGCGATGACCGAGCCTGGCACCGGCTCTGATCTGCAGAACATCACCACGCGAGCAGTTGCGGAGAGCGACGAATATGTGATCAGTGGCTCCAAAACCTTCATCACCAACGGTCAACAAGCTGACCTGGTGATCGTCGTCGCCAAGACCGATCCAACTCAAGGCGCCAGTGGCATCTCGTTGATCGTTGTAGAGGCCGACCGACCCGGGTTTCGCCGCGGGAACGTCTTGAACAAGATCGGCCAGCGCGGCCAAGACACCTCCGAACTGTTCTTCGACGCAGTGCGCGTGCCCAAATCCCACCTGCTCGGCGAAACCGAAGGCCAAGGTTTCATCCAGCTGATGACTCAGCTGCCACAGGAACGGTTGATCGTCGCAGTCGGGGCCGTCGCCGCCATGGAAACGGCATTGCAGCACACCTTGCGTTACACCCGCGAACGAGAAGCGTTCGGCCGTGCTGTGTTCGGCTTCCAAAATACCAAGTTCACGCTGGCTGAAGCCGCCACCGAAACCCGAATCGCGCGAGTCTTCCTCGACCACTGCATCTGTTTGCACCTCGAAGGAAAGCTCGACGTGCAAACCGTCGCGATGGCCAAGTGGTGGACGACCGAACGCGCAATGACCGTCATCGACAACTGCTTACAGTTGCACGGCGGCTACGGATACATGACCGACTACCCGATTTCACGTCTATGGGTCGACCAGCGAGTCCAGAAAATCTACGCCGGAACTAACGAGATCATGAAAGAGATCATCGCGCGATCCCTGTAACCTGAACAACCGGCACGCCCCGGCTGACCGTCGTGTATCTGCCCTCTTACAGTAACGACCACCGCGTCGCGGTGAGGAGGCCATGACTCGAAACAGCCGTGCCGCGCCCACGGCTATTCCTTCCGCTGTGGATGGATGACCGCCGACCTGCAGAGGGTGTCCCGGGTCTCGTGGATTTTCGGTGACGGTCCCATGGTGAACTCTAGGCGGCGGCACTGACTGTTTTTGTGTCGGTAGCGGTTTGGGGGTGGGCATGGCGGTGCAGCGCGGCGATGAGCTGGGGCATCTGTTTGTAGCCCTTGACGCGGCGGAAGGATCGTTCGGCATTGAGCATGCCCGCCGCGGTCCAGCGCAACACCATCTGCCCATCGCGCCAGCGGGTGACGTTACGGTTGGTCGTGCGGGCGATGGACAGCATCGACTCGATCGGGTTGCTGGTGGTCAGGGTGACCGCCAGGCGACCGTCGATACCGAGGCGGGCCACGGTGAACATCTCCTCAAGCCCCTCCCGCAGCGAGGCGGCTGCACCGGGATGGTTCTTGTCCAGTTGAGCGGCAAGGTGTTTGGCGTTATGCAGTCCTTGGGCGGGGTCGGGATGGTTGAAGGCCTTGACCAGCTTGGCGTCCACCCAGGCCTGGTCCTTGGCGGGCAGGTGCGCAGCGACATTGCGCCGCTTATGCAGGGTGCAGCGCTGCACCGCAGCCTTGTCGCCGAAGACCTCACGCACCGCGGAGGCCAGGGCTTTAGCGCCGTCGAGGACCACCAACAGCCCATCATCAAAGCGCAGACCACGCGCAACCAGATCGGCCAGCAACGATCGAACCACGGTCTTGTTCTCCGTCGATCCGTCCCAGAGCCCGACCGGCTTTTTCGTCCCGTCGGCGGTGATGGCCAACGCCACTACCACGCACCGCTCGACCATGTGCTCCCCATCCAGCAGCAGCACCGCGATGTCCTCACCGGACAGGTCGCGGGCCATCAGCTCGGCCAACGCGGTCTGGGTTTGACGCACGAATCGGCGCGAGATCGCCGACTTCGACATTGCTTTCGACGCGGCGGTGACCTGCGCGCCGACCGGCTCGGCAACCCGGGCGTGGCGGCGGGTGGCCACCCCGGCGGCCATCCGCTCCATCACCACCTGCGTGAGCAGGTCATCGGCAGCGAAATGGGTGTAGCTGATCAGGGGAACCTCGTGTCCGTCGGTGGTGCGTGCCCGCGGCCGGCCCACCGCAATGCGCCGCCCACCCAACGTGACCGAGCCCTTCTGAGTGCCGTGGCGCACCGCAGTGCGGTCCGGATCATGCTTGCCCTTCGGCCCGCAGGACTCGCTGATCTCGGCCTCGAACATGGCCTGCATCACCGCAAGCCCGGCGGCCACGCTCATCGCCAACAGCCCCTCCCGAGCCGCACCGGCGATATCGCACATCGCCAACGCGATCTCCTCCGGCAGCTCAGGCAACATCACCGCATCAGCAGTGTCAGCCAGACGAACAGTCGGTACGGTCTTCACAAGCGGTCCCTTTCCTGGTGGGTGTTCTTTGGTCGGATCACCCGAGACCTACCATCCGGCAGGCCTCAGGTCAGGGACCGCCACCTCAAATTCCACGAAGACCGGGACAACCTCGACCTGCACCAGCCCACACGTCGCCTATCGGCCGATGGGTTGTAACTGAACTTGCCTCTGGCATAGTCAAACTCGTCTCGAAAATTCTCCCCACAGCGGTTGACTGTGACCTGCATCATGCTAAAATGACCAGTGGTCATAATGTTCGACTGGCTGCGAGGGGAGGGTTGGATGCCGACGGTGACGTGGGCTCGGGTTGATCCAAGCCGTCGCGCAGCCGTGATAGAGGCGGCCGAGGCCGAGTTTGCGGCGCACGGGTTTTCAGGCGGCAGCCTGAACGTGATCGCACGGCGTGCTCAGGTGGCCAAGGGGAGTCTGTTTCAGTATTTTGCTGACAAGCGTGACCTCTATGCATTCGTCGCGGACGTGGCTAGCCAGCGGGTGCGTTCATATCTGGAGATCCGTATTCGTGAACTCAATTCGCACCGGCCGTTTTTCGACTTTCTTACCGATCTGCTCGACGACTGGATAGCGTATTTCGCTGAGCATCCCCATGAACGTGCTTTGCATGCCGCCGCGAGTTTGGAAGTTGACAGTGAGGCCCGCGTCAGCGTGCAAGCTGTGGTTCACCGTCACTACCTTGAGGTGTTGCGCCCTTTGGTGCGTGATGCGTACACACGCGGCGATCTGATCGCAGATGCCGATACCGACGTGTTGTTGTCGTTGTTGCTGCTGTTGTTTCCGCATCTGGCGCTGGCGCCGCACGTGCGCGGGATGGATCCGGTCCTCGGTCTTGGCGAGCCCACACCGGAGCAGCCGCATCTGGCGGTGCGCCGTCTGGTGTCGGTTTTGGCGGCTGCGTTCGCGTCGTCATCATCACCGCGTAGCGGCCCACGCGATGCCGTGACCGAGGCTTCCTGCAGGTAGGCAACAGGCAAGCACATGATGAAAAGGTCAGAGTCCCCTGTTGCGGACTTTGCTACGCGCTAATTCAACTGATGACAAGGAGGTCACGATTATGACGAGGTCCGATTACGGTTCGCTCGCCGCGGGCGGACTCAACTGGGACAGCTTGCCGCTCAAGCTGTTCGCCGGAGGCAACGCGAAATTTTGGGATCCGGCCGGCATCGACTTCTCTCGTGATCGGGCGGACTGGGAGACATTGTCGGACAGCGAACGGGACTTAGCGGTGCGGCTGTGTGCGGCTTTCCTGGCCGGCGAAGAAGCAGTCACGCAGGATATCCAGCCGTTCATGGCTGCGATGCGGGCCGAGGGCAGGCTGGGCGACGAGATGTATCTGACCCAGTTCGCGTTTGAGGAGGCCAAGCACACGCAGGGATTTCGGTTGTGGCTCGATGCCATGGGGATTACCGATGACCTGCACGGCTACCACTCCCCGAGTTACCGGAAGATCTTCAACGAAGAGCTATCCGAATCGCTGGGCGCCTTAACCGCGGACCCTTCGCCGGCTGCCCAAATTCGAGCGGCCACAACCTATAACCACATCGTTGAGGGAATGCTGGCGCTGACCGGCTACTACGCCTGGCACAAAATCTGTGTGGACCGCGGCATTCTTCCCGGTATGCAGGAGTTCATCGGGCGCATCGGTGACGACGAGCGGCGCCACATGGCCTGGGGTACGTTCACTTGCCGGCGTCACATCGCCGCCGACGATGCGAACTGGTCGGTGTTCGAAACGCGCATGACCGAGTTGATCCCGCTGGGCGTGCAGATGATCGAAGAACTCCTGGCCCCCTACGGCGAACACATCCCGTTCGGCCTGACCGTCGAGGAGTTGGCCAAGTACGCGACCGACAAAGGGATGCGCAGGCTAGGGACCATCGAGAGCGCCCGAGGACGCCCCGTCGCCGACATCGACGTCGACTACACGCCAGTGCAGCTCGAAGACGAATTCGCCGATGAAGACCGCAAGGCCCTCGCCGGCGCTTCAGCCTGAGCGGTCGGGCTAGACAGCGACCCTCGCCGGCTGAGCAATCCCGTGCTCTCGCACATCTCAGCCGGCGACGGCCGCACGTCAATTTGGCGGCCGGCACCGTGCCCCGGCACTGGGAGGGTGTCGTGTTATTGGCCCGCAGGATGTAGTGAAGCAGGCCGGGGTGGCCGAAGCCGTGAATTAATTGTTCCGACGAGATTGAGGTTTTGATGGCGGTTTTCGCCGATGAGGACGAGGTTTACACCTATTTGGGTGGGATCTTCCGGCGTGGGTTGGACAAGGAAGGGTTGGCTGACAAGCTGGCCGGTTCGGGCGTGGTGCTGCGGATCCATTACACCGATCCGGATGCGGTGGTGACGGTGGATATGCCGAACAAGGTCGTCGAGACCGGTTCGGGAAGCACGGCGGTGCCCAATGTCGAGTTGTTCATGTCCGCGGACATGGGCAACCGGTTCTGGTTGGGGAAGGTGAATTTGACGGTGGCGATGGCCAAGGGCACGGTGCGGGCCAAAGGCCCGGTGGCCAAGCTGATCAAGCTGATCCCGCAGGCCAAAAACTTGTTCCCGGAATACCGGCTGATGCTGCAAGCCGCACACCGTCAGGACCTCATCGATGCATGAGCCGGGTCGGCCGGCTGGTCTGCTGGGTGGGTTGGTGGCGCGGTGAAATCGACGATGCAGGACGTTGCGCTGGGTGTCGCGGGCATCGTCGAGCACGCGGCGAGGGTGCACAGTGAGCGGCAGGTGTTCACCGCGCGCGGTCCCGGCAACGTTTCTCAGGTGACTTATGGAGAGTTGGCGGTTCGGGCGGCCCGGCTGGCCCACGCTTTGCGTGAGATCGGTGTGCGCGGTGAAGAGCGGGTCGCCACGTTGCAGTGGAGCAATCAGGAGCACCTGGACAGTTACGCCGCGGTGCCGTCAATGGGCGCGGTGTTGCACACGCTGAACCTGCGGCTGCCGCCCCAGCAGGCGGCCTGGATCGCCAACGATGCCGACGACCGGGTGCTCATCGTCGATGACACGGTGCTGGGTTTGGCGGCGGCGGCGCTGCCGAAGATGGCCTCGGTGCACACGGTGCTGGTCACCGGTGAGGGTGATCTGTCGGCGCTGGACGGTGGCGGGAAAACCGTGCTGCGCTACGAGCAGGTGGTGGCGGGCCAGCCGGAAACCTTCGACTGGCCCAAGGTTGATGAGCGGTCCGCGGCGGCCATGTGCTACACCAGCGGAACCACGGGAAACCCGAAAGGGGTTGTCTATAGCCATCGTTCGATGTGGCTGCACTCGCAGGCCGCCTGCACGGCCAACGCGCTGGGGATCGGCCACGACGACACGGTGCTGGCCATCGTGCCGATGTCAAGCAAGACGTAACTG
>NZ_AP025526.1:0-39499 GCF_022179425.1 Mycobacterium sp. 20KCMC460
GGTGTCTAAGCCGCCGCCCTGGTGAGTTACCCGACAGGGGAGGGGAATTGCGTGGACGCAACGCGCGTTGCATAATTGCGCAATACCACCCGTCCCCGGCAGGGGACGGGTTTTTTCTGCCCAGCGTAACGACGTAATGACGTATATGCGTCATTACGTCGTTACGTCACGATTGCTTATTGAAGCGCTTTTCCCAGGCTGGATAGCTGCCGAGGCTACGAAGAAGGGGGGCCGTGAGTGCTGCCACCACCTGGTCGGGGTTTTCGTCGAGGTCAGCTAGTGAGGCTTCGGTTGCTCTCTCGTAGATGTCTTCTATGTAGACGGGTCCTCTGTCGCCGAAATTCCGGTCGGCGATCAGCCACGACGTCGAGTCGCGAAGGCCATTCACCGAGAGCGCAAATCGCCAACTGCCGGTGTATCCCCAGCGGTGTGACACTGCAGCGGCCAGGCGCGCAAGCAAGCTGACGTGCCCGACGATCAACATCTCCAAGACGACGGTGAGATCGGGTGGGGGAGGGGACACGTTTGTGAATGAGCGGGTGGTCACGGCGCGTTCCGATGCCAACACGAGCCGGCCGGACTCATAGAGCACGATCTCGGCGGCGGAGTCCTTGCCGGCGAAGCGTTTCCCGTCGTACATGCCGGTGGTCAACGCGACGCCGCCAGGGCGGCGATTGAAACCACTGGCTTGAGCCAGCGTGGGAGCGTATTTGTGGTGTTCAGGACCTATGACGGAGTGGACAAGCTGGTGCACTGGCTCTTGCCACTGTGATGCTTCGGTGAGGGAGACGAGCAGATCTTCCCGTGCGCCGACCGGGTCGGCCAACACGACGAGCAGAGGCGCATCGTCACCAACGAGTTCGGTACGGATCGAGCGGGCTTCAGCTCGCAGATCGCGGCGGTCCGCCAGGCGTCGGTCGAGAAGCCGCACGACTTCCGCGTTGGGCAGCATCCGGTTGGTCTTGTCGCCGCGGCCGTAATAGCGGCCATCGACCATGTGTGGCGCTCTGACTGACTGTGGAACGTGGACCACGACGTACCCGTGGCCAGCGTTGCTTGTCGAGTTGATGACGGTAGTACGGATCTGTACTGCCTCGTCGACCCTCATTCGCGCAATCTGCTCGATGCGTTCGGCCAGTCCGTCGAGAGGAACGGGCCACAGGCTGATATAGATCGGGTTGGTCCTTCACAAACGCCTCCGGGGGTGTCAGGAAGGGATTGTCAGTAGTTGTCCCTTTCGGGGATTCGAGCGTTGGCGCGCTTGAGTCCTCGTGACACGCCCCGGAGGTGTTGTTGTGTCTGTGCATGTTGCTCCAGTCACGTCGTCCACGATCGTCGTTGCCGTCGATGTCGGCAAGACTTCAGCGATGCTGTCGGCAACCGACAGTGCCCGTAAGCGGTTGTTGGGTCCGGTCGAGTTTGCGATGAGCCGTTCGGGGTTAGCTGCGGCGGTGCATCGCGTGGTGGCCATGGTGCCGCCATCTGCTCAGGTGAAGGTCGGTGTTGAAGCGGCGGGGCATTACCACCGTCCGGTCCTGGATTATCGGTGGCCAACCGGGTGGGAGGTTTTGGAGTTCAATCCGGCCCATGTTGCTGAGCAGCGCCGTGTGGCGGGCCGGCGGCGCGTCAAGACCGATGCGATTGACTTGGAGGCCATCACCGAGTTGGCGCTGGCCGGGCGAGGGCAGCCGATCACCGATCGTGGGGTTCGCCTCGGTGAGCTGGCTGCCTGGGCGACCCACCGCTCGCGGCGGGTCGCCGCGCGTACGGCGACGAAAAATCAGCTGCTCGGTCAACTCGACCGCGCGTTTCCGGGGTTGACGCGGGCGTTGCCCGATGTGTTGGGCACCAAGATCGGCCGGCTGGTCGCCGCCGAATTCAGCGACCCTGCCCGGCTTTGTGCCCTGGGAGCCAGCCGCCTGATCCGCTTCGCCGCGCTGCGCGATGTCCAGCTGCGTCGTTCGGTCGCGCAGCGGTTGGTGGGCGCCGCCAAAGACGCGCTACCCACCCGCGACGCTGTGGTGGCCCGGCGGGTATTGGCCGCCGACATGGGGTTGTTGGTCGACCTGGACACCCAAATCCAGGACGCCGAGGCTGAACTGGCGACGTTGTTGCCGTTAAGCCCGTACGCCACGCTGACCTCGGTGCCGGGCTGGGGCGTGGTCCGGGTATCCAATTATGCTGCGGCCCTGGGTGATCCGAACCGGTGGCCAGGACCCCGTCAGGTGTACCGGGCGTCGGGACTTTCACCCATGCAGTACGAATCGGCCGGTAAGCGGCGGGACGGGAAGATCAGCCGCGAGGGTAGTGTGGCGCTGCGCCGCGCCCTGATCGACCTCGGTATGGGTTTGTGGCTCACTGAGCCCGCCGCCAAAACCTATGCTGCCGAACTGAAATCGCGCGGCAAGCACGGCGGGATCATCAGTTGCGCGCTGGCGCATCGCGCCACCCGCATCGCCTATGCGCTGGTCCGTGACCAGGCCGGCTACGACCCCTCCCGCTGGAGTTGACACTAGTTTGGGGGGATTTCCTCGGTCCCGGCCCTGGGCGCCGGAGACGCAGGAGCTGTCCACCTGCAGCGCCCGCAGCGCAGCGAGGACGAACGACGTGGACGGCGACGAGCACCGGCGCACCCTTGCCCGGATGAGGAAACCGCCCCTGACATCCAAGGGAGGCCACACCACCCTCGAACTGTCCCTTCACAACTGCGGCTGGTAGTGCCAGGCTGAAAGGACGACGAAGGGCCGGATCAGATGCCGTGAAGGCTATGGCGGACCCCCAGGGTTACGCCGCGCCTAGCTTGGCACCCGGCCCTTCGCCTTCAATAGCAGCCCGAACGACGCCAGATGACCCACCAACCGTGAGGTCGCATAAGTCAGCGTGGGCGCCCGGCAGACTCCTCACAGCACACCGCACACCCCGGCCACGTCTTCCAACGCCGGCAACCACCGGCGACAATGCCCCGCGCACCATCCATGACTTGACACCACCTACAGCCAGCTAGGCGGTGAGGTGTCCTCATCGACGCCGATCAGGATCGTTCCGCCGTCGAGGGAGAATGCGGCGATGTCTTTCGCCAGATCCTTATTGGCAGCGTTGCCCGCTCCCAGCTCCCTCTTGAGATCCAGCCCGTGGCTTTCTTCTAACAGGCCGTTGCGGGCCAAATCTTCCAGGTCTTCCTCGGTCCGAGGGTCTACCGGATTCATGAGATTCCTAGCGCTCTACTGGATTTAACGGCTGTGACTGCTGAGGAGGTCGCGCAGTCGCTTGGCTCCACGGTCGGATACGGATTGAGATGACAGCACGTAGGCGGCCGCCTGATCGGGAGTGAGCCGGCCACCGCTGACGTGGCCGCTGAGAAATCGCCGTGCTTGGGCCTTGTCGTCTGGTCCGGTCCAACCGTTGCGACCACCGTAGAAAATGACGGAATCGAGGTCTTTGCGCACGTCACTGTCCATCTCAGAGGTGGTGACCTCTCCAGTCAGCAAGTTGATGGCAGCCGCGCCAGCAGCCCACTCGGCCAAGGATGTGGAGCCCTCGACGACGGCAAGTGAATGACCGCGGGCGAGGTCCATCGCGAAGTGCAATGAACGTTCATCGGGCACGAAGGCGAGAACCGGCCCGCGGGCGGGGCGGTTGCGGCTTTGCGGAGTGGCGTGCCCACCTGCTCGGATGATCTCGTCGAGGTCGGCATAACCGAAGCTCGCGGCATTTTGCGCGTTGCTCACCAGCAGTGGCGCGAGATCCTCGTCCTGGCTGCGTTCCCAGATCCAATCGGCGGCCAGGGCGATGGCGTCCTCGTACGGCCGATCTTCGACGTTCGTCGGGGACCCACGCCGCGGCCCGCAGGTGAGTCGTCGGGTGCAGATCGGCGCTGGTCATTATGCGGCTCCTGATGGCGAACTGAGTTTGGCCAGGTAGCGGTACGCCGTGGCCCGACTGATACCGAATGCCTGAGCAAGTTCAGGGACCGGTTCGCCCGTTGCGGCGAGTCTGCGCAGTTGTTCTTGGCGTTCGGGAGTCAGCTTGGCCGGCTTGGTGGCCGGCAGTTGGCGAATGCGGCGGGAGTCACGTGAGGCGGCGCGCCGCTCGCGGCCGAGCTCGAGCTCGAGTTCGGCCAGCGTCGCCATGATGGTGGCCACCGCACGCCCGGTCGGTGTACCGGTGTCTACGCCTTCGCGTAACGCGCGCAATAGAATTCGGCGTTGGCCAAGATCTGCGATGGTGCGAGTTACTTCTACGACAGATCGGCCCAGCCGGTCGATGGCGGTGACCACTACGGTGTCGCCTTCGCGGGCATAGTGCAGCAAGGCCGCCAGGCCTGGCCGATCGGTGTTCACTGCACCGGAGAGTTTGTCCGTGAAGACGTGGCCGGATTCGACCCCCTCGGCGGCGAGCGCGGCGAGCTGCGCATCGAGGTCCTGGCCCAGAGTGCTCACCCGCGCGTACCCGAGAATCGCTGTCACAGCATCTACCGTCTCATTGCCCTCCGACAATGAGGATCTGAGACACGCGGTGTGAGAGAAGAAATGAGACAGCGCGACCAGCAGTTGTGATCTTCAGAGGTAAGTGGCGGTGAATCTTCAGCGATAGATGGCGTTACATGATCCCGATGACGAGGGATTCGCGGGCGGCGTCGACGACTTCGCTTGTGACCGTGTTGAGCTGGTTGATGTCCATGATGCGATGGATCTGCGCCATCAGCCGGGTGGTGAGCCTGAAATTGCCGCTGGTGATGCGGATGATCGCGGCGCGGGCCTCGCGGGTGGTGAAGTCTTCGGGGTTGTCGAGGCCGAGGTCGGGCCACTGACGCGACAGTACGAAGGTTTGTTCGTCGCTGGACAGGGGTTGGTAGTGGTGCAGGAATCCGACGCGGCTGTAGAGCTGCGGGTAGCGGGCCAGTCGGCGTTCAATGCCGGGCATGCCGATGAGGATCAGGCCGGCGCCGGTGCGGTCGTGGTGGTCGCGTAGCGCTTCTAGGGCGGGGTTTTTCAGCCGGTCGGCTTCGTCGACGATGACCAGTTCGGTATACGCCCCGTCAGGTTCAACGAGGTGCTCGGAGCCGCGGTCGGGGTTCAGCGTGGTCTCAATGGCCCAGCTGAGCCGGGTGTGCAGGTATCGGACCTCTTTCTCGACGATGAGGGGTGTGTTGTGCACCTTGGGGGTGTAGAAGACGGTGCGCACGGCGAGAGCAGGTTCGGGTGCGACGGTCTCGTAGAAGCGGAAGTGCTCGACGATCGGTCTGACGGTGTCCCATGAGCTGTAGTGGCGAGCCGACAGCGTTTTGCCGACACCGGGTGCGCCGTGGCATAGGCCGATGTAGCGGTCGCGGCGCACGGCATCGCAGAATTCAACGAAGCGGCGATGCTGCTTGGTGACAACGAATTTCGTTGTGGTAGTTGACTGCTCGGATGAGGGGGCAGCGGTGTGTTGGGTGTCCTGGTCCTGGATGTCGGCCATGACGTGGTCAGTCCTCTCGGTAAAGCTTGAGCGCATGTTTGGGCGCCGAATCCTGGTCGAGGTCGGCTGGCCCACTAGCCGCTACGGCCATCCCAGGCAGCGGGTAGTTGCAGTCGGGCTGATGAACGGCGATGAGCTGGTCGACAACCTTGGCGCGATCACGAAGGCCTTGGCGTAGTTCGCGGCGGCGGGCATTGCGGGCGGCGGTTATTTCCTTGAGCGCGACGGTGGTGCCGGCCAGCTCGGGGCAAATCGCCCGGCAGACGAACTTGTCGTCGTGGAAGATGCGGATCTCTGCCAGGTCGCGCGGGTCGTAGCGGATGGTGACCTGTTCGCCGACGTAGGCGGCCAGCACCGGGTCTAGGTAGCGCAGTCCTTGGAAGTGCACTCCATCGGGGTGGATCTTGCGGGGCTGGGCCACGGTGAGCAGCAGCAGGTCGAGTTGCTCCAACGAGTCGGGCATCCTGGGCAAGAACCCGCCGCCCGACCAGCGCTGTGCTGGTGTTTGGCGGGTCTCGCTGTGCACCCGGTGGTGATAGCCGTCGCTGAGGAACCGCCCGATCGCGGTGTCCAATTCGGGCAGGGTGAGCCGGGCCTGTCCGGCTCGATCAGGGGTTCCGCGTGGCGCGTAGCCGGGCAACGTCGACAGGCACATCTGGTTGACGCTGTTGAACAGCCGCTCGATTTTGCCCCGGCCGCGTGGCTTGCCGGGCAGGGAGAACACCAGTTGGATTTTCAGTTCGGCCGCTACGGTCTCCATATGCCGGGAGGTGAAGTCGCTGCCGTGGTCGGTGTAGAAAACGCCAGGGATGCCGCACACCGGCCAACCGGGATCGGGTTTGCGCCAAATCGCTTGCCGCAGCGCCAAAGCGGTGTTGATCGCGGAGGGTGCCTCCAAGCTGACCATGTAGCCGGCTGCAGCGCGGGAGTGGTCGTCTTCGATGACAGTCAACCAGGGGCGAGCCCGGCTTTGCCGACGGCGTGATCACCCATAGGTCCAGTTCAGTGTGGTCGGCCTGCCATAGCTCGTTCGGCCCGCTCGCTTGACGCCGATACACCAAATCGAAGGTCTCCTCGTATCGTTTGGTGCCCTCGTGGGCCAACATCCGCAAGCCCGGATCGAGGCCCGCGACGATCGCGTACACCGTGCTGTAGGACGGCACCGGCCAGTCATGTTGCGGCGCAATCTGGGTCACCTGGCGGTGAATATTTGCCGCACTGATCGGAGGCCGTCGTAATGCCAGCCCCTCGATCAGCGTGACCATTTGATCGGGCAACCCGCGGCGGCCGCAATCAGAGCGTCCAGGACGGACCAGCCCCACTAGTCCTGACTTGCGGTAGCTGGCCAGCCAGCGCTGCGCGGTGCGCAGCGCCACCTCACCCTGACGCGCGGCTTCGGCCAGCGATATCCCGTCGTCCAGGTGTGGGCGCAGCACCGCGTAGCGGGCCATCGCCTGTTCGCGTTGGGCCATGGTCAATGCGGTATCCGCTTCGTCCGGTGTCCTGACCGGCTCTTGCGGGGGGGTCATGATGCGGCCGAGCCGTTGTTAAGGGCCTTGCCCAGATGCCGATAAATGGTGGGTCGGGTGACTCCGAACTCGGCGGCGATCTGCTCGACGGTGTAGCGACGCTTGCCGTGTTCGTCTTTCTCGTCGTACATCTGCTGGGCCAGCTTCACCTGACGGGGACCCAGTTTGGGTTTTTGCCCACCGGTGCGGCCGCGGGCCCGCGCGGCCGCCAAACCGTCCATGGTGCGCTCCGACATCAAAGCGTGCTCGAATTCCGCTACAGCGCCGAGGATTTGGAAGAACATGCGGCCAATGGCCGTTGAAGTGTCGATGCCTTGGTCGAGTACCACCAAATCCACGCCGGCGCCCTGCAGGCGCTTGGACAACTCGATGAGATGCTCCAGCGATCGGCCCAGCCGGTCCAGTTTGGTCACCACCAGCTGATCGCCGACACGGTTGGCCGACAGCAGAGCTTTGTCGAGCTCCGGCCGGCGGGCCAGCTTGCCCGACACCTTGTCGAGGAAAATCTGGTCACAGCCCGCCGCGGTGAGCGCATCGCGTTGGGCCTCGGGGTGCTGGTCGCGGGTGGAGACCCGCGCGTAGCCGATCCGCATGGCCGGACGGTATCGCCAACCCCCGACAAGTTGACGTTGGCGCGGACACGGCAAGCGTTACAGGCCTATCCTGCGGAAATGTTCAGCCTGGCGGACTGTCGCGCGAACGATCGTTAACGAAACACGCCGATGCTGCGTAACGGGGCGGTGTAAGGGATCGTGGCAGGGTGGATCATCAACCTCCTCGACCTGCCGGCTCGGCCGAGCCGGCTCAGTGGCTGATCGACCGGGTAGACCTATGGGATCACCAGCACTGGCCGACCGGCATGGTCGGTGCCGGCTTTGGGGCCTACGCCCGGCTACTGCATCCCCTCGACGATCACCCCGGACCACTGACCTGGGCGACGGTGGCCCGCGCCAACAGCCGCATTCTCCATCCATCGGCCTGGTGGGAGAAGATCAAGTCCTCAGCATCCTCGGGACGCGGCCGACCGGGCGACCCCATGCGGGGAGACCTGAACGGCTGGGCACTCAAGGCGCTCTGCGCCATCCTCGCCAGGCACACCACGACAGCACAGGCGTGCTGTTTCGCGGTCTGGGAAGGCTGGGGCTGGCTCCACGACCATGACAGTCCGGCGTCGACGATCACCGCCTACTACGCTCCCGACGGTGTGATCCCGGACATCCAACCGCCCCAGCCGGCACCGGCTCAATGGCGACTCGCCACAAGCGGACCCACCTTTTCACTACCCGGCCGCAGATACCACCTGTTTAAAGGCCACATCGACGCCGCCGTACGGATCGGACACTGGGTCAACGAGGACTTTTTCATCCCCCAATCGCCAAGCTTCTTCTGGCCCGCCGACCACACCTGGTGCGTGGCAACCGAAGTCGACTACGACTCCACCATCATCGGCGGTACACGTGAACTTATCGACCAGCTCCGCACATCCGAGATGATCGAGGTCCTACAGATTCCGCCCGACGCCCCATACGAAGATCGCCTAAACGCTTAACCGCACGCGGGTCATCGCGACTATGTGACGCCATTTACCGCTGAAGATTCACCGCCACTTACCTCTGAAAATCACAGGCACTCCGGGCCGGCGGAGCCGCGCTCCCTTGGTGTCGGTGTGCCGTTGAGGGTTCGGCTATCGAGACCTCCTGCCCGGCATGACATCGCCTCCGGTGTCTTCGGAGACACCCTGACCTTTGGCCATTTAATCGATGAAACCAAGCACGCGGACTATCTGGTGGTGGCCGCCGTCGTGGTTGCGGGCGATTTGGGCGCCATTTAGAAGGATGTGGACGAGCTACTGCTACCGGGCCAGCAGCGTCTCCACATGAAAGCCGAAAAGGCTAACAGACTCAGACCGCAAGTCATGACCCAGCGAGGTCATTTGGGCGTGCGCCGGGTGAGAGACCGCCCCCGCATACGGCGCCTGGCCGAGCTCGAGCGGGATCGCCGCGACAACCGCCGCTTCGGATCGCCGGCTGAAGCAGTTTCTGCTTTCTGCCGCTGCCCGGAGGCAAGCCGCAGCGACCAACCTGATACCTCTAGCAATGTCAAGCACTGCAGACGTGGTGCGCGCGGCGATCAGGGTGGTGCGGGGCAAGAAGCGAGACACCACGAGCTGGGCTGCCGCCGCTCCTGGTGGACGCGATCATGGCTTCGGCGCGTCCCTTCCTTCACTTTCAGCAGCGTGTCCGCCACCGGGGTGTGATCCGTCGGGCCGGACGTGGTGGTGGGGCAGGCCTGCGCTCGTGACCCGGCAGGCTGTGGGAGTCGTCAAAGGCGTGGGTGGCGTCGTTGCTATCGATGTCGGTGATCAGTTGCTGGATCTGGTGGCGCGCTTCCTGCATGGTGCGCGCCACCGAGGCTGGAAATTTCGCTGCGCGGGCGGCGTTCTTCCGGTGTTGCGGGCAGCGGAGGATGCGGGCGGTACAGCGGTCAAGCATGCGCAGAACTCCTTGGTGGTGATGCTCACAGAGTTAGCGGCGCGAACGGCGCTATCCGCCGCGGACGGTAACTCTTTGATTGCAGCTCCTGTGTGCAGCCAGCGTGGGCTCAGCCGGGCACTGCACGCGCCGAACCGGCCACGCGGATGCGAAAACACCCAGAACAACCCGGTTCGGCCTTCCGCCAGTGTACCGGCGTGGGCAGGCGGGAAGGACGTTGTGGTGGCCAGCGGTGTCGTTGGCTGCGACCAGGTAGTCGGCGGTAACGTCGGCGCCGGGTACGACCGGCACGGATGAAGAAACCTTGGGCGCGGACCGCCAACCTAAACGGCCCGGTGCGACGGGATCGGATTCTTCTTGTTTCTCGACTCAAAGGAGACAGCGGAAGAGAAAGCTGTGAGTTCGTGCCGGTCGAGCGCGGGTCGTGGTTTTGGGGTCTCGCAGCGGCGGGCTCATCCATCACCGAATTATTCCATTTTTATACCCAACACCGGTAGGGTTCCTTGACACGATCGACTAGGGTCGAGGGTGCCCGCGGCTCAAGCCGGTGCGGCGGCGCGAAACGCGGGCATGTTGTGTGGTGATTTTCAACAACGATGCCGCGAAGGAGTAAAAGTCATGGCAGCAGAGACCGTGTTGAAGGAAAACCAGGGCTGTGTGGATGCCTGCACCGAGTGTCAGCAGGCGTGCGAAGCGTGCGCCCGCAACTGCGCTCAGGACGCCCACATGGCCGAATGCACGCGGCTGTGTCTGGATTGCGCGACGATCTGCGCGGCCTGTGTGACCCTGTTGTCACGCGGATCGCAGTGGGCCGCCCAGCTGTGCCAGCTGTGCGCTGAGGTATGTGAGGCGTGTGCAGCCGAATGTGACAAGCACGACAACCCGCATTGCCGCCAGTGCGCCCAGGCCTGCCGGCGCTGCGCTGAGCAGTGCCGGGCAATGGCCGGCTAAGCCTGTATTTGTGAACCGAGGCCAAGACCTGCCCGCGTAGCGGCACGTCGTGGCCGTTTACCGCGTGCCGGCCGCCTTGGGGGTCAGCGACTCTAGGCCCCGGGTGGTCGTTTGCCTGGCGCCTGATTTAGCCAGTCGTCGGAGGTGGTGGGTGCGTGGCCCGGTCAGACGGCGCCAGCCCCCGGTGCTGCTGTCACATCTCGTGTGAGTGCCGACAAGGGGGCTTTACGGCGTCATTATCTGGGGGCTGATCCGGCCCGACGGGGTCGGGGCCACCGTCCGCGGCTACTGGTCGGCCGCTGAAAGTTAGCCCCCGGTGCAGGTTTGGGGTACGGCATTGTCCGCCCCGGCGCGGATGTGCCCGACCACCTGGTGCAGGGAGATGACGGTGAGACCTCAATCCAGTCCGGGACCGCCGGTGACTTGTGATGAGGAGTTGTTGTGTTGCCTGGGGCCCGATTTCCCGCCGTTGGGGGGCACGGATCCCGAGCGGGTGGCCCGGATTCGTGATGAGGTAGCGCGTGGGTTTGCCGCGTTGAGCGACGTCGCGCAGGCCGTGACGATTTTCGGCTCGGCACGCACCCCAGCGGATCATCGGTATTACCGGCTGGCCCGGGTGTTGGCCGCGCGGCTGGGGGCACAGCGGTTCGACATCATCACCGGTGGCGGAGCAGGAATTATGGAGGCCGCCAACCGGGGTGCTCGCGACGCCGGGGTGCGCTCGATCGGGTTGGGCATCGAGCTTCCTTTTGAACAGACCACCAATCCGTATGTGGATGTGTCGCTGCGGTTCAACTATTTTTTTGCCCGCAAACTGATGTTCATCCGCTACGCGTCGGCGTTTGTGGTCTTTCCTGGGGGTTTTGGCACCCTCGATGAGCTGTTTGAGGCGTTGACGCTGATCCAGACCGGGAAAACGCCGCACTTCCCGGTCGTCTTGGCTGTATCGGAACACTGGAAAGGCTTGGAGCAGTGGATTCGTGCCCGGCTGCTGGAGTCACAGCTGGTGGCCGCCGATGACTTGAAACTGCTGGTCCTCGCTGATGATCCCGATCAGATCGTGCAGATCATCGAGGCGGGACGCGATCAGCAACGGCGCACCTACCGGACAACGCCATTATGAGCACGGTGACGCTCGCGGGAACGCCGCGCCCAAGATTGACCGCCGAAGGGTCCTGATGGTTTATAACCACCCGAGGGGATCATCGCGATCGTTTCTTCGAGCAACCACGTTTTCGACCTGCCCGTAGCGAGCGGATTGCGAACAGATGATTGGCCCACTCCGCTATCAACTGTTCTGGCAGATACTTCCAGCCGTCATCTGCCTTCGAACTGTGTCAGGTTGAGTATGAGGTGTAGTTGAGCATGGTCATCATGCCGGCTTCTAGGTGGTAGCCGTGGTGGCAGTGGATCATCCAGGTGCCTGGGTTATCGGCGATCAGCACAGCGTTGAGTTTCTGGTTGGGCAACACGATGACGGTGTCTTTGCGGGCGCCTAGTCGGCCGTCGGGTTTGATGACCTGGAAGGTGTGGCCGTGCAGGTGCATGGGGTGGTACATCGCCGTCGAGTTGGTGAAGGCCAGGGTGGCTCGTTGGCCCTGTTTGACGGTCACCGGCGTGCTGTCCGGATAGGGCTTCCCGTTGATCGCCCAGTCGTACTTCGCCATGGAGCCGGTGAGTTCCAGGGCCAGGTTCGCATCCGATTGCACTGACCCCAAGCTGGCGGACGATGGGGCGGTGAACGTGTCGACGGTGCCGATTCTGCCGTTGAGTTCGGGAGGCGCGAAGTTGACGTCGGGTGGGCTGCCGTCGGCGGTCTTCAGCAGTGCGCGCCCGGGTGTCGCCGGTTTGCCTTCAGGCATTGCTACCAGCGGGAAGACCCCGTCGCCGGCGGTGACGACGACGTCATAGCGTTCGGCCATGCCGACCAGCAAAGCGTCGGTATCGGTTGGCGCAACCGGGAAACCATCGGTGTGGGTGACCGTCATGACGTGGCCTGCCAAAGCGACGCGGAAGGCGGTGTCGGCGCCTGCGTTGATGATGCGGATGCGAATGCGCTGGCCCGGCTTAGCGTCAAAGGTGGTTGCCGCTGCCGCAACCCGTCCGTTGACCAGATAGAAGGGGTAATCGATGTCGCCGGAATCACCACCAAGTAATGCACTGCTACCCACGGCGGACATTCCGGGCATC
Source organism: Mycobacterium sp. 20KCMC460 (assembly GCF_022179425.1). Classification (NCBI taxonomy): domain Bacteria; kingdom Bacillati; phylum Actinomycetota; class Actinomycetes; order Mycobacteriales; family Mycobacteriaceae; genus Mycobacterium; species Mycobacterium sp. 20KCMC460. The sequence goes on from NZ_AP025526.1 coordinate 12,623, forward strand.
TGCTGCTGGCTGGGCCCGTGGGCCGGCATCTGGGAGCCCTTGAGCTCATCGAAAATCTGTTGAGGATTTTTCCCGACGCCGTCGGTCCAGTCGTCGAGGACCACGATCCATTCGGCGTCGTAGCGGCCGGGGTCCGCGGGGTCGTCGATGATCACCGGCAGGTAGAGCCCGTAGTCGGTCTGCATTCCGACGTGTGGGTGGGCCCAGTAGGTGCCGGGGTGCGGTGAGGAGAACCGGTAGGTGAAGTCACTGTTGGCGCCGATATTGGGGGTGGAAGGGAAGACACCGTCCATGTCGTTACGCAGCGCGATGCCGTGCCAGTGCACCGAAGTGGCGTCGCCGAGCCGGTTTCTGACCGTGACGGCCAGTTCGTCGCCGACGTTGGCGCGGATCAGCGGGCCGGGCAAGGCGTCGCCATAGGCCAGTGTTCTCGCGACCGGACCGCCGAGGTCTAGGGACGCCGGTTGGGCGGTAAGGGTGGCGGTGACGGTCCGTCCCGTGTGTGGTCGGGCTTTTTCCGCGGCGTCAATGGCCTGCTGCAGGTTGGGTGCACGATCGCTTCGCCCGCATGACCCGAGCGCAAGCCCGGCCGCGCCGGCGATTGAAGCGGTGACGAACGTGCGCCGATTGAGTGAGATGTGATTCCGCACTGCCTGCACTACCATCCTTCGTCAGTCGGTTGCCGCGGGCGCTGCCGCGGGTTAATTCGTGGCTACTGACCCCGCGGTGTGGCGAGGCGTCGTGCTCTCAGGATCGTCCCCGCTGAACTTCAGGGGATTGCCCAGCGCCGGTTGATCCGGTGGGGCAGTGTTGAGTAGCGCGCGGCTGCAGGTGCTGGTGGCGGTCAAGGACGCGCAGAGCCAAAGCCGCGAAGACACCGATGATGAACAGCCCGGCCCATACCAATTCGTCGGCTCCGGCCTGCCGCGCTGCGCCCATTGCCCAACCGGTAGCCAGGTTGCCGGCGAGGATTCCCACTCCGACGATCGTGTTGTAAAAGCCGTAATGCGTAGCCACGAGCCGGCCTCCGGCCAGAGCCATGACGGTGTCCATTTCGAACGGGAAGACCGCGGCCGAGCCGACGGCCAGCATGGCGGCTGTCGCCAGCAGCGCGGCGGCAGCCGCGACGATCCCGAGTCGAGAGCCGTCGGGGACGGCTATCAGCGGCAAGAACGAGGCCGCCAGGACACCCAACCCGATGGCCAGGCTGCGCCCCGGGCCCCACCGCGCGGCGAACCAACGGGTGATGCGCAGCTGTCCGGCGACCGCCACCAGACCTGAAACAACGAAGATCGCCGCCACCAGTAGCGTTTGGTAGCGCTTGGTCAACTGCGCCGCCTGCAGCGGCAGGGCGAGGTAGACCTGGAAGGACAACACGTAGGAGCCGATCATCGCCGCCGCGAACAGCAGGAAGGAACGGTTCCCGAGGACCACTCGCCAGTCATCGAGTATCGATGTTTTCTCCGGCGCCGGATCGGCGCTGTGCTGCGGCAGCGCCAGCAACTGCGCGACCGTCAGTACCGCAAAGACCACCGCCGCGCCTGCTGCGGTGATGCGGAAGTCGATGGCTACCAGCATGACTCCGACCAGCGGGCCCAGCAGAATCCCAGCCTGATAGAAGATGTTGAACACCGCGAATGCTTCCACACGGCGCTCACGTGAATCGGCGGCCAGGTACGCGCGCACCGCGGGGTTGAACAACGCTCCGGCGAAGCCGGTGGCAGCGGAGGCGATCAACACGACCGGTAATGAGTGAGCGAAGATCAGCAACGCGAAGCCGCCCGTTCGAAGCAGGCAGCCGGCCACGATCAACGGTTTGTAGCCGATCCGGTCTGCCAGCGTGCCGCCGACAATGAACATGCCCTGTTGGGAGAAGTTGCGGACACCCAAAACCAGCCCAACAGCCCACCCCGCCAGCCCGAGTGGGCCGGCGAGGTAGGCAGCCAGGTACGGCATCAACATGTAGAAACCGAGGTTGATGCCGAACTGGTTGATCATCAGCATCCGGCTGGGCCGGTCGAAGCTGCGGAATTGCGTCAGCAATTGCATTACTGCATCGCTCCGGTGGGATCCACGACGGTGGCGCACCGGGTCCAGGACTGCACGACCAGCTCGTCGGGGTGGTCGATGACGGCTGGCCCTTCGGGGGGAAGGTGGTCGAGCAGGCCGTGCTCGCGGCAGTAGTCGTCGTTGTAGATGGTGTCGAAATAGCGTTGCGGTCCGTCGGGAAAGACCGCGGCGATGGTGGTCTCGGCGGGCATGGTCCGCGCGGCCCACCCGGCCACCAGGCCGACGGCACCCACGCTCCAGCCGCCGCTGGCGTGGTGGGTGGCCGCCAGCGCGCGCGCGGCCCAGACCGCCTCGGCGGGTGCCACCCAGTGCACCTCGTCAAACGCCGCATAGTCGACGTTGCGAGGGTAGATGCTCGATCCCAGACCGCGCATCAACCGGGTGGCCGCGGGTTGACCGAAGATCGTCGAGCCGACGGTGTCCACACCGATCACCTTCAGATCCGGGTTCGCCTCGCGCAGCACCCGTGCCACTCCCGCCGAGTGCCCGCCGGTGCCCACCGAGCACACCAACACATCGATGCGACCAAGCTGGTCGAGCAGCTCCAGGGCCAGCGGACGGTAGGCGTCCACGTTCTCGGGGTTGTTGTACTGGTTGGGGCACCACGCGTCGGGGTCAGCGGCCAGCAGCTGCGCAATGCGGTCCTTGCGGGCCTGTTGCCATCCGCCGACCGGGTGGGGCTCGGTGACCAGGTCGACCTCGGCGCCGTAGGCGCGCAGCATGTTCTGCACGATGGGCTCCATGCCTGGGTCGGTGACCACCGTGACCGGGTGCCGGTACACCATGCCGGCCAGCGCCAGCCCCAGGCCCAGGGATCCGCTGGTGGATTCCACGATGCGGGCTCCCGGACGCAGTTCACCGCGGGCACGGGCGCGTTCAACCATGTGCACTGCGGGCCGGTCCTTCATGCTGCCGCCGGGATTGAAGCCTTCCAATTTGGCCCAGAAGCCGCGGTCTGCGGCAGTTAGCGGTTCTGAGATCCGCAGTACCGGGGTGTTGCCCACCAGCCCGGCCGGCTGACGGTGGCTTCCCGGCACGGGCGGGCATTGTGCGGGGCTGAGAGGCCGGTCCACCAACGTCAGCGACCGGGAACTGCAGGGCAGACGGGATTCCAGAGAGTTCGAGGAACGAGCAGAGTTGTTGTTCATGCGATCGTCGCTTTCTAGCAAGAGGCCGCTGGCGCAGCCAGTGACAAGGGAAGCGGCCACCGGCCGTCGTGACAGTGCACAGACGACCTGGCGCTACCCAGTCAGCGACGAGAAGAGCACAACCGCGTCAAGAGCTCTTGACCGGTCAATACAGCACCGATGCTACGCGGCGGACCACGACCGCCCAAGATCACATGCCGCCCGAACAACCCCACCGCGCCGATCACCGCTACCACCACGCTCAGAGCCGCCACGGTAGTGACCGGGGCGTTAGGCAGCACGGCGGTCATGAACGCCTCGTGATGGGCAACTGACGGAGTTCCGATGTGCGCGTGATTGCTGCTGATTGTGAATTCGCCACCCAGCGAACTCACCAGAACATGAGCGGGATGGGGTGCAGCAGGCTCATGCCGCACCTCGGCGTGTCCGAGAATGAGGATCCACACCGCGACCGCGGTCACCGCAGCAGCCAAGGCCGCGGTGAATTGCCACCACGGCCGCGGGCATGCGTTCGATCCGCTCACAGTACTTACAGCGTACCAACGGGATCGGGATAGCGTCGACGACAGGCGGCCATGCTGGGACATCACGTCCGCCTCCACCGTTCCGTACCCCATACCCCCTGAGGGTACAGGCGAGCGGAGTGGGTGGCAAGGGGCGACAAGGTCACGAAAAAACTGTCGAACAACAGTGCTCCTCAGCGGTTAGAGGCAATGCCGCGCAGTTAGGCGTGTGACTCGTGATGCAAATGTGACACGCCGTGTGGGGTGCGGGTAGGGCAGCGGAACTCCCGGTATCGATGGATTGTCCGTGCAAAGACACCATCTCACCGGGGAGTTCCGCTGTCTGTTCAGTCTGTCATCTGTCCTGCTGGCTCGGCCCATGAGGGTTCGTTCGCGCCGGGCCATCTGGGCGAGTTGACCCGGATCGTGTCCGCCGATCTCGTTGATGCGGCGCTGGAGAGCACCGGCCGCGTGCAACGCCGAATTCGGGTGCTGCCCGCGCGGGTGGTGGTCTACCTGCTCCTGGCCGGGGCATTGTTCGCCGAGATCGGTTACCAGCAGGTCTGGGCGCGGCTGGTCGCCGGTCTGGACCCGACCGCGGTGGCCTCGCCGGGTTCCTCGGCATTGTCACAAGCCTTGCGCCGTGTCGGGGTCGCTCCGCTGCGCGAATTGTTCACCTTGGTACGGGGCCCGGCTGTCGGGGCCGCACGCTGGCATGGGCTGTTGGTCTGCGCGATCGACGGCACCTCGATGTTCGTGCCCAACAGCGCCGCCAACGCCGCAGCATTCGGGCGCCAAACCGGCCGCCCCGCCGCCGAGTCCGGGTATCCGATGCTGCGGTTGTTGACCATCGTGGCGTGTGGCACCCGTACCGTCGTCGATGCCGTGTTCGGCGCCTACCGTGTCGGGGAAACCACCTATGCACCAGACCTTTTGCGCTGCCTGAGACCCGGGATGCTGCTGTTGGCCGACCGCAACTTCGCCGTCACCGCCCTGGTCGAACAGATCGCCTCGACCCACGCCGCACTGCTGATCCGGTGCAAGGACGCCCGCGTGCTGCCCCGGTCAAGACGCTGCCGGACCGGACGTGGCTGGCTCGGATGGGAGCGGTGACCGTGCGGGTGATCGACGCAGCGATCACCGTGCGCCTCGACGGCGGCACAACCCGCTGTGGCCACTACCGTCTGGTCACTACCCTGCTCAACGAAAAGCACTACCCCGCAGACGAACTGGTTAATCTTTCCCATCAACGCTGGCAGATCGAAACCAGCTACCTGGAACTGAAATCGACCATTCTGGGTGGCCGCGTCCTGCGAGCAGCCACCCCGCCGGCATCACCCAAGAGGTCTACGCACTGCTGATCACCTACCAGGCCTTGCGCATCGCCATCGCCGATACCAGCCTGGCCAACCCCACGATTAGCCCCGACAGGCTCAGCTTCACCGTCGCCCTGCACGCCGCCCGCGACCAAGTCGTTCACGCCGCCGCGGCCATCACCGAGACAACCACCGACCTGATCGGCCGCATCGGAGCCGCTGTCCTCAACCAGCCGCTACCAGCGCGGCGATCGCGCTCAAGTCCCCGAGTGGTCAAACGCGCCATCTCCAAACACCGCGCCAAAGGCACCATCGACCGCAGCAACCACACCACCACCATCACCATCGAAATCCTCGATGGTTGACAACACGCCACCGACGCTAACTGCGCGGCATTGCGGTTTGAGGAGGGCCGGCCGCCGGCTGGGTTGGTGTCAAAGTTGTATGCCAGTGCGTATCTCGAAGACTTGATCGATGTCCTCCAGATTGATTCGGCTGGCTGATGATCGAGCCATTCCACCACAGCTGGGTCCGGGCGAACTCGCCGATCAGCGTCGGGCCGCAGTGCGCCACGGTGTCGGCCTCGATCACCCCCGGCGCCTCGGGTGCTTCGTCGGCGCAGGTGCGGATGGTGGTCGAATTCCACAGATGTAACTTATTTCTGGCGCGGGACACTAGGCTAGCTAGCTAACAACGCCAACGACATGGAAGGGCCCGTGGATTCGCTTCCGGGTGTCCTCAACTTCGTCGGCAGCCAGCTCACGACGCACCAGTACAACGTCGCCGCAGGCGATTCGTTCCTGCAGCAGCAGCAGGTCTCCCTGATCCAGAACTCCACGGCATGGAACACGGCGGGTCAGCGCGACGCGATCATCATCACCTGGGACGAGAACTTCAACAATCTCGGACTGGGCATCGGCAACGAGGGCAACCACGTTCCGATGATCGTCATCCCCAACCAGGGCGCCATCACATCGGGCGGGAACGGTTTCAGCCCGCACCCTGGTATCTTGCAACGATTTGGACGGAGTGGGTGGCGACACGACGCACCAAGACGAGCCGCCCCCAGTTGGCGTTGGTCAGCCGCTCGACATCGCGCACTTCGCCAAGCATGAGGCAGTTCATGTGCAGATTCTCGTCGACCTGAGCTCGGCTTCTCACCCAAACTTCGACGGTGCGGAACATGTTGTCGCTCATCGCTGTGACCAGCTGCTACCGATGAAGTCTGATTGTCCCCGCATCCACGGCTGCCGCAACCCGACAACCTGGCCAGCAGAAGCGGGACGCGGCTTCCCGCGGGCAGACCCTAATGTGAACCGGCTCGCAGCACGTCACGGATCGCCTTAACAATGACATCGGGGCGTTCGACTGGCAGCCACGAGTGGCTTGTGCCGTCGGCGAATATTAGTTCGCCTCGCGGAAACCGTTTGACCAGAGCACGATTGGCGGCGTCCATTTTCGCATACGCAGCGCGCCGACGGGTCGGCGACCGCGGCATAATTATCCGCGTCGGCACGTCTGGCAGCGGCACACGTTCGAGTGCTCGCTTCATTTCCCGCAGATAACCAGCATGACGCGGCACAAGCCGTGCCGTCTGCAATCCCGCCCAAGGATGATTGTCGAGATAGCGGTAAAGCCAGCGCAAATTCGACTTCGTGACATCGTTGGGAGCCATACGTCGCACCATATGTCGGCCCATGCTTGTGCGGTGAAGCCTCAGCAGCTGGGCAGTCCCCATGATGAAAAGCCCTCCAGCCCCCATGGCCATCCCCAGCAACTCGAGCAGTCGTGATTCAGTGACCGGCGCAGAGGGATCGAGCAAAACCAACCCGGCCACTTCGTCTGGATGACGTAAGGAGAACATCTGAGCAACCAAACCGCCCGACGACCATCCCACCACGACCGCCGGTGTGGCGCAATGCAATTGCTGGATTACACCATGGAGATCATCAGCCATTTCAGCAACGCTGCGGCGGGGCGGACCTTCCGAGCCGCCACTACCAGCGCGGTCGTAGGTCAAGACGGTGGCAAAGGAGGCAATCCACTGTTCCAACAAACCACCGAACGCGTCCGTCGTTGCTTCACCTGCCCCGCCGGCTTCAAGGACCACCGTGGGCCCCCGACCAAGGACACGTGTACGAATGACCCGGTCGCCGAGGGAGACCGGCGTGGTGGTTTGCGTCGGCACCTATTTTCCACTCTCGTCCAGGGGCACATCGCCGCTTGTCGCTGCGGGGGCACCCGCACTGAGCGAGAAACCGCTTGCGCACACTCTAATCTGGCGCAGTGCTGTCGATGATCCGGTTGGTCCGGCTCGCCCGCAACGCCAGCGAGCGTGATGTGCGCCGATTCTCGCCGACCACCAATTGCCCCGCCGGAGTCGCAGGGGCATCACGCTGGTGCATATGGTCAGTCACAGAGCGGGCTGGTTGTGGCGACTGCATGCGGTACACCACAGCGTGAAACGGTTCGGGCACCTCGGGATCCGGACGTTGCGTTGCATCGTCAGCCACCCGACCAGGATCTTTCATCCCGGCCGCACAGGCCAACGTCGTCACCTTACTAGTCATTTCGTGGAATCTCTCCATCCCCACCCTCGGGTCACAAATTGTCAGGGAGCGGGTGCCTCAACCCAGGTTGACAGAGAGGGCGATGACGAGGGATTCGCGGGCGGCGTCGACGACTTCGCTTGTGACGGTAATGAGTTAGTTGATTTCCATGACGCGATGAATCTGAGCCATCAGTCGGGCGGTGGGCCGGAAATTGCCGCCAGTAATGCGAATGATGGCGGCGCGGTGGCGTGTTCCCCGTGATTGAGACCAGGCGACTCAATTCAGTGGGAACACGCCGGCACCGCGGCTTTCGGCCGCTAAGGCATTCCCGACTTCAGCGATAGCCGCCGACAACCACTGCGCTGCCTACGTTTTGGTGTCCCCACCTGCACACACCGACCTCACGAAGCACTCGTTAGACGTCAAAGCAGGAAACTCTTGCGCGGTGATCAGACGCTCACGATCGGCGGGGTACTCGCGGCTTCGTACCGGATGTCGAACCCACGACCAGGCGAGCCGCGCAATCCGCGACCGCGGTAGTGGCGTCAACTTACCCGTGCTCCGACGTCCCCTCACCGCATCACCGCGCTGGTCAGCAACTGGCGAGATCCGCTCACCACGGCCTTGCTCGACTGTTTTCGCCCGTGGGCCTCGTCGTGGTGCGTCTCGCCTTCTTCTTCCGCGCGCATGCATACTGCTCCGTTCTCTTTCCGGTATCAACCCGAGCCGTTCGGCAGCAAGTGCCGGTTGACCGCCAGCCCTGGAAGCCGCGCTCATCGCAGGGGTACCCGCGCGGATCGGCCTCACCCCCGTCACCTACCCGCTCGCGCGGAGGATCAAAACGTCCTCTAGCAACGCGCGCATTCGCCCCCTAGAGACGAGGCGCCGTGGCGGACCTGCTTCGCGGCACGACTCCAGCCCACCGCCCGCCGCCTGCTGACAGTGCCTATATAACAGGCAGATCAGCGTGGCTCAGCTGATCCGGGCACAACAGCCAGACACCACCAACCAGCGCGGCGGCACCCACTTCCCCCCGAGCGGATTGGGTCTTCCATTCCGTCTCTGGCCAGCGCCAGCCCACCCGTGGAAACCCACCTGATATGCGGCATCCGCCGGCGGAAGACTGCTCGCCCAAAACCGCAGCGCGATAACAAGAGATAAGCGGCTCCGAGCTACCTACAGCCAGCCACTCTGCGTCAGACAATGCCGTAACCGACATCTGTTCCTCGACATCAGGCCGTTTGCAGCACATCATGAACTGCGCGGCGCGCGCAACAGCAACACTTCCAGCGCCGCACCGATCGATCCGCTCACCGGAAGAAAGTGATCACCAGCACCGACCCGCACCAGCAAACGGCGCAGCACCACATTAGCCGCCAAAGCCCATTGCGCGCCGACCCCGCCGCAGGCCGAATCCAATGCCATCAGTTGATGCATGCCGCGCGCCCCCAGAAACGTCACCGCGGTCAAATCGACTATCATAGGACGCGTCACACATACTACGCTGCGCAAATACCGCCCCACCGCCTCGGCGTTGGCGGCGTCGATCTCACCACAGATTGTCACCACCGCCACCGTGCTCCATACGGCATCAATTTGCACCCGCTTGGTATGCCCCCGGGCACCAAACCACAGCACCCACTCACTGACATCAGAATCATCCCGAGCTGTGGGTAAACCAGACGGTTGCCGATGAGTGTCCATTGGACCACCGAACTTTCAGGCGACCTGGTTCGACCGCCAATGCCACCAGAACCCCCGCCAAAAGCGGCCGCTGCCGAGGATATGACTACGCGCGAGTTGACCCGAAACTCCATCGTAAAGCCACCGGGGGCTCCATGAGTCGGATTACTGATTACTGCTCAATATCCAGCGTGGGAACCACAACCCTGCCCGCAGCAAATGTCGCACGGTTTGAAGTTGAGCAAACGGCGCACTAGGCGCGAGCGCAAGCGCGCCTGGGATGCACCACCTGCGCACCAGGCGGGCCCTCGTTGTGTCGTGCTCGGCATCCCCTGCACGCTGCCTATGGCGTGACCGTAGAGGGATCCCCATACGGGCGGTGCGCCGCGGCCCTTGCGGCCTCCACTGACCGTGGCTAGCGTCCTTGCGATGACGGCCTGAACCGCGGGCCGTTCGGAGGTCAGATGCCGGTCCGCTACCTGTCTGATCCCGAGCTTGCCCGGCTGAGCAGTTGGCCGGACGAGCTCGCAGTCGAGGATGCGGTCACCTACTTCACCCTGTCAGCCGACGATCTCTCGTGGCTGGCGGGCTTCAACCGCCAGCAGAACCGTCTCGGTGTCGCCGTTCAACTGTCGACGCTGCCGTGGCTGGGCTGGATTCCCGACGACCTGGCCGGTTGCCCGTCGCTCGCACTGGATCGGCTCAGGCAGGCTTTAGGTGTTGCGCCGGATATCTCGTCGGCATTGCTGGCGGGGTACGGCGGCTGGCAGGGACGAACCCGCCGGGAACACCGCGCACAGGTGCTGGCTCGGCTGGGTTGGCGGTTGTGCGCCGCCGGCGAACGCAAGCTGCTCGACGAGTTCCTGCTAGCGCGGGCGCTCGAACACGATGGGGTCTGCTGCACGATCAGGTGACAGTTTCGGTCACGCGGCCTGACTGGCCGGTGTGGTCATGATTGCTTCGAATTCGATCGGGGTCAACCGCCCGAGGCCGGACTGGCGGCGGCGCCGGTGGTAGGTGCGCTCGATCCAGGTGACGATCGCGATGCGGAGTTGTTCTCGGGTGTCCCAGCGGCGGCGGTCGAGCACGTTCTTCTGCAGCAGGCTAAAGAAGCTCTCGATGGCGGCGTTGTCGCCGGCGGCTCCGACACGGCCCATAGAGCCGACCATCTCGTGTTGATTCAAGGCGTGTACGAATTTCCTTGACCGGAACTGAGATCCGCGATCCGAGTGCAGAATGCACCCCGCGACATCTCCGCGTCGGGCTACCGCGCTGTGTAGTGCCCGGATGGCCAGTTGTGACTTCATTCGGGAGTCGATGCTGTAGCCGACGATCCGGTTGGAGAACACGTCCTTAATCGCACAGAGGTAGAGCTTGCCCTCACCGGTGCGGTGCTCAGTGATGTCACTGAGCCACAACTGATTTGGCCCTTCAGCGGTGAAGTCACGCTCGACAAGATCGTCGTGCACCGGCGGCCCGACTTTGCCGTTCTTGCCGCGTTTCTTACCAAACACGCTCCACAGTCGATTCTGCGAGCAGATCCGCCATGCGGTGCGCTCGGCCATCGGCTCGCCGGCATCGCGCGCCTCCTCCACGAGGTAGCGGTAGCCGAACTCCGGATCGTCTGCGTGCGCGTCGAACAGCGCATTGGCGCGGTAGGCCTCGATGAGTTCGGCCTCGGTGATGGGGTCGGCCAGCCAGCGGTAATACGGTTGGCGGGAGAGCTTGAGTACCCGGCACGTCACCGCGACGGGGATCCCGTCGGCGGCGAGCTCTTTCACGAGCGGGTAGACCCTTTTCCCGGCAGATTGGCCTGCGATAAATACGCTGCGGCCCGGCGCAGCACCTCGTTCTCTTGCTCTAGCAGTTTGATCCGCCGTCGGGCTTCGCGCAGCTCACCGGACTCGCTGGCGCTCTTGCCGGGCTTGGTGCCTTCGTCGATGTCGGCCTGACGGAGCCATTTCTGCAGCGTCATCGGGTGCACTCCGAAATCGGTGGCGATCTGCTCGATCGTTACACCGTCATCGCGGTTGCGAGCGACCCGGACGACGTCGTCGCGGAACTCGCGGGGGTAGGGCCTTGCCATGGGGACATCCTTCCAGCCCGCCCATGCTGGGCAAGCCAACTCAGATGTCACCTATTCGTGCAGCAGACCCATGCTCCCGGCGTCCTATTGCAGCTGGCTTGTGACTGGCTGCGCGCCGAACGGATTGTCCGCCCACCAGTCGACAGCCTGACTCGTCGGGTGGCCGCGGCCCGCGACGCGGCTCGCGCCGAGACCTACCACCGGCTTGGGCCGCTGCTACAACCACCGCGGCCGATGCAGCTGGACGGCCTGCTCGATGTCGACCCCGACCTCGGCTTGACTCGCCTGGCTTGGCTGCGCCGCGGGGCCACCGTTGCAACGCCCGAGTTGCTCAAGGCCGAGCTGGACAAGCTGGAATTCCTGCGACGCCACGGCGCCGATCGCCTCGACTTGTCCCGGCTCCCGGTTGGGCGGCGACGCATGCTCGCCGAGATCGGCCGCCGCTCAACCAATCAGGCGTTGCAGCGCGCCGCGGTCGACCGGCGTCACCCGGTCCTGTTGGCAACACTGGCCGAAACCTACGTCGAGGTGCTCGACGAGCTGGTGCAGCTGCTCGACCAAGCGCTGGCCGGCGCGGATTCCCGAGCCCGGCATGAACTTTCACGGCGGCTCGTCGACCGCGCCAAAGCCGAGGTGGACCGGGGCCAGCTGCTCGACGAGATCCTCGATGTGCTCGCCGACCCGACCGTCCCCGACGAGCAGGCCGGGCGGGCTGTCCGCCAGCGGATCGGCATGCAACGCCTGATCGCCGCCCGCCGCCCACCTGAAGATCGCGGGCAGCGCGACCATGGTCACTTTGACCTGCTGGCCGCCCGCTACAAGTACCTGCGCACGTTCACCCCTGTGGTGATCGCCGCGCTTCCTCTGACCGGCAACACCGGCAGCCCGTCGGTCACGGCCCTGCTCACTGCCGTCGAGGTGCTGCGCGAGCTCAACACCGCCGCCCGCACCGCGGTCCCGGACGAGGCAACCACCGCCGCGGCGACGGTGTTTGTGCCGGCGCGCTGGCGTGGCTATCTCGACGCCGCGCGTGGTCAAGGCCGCGGCGCCGCCTACCGCCACTACTGGGAACTGAGCGTCCTCTACGGGGTGCAGGCCGGGCTGCGCTCCGGCGACCTATGGGTGCCCGGTTCACGCCGCTACACCGACCCGTCCACCCTGCTGCTACCGCCGGATCGGTGGACCGGGCACCGTGACGACTTCTGCACCGTCACCCGCACCGAGCCCGGCGCGTCCCGGCAACTCGAGCGCCTCGAGCATGAACTGCACGCGGCAGTCGCGGTATTGGAGACAGTCTTGACGGACCAAGGCGCCGAGAGACTCGCACGTCTCGGTGATGACGGTGAGCTGATCGTGTCGCCGCTACCTGCCGAACAGCTTCCGGCCGAAGCGGATACGCTCGCCGACGCCACGTCGGCCCGGCTGCCGCGCGTGCAATTACCGGCGCTGCTGATTGAGGTCGATGAGTTGACCGGGTTCAGCGAAGAGTTCACCCACGCCGGCGGCGCTCAACCACGCAACCCCGACCTCACCCGCAACCTGTACGCATCGCTGATCGCCTACGCTTGCAACCTCGGCTACGCCGGGATGGCCGACGCTTCGGGCATCTCCGAAGACGCCCTGGCCTGGACGTCGCAGTGGTACCTGCGCCAAGACACGTTGCGGGCGGCGAACACGCGCCTGGTCAACGCACACCACGCGCACCCGCTGGCCGCGCTGTGGGGCGGCGGGACGCTCTCGTCGTCGGACGGGCAGCGGTTCCCACAACGGGGACACAGCCTCACTGCCCGCGCGCTGTCACGGTATTTCGTTGACGAAGGCACCACCACGTATACCCATGTCTCCGATCAACATTCGACCTACGGCACCAAGGTAATACCGACCACCTGGCGCGAGGCGGTCGCAGTGCTGGACGAAATCTTCGGCAACCCAACGGATTTGCCGCTCGCCGAACACACCGTCGACACCGCCGGACAAACCCTTGCGACATTCGCGATCTTCCACCTGGCCGGGTTGCAGTTCTCTCCGCGCATCCGCGACATCGGCCGCCTACAGCTCTACCGCCTCGGAACCGCCTCAGCTTGGCGCGCTCAATACCCGCACGCCGGGCGGTTGCTCGGCCAGCCGATCCAAACCCAGCTGATCGCCGACCACTGGGATGATCTGCTGCGCCTGGTCGCCTCAATGAAGTTCGGGCACACCACCGCGAGTCTGCTCATTGCCAAGCTGCACGCCAGCAGCCGGCAGAGCACGCTCGCCAAGGCACTGCACGAGTACGGGCGCCTGATCCGCACGCTCTACGTATGCCGTTACGTCGCGGACGAAGAACTCCGTCGCCGCGTACGCCGTCAGCTCAACAAGGGCGAGAGCCTGCATGCGCTACGGCGCGACCTGTTCTTCGCCCATCAAGGCCACGTCCGCCGACGTCATCTCGATGACCAAATCGATCAGGCACTGTGCCTCACCTTGGTCACCAACGCCTGCGTCCTATGGACCACCACCTACCTCGCCGACACGATCGACAACCTGCGGTCAAACGGCATGGAGGTCAGCGACGAGACTGCGGCACACTTGACCCCTGCCCAGCACGATCACATCAACTTCTATGGCACCTACTCCTTCGACATCGACGCCGAGCAGCGCCGCGAAGGCCACCGGCCGCTACGCATCCCCGCGTAGCCATAGCGAGATCACAAAACAACCATATTCGTTCCGTTACTAAGCCGACCCCTATCCGGCCCCCAGTGGGCGACAAACAGTTTGGCGCTTTGGGTGCCTTTGGGTGTAGCTCACCCAGGCGAGCGCGGAGTGGTGGTGCCGGGGTGCTCAAGTCTCCATTGCACGAGGACCTGTCCTGGTTTGCAGTCGGGGATTGCTGAGACATGGCGCCGTGCTGGGGTGCCGGAATCGAAGTATGGAATGTCGTCGCCGGCAACCCACGCGTGCAGTTTCACGCCGTCTCGAAACGCTTGTACGCATTCCGCGGGGACCGTGCCGGGGGTATATACCAGTGGGGACTGCTGAATCCCGTTCGGGTAGTAGCGCTGAAGGTAGTTCCGCCACTGATCGTTGGACATCAGGAAGTCGATGGTGTAGGCGTAGCTGTCGGTGCCGCTGCCGAGACCTTTGGTGACATCGGTGGCCGAGGCGGGCACGGCGACTTTGAGTGCGAGTTCGGGGTTAGCCCAGTCATCGTTGTGGATGTGCAGGTCTTTTTCGCTACAGCCTGAGCCCGTACCGATGACGAAACCCAGTGCGAGAGCAAGTAACGCCCGCAGCACGCGGACGTGGACGGTTCGGTGGGCGGCCGTCACCGGGAGTGGCTCCATTGCGGTGAGGAGGTGCCGGTTGTATCGAAGGTTCGTGCCCATCCCGCGCGATTGAGGTCATTGAGCATGCCCAGCTTCCCGCGGGCATCGAAGTTGTAGTAGTCATAGACCGTCGTTTGCGCGGCGATGGTGTAGGCGCCCTGATCTGAGGGCATCGCGACGCCGCTGGTCTGATAGGTAAACGTGCCGAGGGTGAAAAACCAGTCGGGGTGGGTTTCCCAGTCCGGGGTGTAGGAGCCGGTGTAACCGCTTTGGAACGCAACCGGTCCGGTGTAGCCGGCGGGCATGACCGCGCGGGCACGCTCGACCGCCTGGCCGGACAAGGAATTGGTGGCCGCCTGAAAACCCGGTAAATCCCGCAACATGGCATCGACCGACACGCTCGCTTGGGTCCCGGTGTTGTCGAAGAAGTGCCGCAGTAGGCGGTTGAAATTTTCCATTCCTTTGTTCGAACCGAAAGAACCGCCCTCTTCCCAAAAAGCGCGCACCGCTTGCATTTTGACCTGATCGGTCAGGTCGGGTTTCCACGTCCGCCACTGCTCGTCGCCCGAACCATCGCGGTCTGCCCGCTCTCGCGCAGAACCCGGGCCAGTCGTCGGTAACTCCCGCGGCGGCGGTAAGTGCGGGGTGAAAGGCCGCTCAGCATCGCTGACCCCCATCAAGGCGTTGGTGACCTGCCAGTCATACATCTGTGCCGCAGCCTCAGCGCTGAGCAGCAGCATTCGCAACGTGTCTTCCAAGGTGGCCCGTCGCGTCTGAATGTTGTCGTCATAGGCCTCGACATCGGTGCGGATGGTGACCACGCCATAGTCGCTGATGGCGAACAATCGTTGATTTTCGGCATTGTCAACGATTTCCAGAATCGCCTCACGCAACAGGCCCAACTGCTGAGCGGCGGTGTCCAACACACCGGAGGCAGTAGTCCAACGACGAGCTTTTTCCTGCATCGAAGAGGCGTGATCCTTCGCGCGCACCGTCGCAGCATCGCGCGCTTCCCCCGCCCAGTCGCTGCCGATCCCGCCCAAACCGTCGATGATCCGTAACGCACTTTGGCTGATGTCGGTAGCCCCCAAGCGCAGTCGAACCGCCGTCGCCGTCAAATCCCCTAGCGTCCATTCCCGGACCTGGCTGACACTGGGAGCCATCAGCGCGCTGATCGCTGCTTAGTGCGCAGACGGTCGTGGGGCGTCGCCGGCATCCTGGCGCTCAAAGGCATCAATCGCCCCCAGCACCGCATCCCCGAAACCATCCAAATCACCTGTGAGCAAACGCATCTCGTCGTTCTGTGTACCGGCATGAGCAATAAGGCCAGTGTTGAGGACAGTACCGTCACACGCGCTCGCGCCGGACAACAACACATCGCGAATCCGGAGTGCAGCTAACGTGTCCGAGACGTCATAGACGACCTTGGCGAACCCGCGCACCCGGTCAGAATCAAGCCGAAAATCCCTGTGATGCCGCTGTTCAGCCATCGCCATCTTCCCTCGATTCGAGCAACGCCAACCAAGCCGAGCCTAGCGAACACCGGTGACCAGACACCCGGTGTTGGCCCGCCCACCACACCCCCGGAATCAACAGATGCGCTCAGATTGCCTGGTGTCCGGGTGGGGTGGCGTCCTGGTCAAGGGAGACCCGCCGTACATGCCCTTCTAGGCCGGGGTGGTGAAGGAACGCGTCGATGAGCGCCTCCGGTCCGCCTAGGCAGGTCCAGTCGTCGTCCCACAGAGTGGAGAGCAGCCAGGAGCGATCCGTGGGAAAGATCAGGTCGGGAAGTCGGCTGGGCCGCGAGTAATCGTGGGCGGCGCGCCAGCGGGCGGCCTGCTCGGCGCCGGCCTGCACCATCACGTAGGACCACCCCGCATACAGCGTGACTTTCGGGACGTCGGGAAACACGATGTCCGCGCCACCGGTCTCCAGATAGCCCAGCCACCAGCGGTGATCGGGCGAGTACTGCCCCAGCACGGTGAGCACCGTGTCATCGTGGCGCTGCCGTTCCTCCGGCGTATCAGTAGCCACGACGGTGGCGTAGCCGTCGAACACCGACGGGATCGCCGAGGTGATCGTCACGCCGTATGTCGTCGCCTCGGCGATCCACGCGACATCACCGGCAGCACCAACCTGCCAACGGCCACCATCTCGATCAACCCAGCTCACAGGGTGTTCACTTACGGAATCGCTCACATTCCCATCTGTCCTCTACAGCTCCAGCCCGTAGCTTCGGTCGCGTTTGTGCTCGCGGGTGCGGTGTAGGTGCTGTTCAACCCAGCGGCGTTGTTCGAGGATGACCTCGAGTTGTTGGTCGCGCCAGGCGCGGTAGGCGCGCTGGCGGGCGTGCAGGTCGCGGGTGCGCCGCACCAGGAGGCCGCGCACGATGTCGGGCAGCTGGCGGGGGTCAGTGGCGGCGGCGACGTGATGAGCGGAATGGGCTGCTTCACCCCGATGGGCGATCACCGCGCGCACCAGCTGGACCGCGTCGCTGGTGGTGCCGCGGCGCAGCACATGCATCCCGGGCTGGTCGCGGTGTTCATGGGCGGTCTCGGTGGCTTGGCGTTCATAGAGGTAGGCGGTGTTGGTGTGCCGGCCGCGGGTCATCGCCACGTACAACAACGCCCGGCTGGTGCGATCCCCCAATACGGCGTGGGTGGTGTCGGCGGTGACCCCTTGGGCCGAATGCACGGTGACCGCATACCCAAGGGTCACCTGCTGGTGCAGGTAGTCCCCGGAGAACGCGGCCCGCGCCCCATCAGTGAGGCGCCGGGCGGCGATGCGGTCACCGGCGGGGTCCACGGCCAGGACCTGCCAGCGTTGCCCGTTGCGTACCGGGGCATCCACGCGTCGGGTGTTGTCAGCGGCCGCCAGCACGGTGATGTCGGGGGTGTTGCGCCGGGTCAGGATCAGATCCCCCACCGCGAGCTGGTGCCCACGCGCCGCGGTGATCGTCGGGGCGGGCGGGGCGTGCGGGTCGCGGGCGTTGAGAGTGTCGTCGTGGAGGCGCTGGTTGAGGGCGTCGGCGATCTCGGTGGTGTCACACACCAGCAGCGCATCTTTGCCGGCGGCGATGTCGGCGCGGTAGGCCTCAAGGGCATCGGTGGCCATGGCGATCGGGTCCCCACACCGCAACCGACCCTGGGTCGCGTACCAGTTCACTGCGCGCCGCACCGGGGCGGGCCCGCCCTCACGTAATGCCAGAGACGCGGCACGCTCACCGGGATCGGACATCCGCCACACCTGCGACAACGTCTGGGTCCAGGGCAGATCCGCACACAGTTGGGCGAACATCCCCCCACACGCTTTCACCGGAGACAGTTGGTGGGCATCACCGACCAACACCGTCTTAGCCCCAGCCGCAGTCGTCGCGGTCAGCAGCGCCCGTAGCTCGGCGGTGCCGACCATCGCGGCCTCATCAACGATCACCACCGTGCGCTCATTAAGGACCGGGGTTTCGTCACGTAACGCCTTTAACGCGGCAGCCACCGTCATCCCGGTATCCCCGGCGCCTTCGCGGACCGCGACGTCGACGGCTTTGCCGGTCGGCGCGATCACCAGCACCCGTTTACCGCTGTGGCGCGCGCCGATCCGCAGCGCCCGCATCGAGGTGGTTTTCCCGGCCCCCGCCGGCGCCGAGAGCGGGCAGACAAGCCACGGTAACCAGGCGATGTTCTCTACCGCCCGGGCCTGATCCGCCGACAGCCCAGCCACATCCAGATCCCGCAACCCGTAGAGCTGCGCGCGCTCATCGCGGGCGTCGACCAGCTCAAGCAACCGGGCCTCGTTGGCCAGGATCTTATCCAGGGTGAAACGCTGCGACCCCTCCCGCTGATGGGCCGCCCGCGGCCCAGAAATCCGCATCCCGAGCCGCTCGACCGAGGCCTCGATCACCTGTCGCGGCGACCGCGGATCACCGTCGATATCGACCGGGAGGTGCGCGCCGATCAGCTCCACCAGATCAGCGCGCGTCAACACCGCCTGACCGCGCTGTTCGGCCGCCTCGACCAGCCGGTTGCGCTGCCACACCCCCCGTCCCGCCGCGGCCTGGCGGGCTTGGCGCGCCGCCTGATGCGCCTCACGGTTGATCGTCCAGCCCCGCGGATCCTCGCGCCACAACCGCCGTAATTCCGCCCACGCCAACTGCTCGGGTTTGCCCGGCCGGGTCGCTTTCTGCGCGGCCGCCAACTGCGCCGGGGTCGGCCCGGTCGCGGGGTCGACCACGACCAGATTCTTCGCTGCCCATGCCCGCAGCGCCGAGGCCCGCTGCGACCAGGCGGTGATACTGGCCGGGTCGATCGCGGCGACCTCGGCCATCCCGGTGGCGGGGTCGATCGGGGACCATTCCACCCCGATTGCGCGGTGTAACTCCCGGCGCAGGGTGGCCTGATAAATCACCCCCGCCGCCCGTGCCTCATGAAACAACGATGTGCCGTCTAGTGACACCAGTTTCCCGTCGGCGCGGGCCTGCCGGTTGGGCACGATCACATGGGTATGCAGATGCGGATCCCCCGCCCGCGACGTCTCATGCTGATACGCCACCGCCACAATTCCGGGCAGCCGCACCAAGTCCTTATTGCCGGTGACCGGGTTGTGCACCCGGGTGTAACCGGCATGCTCGGCCAGATACTCCATCGCCTCGGCCAGGGCGGCGGTGTGGGCGTTCACCACCGCTTTTTGCGTCACGTCATTGGGGTGCAACGCCCGCAATAACGACACACTCTTCGGCGCGCAAAACGTCAAATCAAACCCATGCACCGACCCCTTCCCAAGGGCCCGGCCACACCCCCCCGACGGGGCCACCCCCTCATCCAGCCACCGCCTCACCACCCCGGTATCGGCCTCACCACCCGCGCGCTGCGCATCGTCTAACCCCACCAGTTCCGCCGCCCGGTGCGCATCGCCGGCGCACACCCACACCGGGGTCCGAGTATCACCCTCGGCGTAGTACTCCCCAACCCGCCATTAGCCCGCTGGGCATCCCGGGCGGCCATCCCCACCGCGTGCGCGGTGTCGTTGTAATAGGCAATTGACCACCGCGACAACTTCGCCACCGTCAACACCCCGCCACCACCCTCCAACCCGACGAATGGGCCGCTCGCCAAGCGGCTGGGAGTGGGCTTGACGGGCGGCACCACCATCCTCGCACACATTTGTGCAAATGTGCCAGGGTAGACGAGGGTTGGAGGAAAGCAGCCGAAGGCTGCTAGAGACAGCAGCGAAGCTGCTGTAAGAGCAAGGGAGACGGGGATTGGAGGCGCAAAAGTGGGATGAGGAGGGGAAGAGTCGACCACCCGGAATGTGAAGAAGCGGCGGGCTGCCGCCTGCGGGCATAACTGGTGGCGACACGCGCACGGATAGCCAAGCTAACTAATGGTGCGTTGTCGACTGCGGACCGACGTGTCTAGGTGCGCTAACTACTGCTGTTGGGTCTCGTGGCGGACAGCCCGTGGGAGCGGCGTGGTGTGTCGGGCTGTGGTGTGGTTGTCGCGTCTGGCGGAGGCGGTGGCGTACTCGTGAGAGTGCGTGGTGGCGCGGTGGTGGGCGCGCTCGCGCAGCACTCGGCGGATTTCGTGTTGGGCGGCGACGATCCGGGCTCGCGAGGCGTCGGTGAGCGGCACGGGTGGCGGCGTGGAGTCGATGCTGGCGGCGGCGCAGCCGCCGGCCTTTGTTGGTGACTGTTCGGGAGGTGACCAGTTCAGCCGCCGTAATCGGCTGGACAGGAACGCGCCGGGGTTGGCGATGTGGTCGGGCCAGGTCGCACCGTGAGCGCGCATGTCGGCGTTGAGGGCGTCGGTGATGGCGCGGGCGGTCCACACCGTGGGATCGATGCCGGCGGTGGTGATCGCATCGCAGATGGTGCCGATGTGGGCGCGGTCCAGGCCGTGGGTGCCGGCGACGAGAGCGGCAGCTAGACGTTGGGTGGCCAGTGGCCGCGGTGTGGACCGCCGGGACGGGCGCACTGCACGGGTTTTGAATCCCTTTCCCGAACTTCGGGGAGCGGGCGCGCTTGCGCGCCCGCTTGGTGAGTACCTCTCTACGGGAGATAAAGAACTAACACCGCCTGACGGCGGTAGGTGGAAATCGTGCACAGGTTCATGCACAGGACGCCGCCGTGCCCGGCGGGGGTCGCGGCGGGGCACCAAGTGGTACACCGAGGGTCGGCGCCCGACGCTCGGTGTACCGGGTGAGCCGTGGCCGCGTTGGGCCTCCACCGCCCATTGGGAGGCCCGCAGGACCCGCCAGGCGGCGGTCACGGTGCGTACGTCACAGCCGACCCGGGAGGCGATCGTGGCGCGGGTGACGGCGACGTGGCGGCCGGTGGCGTGATCGGCGTGCTCGGCCATCACCGCCGCGATCGACACCAGCGTGGCCGCGGTGATCGACACCCGCTGCTCAGCACACAACTGGCCCAAGGCCGGCGACTGCGCCCACCGCTGGAGCCCGTCAAGCCAACTGCTGCGGCTGGTCCACACCGGCGCCCGCGGCGCACACGCACCAGCACGCTCCACCCAGCCGCGGCGGCGTTCGTTCGCGAGCGCGCGCAGGACATGCGGTGTGGGTGCGATAGCGGCGCCCAGCGGCGGCGGCCGTGTACTGCTGACCCGAGGTGATCGGGTGTTGAAGAAGTCACGATTTGCGCACTGATTGCGCGCCATTTCTGGAACGTCAGACAGACGTGCGCTACCGTGAGAGCTGTCCGCCAAGACAGTCCCTTCGGGGAAATGGGTACGGAGACCCGGAACCGAGTTGGTAGCTCGGTTTGAACCTTCAGACGTGGCCCCGCCCAGTCGGGGCCTTCGTCATTCAGCGGGGGTTCCGCACACCAGCTATTCAGATGTCACGTATTGGCCTACGGCTGGTCGAACCAGCAGCCGTAGGCGCATATCGGTCACATCGCCAGCGGCAATTCCTCCCTCGACTTGTGAAGTGCGAGAACCAGTTCGGGGTGGCCGACGTGCTCGGCTAGCAGGTCGGCGACGTACTGGCCCATCGGGATGCCGAGCTCGGCCGCCCTCTGTTTGACGATGTCGTAGACCATCCGAGGAGGGCGCGTCATGATCTGTGCGCGGTCACCTTTATGCGGTTGAGCCATGAGCAGAACTCTGCCAGTCGGAACAAGCTGTAACTGATAACGACACGCGGTTTGTGTGGACCTCTGTGACGCGTGTGGTTCACACGACTGGTCGGCCTCTCTCTATGTCAACCTGACTCAGGACCACTGTGACGGCTTGATTCGGGACCACCTCGGCGAGGAGGTGGTGGCTCAGGCGTCTTCGTAGGCTGTGATCGCGAGCTGCTACCGCGGGTATGGCTGAGCCGGTATGAGGTGGTGCCGGTTTCGATGATGGTGCCGTGGAAGGTGAGTCGGTCGACGATCGCGGCGCAGAGTCGGGGGTCGGTGAAGGTTTTGGTCCAGCCGGAGAAACTCTCGTTGGATGCGATGGCTACTGACGCCTTTTCCTCGCGTTCAGTGAGTACTTGGAACAGCAACTCCGCGCCCCGGCGGTCGAGTTCCATGTAGCCGAGTTCGTCGATACATAAAAGATCGACGCGGCCGTAGCGGGCGATCGTGCGGGCGAGTTGCTTTTCATCGGCGGCCTCGACGAGTTCGTTGACCAGTTTGGTCGCCAGTGTGTAGCGGACGCGGAAGCCTTGCTCGGCGGCGGCGGTGCCCACACCAATGAGCAGGTGGGACTTGCCGGTGCCCGAGTCGCCGATCAGGCAGAGCGGGTCGCCTCGGCGTATCCAATCGCCTTGGGCGACGGTATGTACGGTGGCGGCGTTGATGTTTGGGTTGGCGTCGAAATCGAAGTCGCCCAACCATTTCTGACGTGGAAACCCGGCCGCTGCGACTCGCCGCAAGGTGGATCGGCGGTCCCGGTCATCGCATTCGGCCAGGAGCAGTTCGGCGAGGAAGCCGTGGTAGGTGAGCTGTTCACGCTCGGCGACTTTCACTGCTTCGTCGATCACCGCACGCACGGTCGGCAACCGCAGGCGTCGGCATGCGGAATCGACGGCGGCTTGGGCCGCTTGTGGGGTCATCCCGCGTTGGCGGCGCAGGGTGTTGGTGACTTTCGTGGCCGTGCTCATGATCCAGTCGTTCCTTCCATTCCGTCACCGGGTGGCGGTGTTGGGGGTCTGCGTTGGAGCAGCTCGTCGTAGGCCGCGACGTCAGGCAGCGGCCGGGTGTCGGTGGCAGGCCGGCGATCACGGTCGCTGGATCAGCCAGGCGGCGCTGGGTCAGACTGACGACCCGGTAATCGACGGTATTGGCATGGTTACCGGCGTGACGGTCTGATTCGAGACCACCACCGGCGGCATGCAGGCGTGCTTCGACCGCGACCACATCCGCTGAAACGGCACCGACCGACAGGGCGGCGTGGATCCCGGCGATCACATCGGTAGCGCGCATGCTGCGGTGCAGCAGCAGCACGTCGATTAGCGAGCGAGTCCCGCCAGCATCGCCGTCGACGCGGCGGGCCTGCTGCCAGAACGCCTCGTGCGCTGCGGTGAAAGTGCCGGCGGCGCGGGCCTGAGCAAGCGCGGTGGAGCCGGGCAACGCGCCGGGTTTGCAGTGCAACACCTCCAGATAGTGGTCGAGGTTGATCGATTGCCCGTTGCGGGTCGTGACGCGTTCATGGCGTGCGGCGATAGTGCGGCCGTCGAAGACGACCAACTCCGAGGCCCGCAGCGACACCCTGACTTTGCGTCCGATCAACCGGGCGGGAACCGAGTACTTCGCCGACCGCGCCGTGATCAGCGCCGACCGGTCCACCCGTGGATGCAGCACCAGCCCCGGGTCGAACCGCTCGGCAGGCAGAGCGGCGAGATGTTCTCGTTCGGTCTGGAAGTCCTGGCCCACGGCGTGCAGCCGGCCGGTGACCCGCCGATGATCCTCACGTGCTTCGCAGCGGCGGATGTAGTCGTTGAGCTCTGACAGCGAGTCCACTTCCGGCATGGGCGTGAGCCAGGTGCGGCGGAAACGTCCGATCTCGCCCTCGACTCCGCCTTTCTCGTGGGCGCCTTTCACTCCCGGCTGGCAGTAGAACGGGTCGAACCCGTAGAACGATCTGAACAGCACCCACCGGTCGTTCTCGACCCTGCCCCGACCGCGGCCGAACACCACCGAGGTGACCGCAGACTTCAAGTTGTCGTAGCGGATATGGCGCACCGGGATGCCGCCGATCACGTCGAATGCTTCGATGTGGCCTTCGAGGAACGCCTCCTGCGACTGAGTCGCATACACCCGATGGACTGCCTTGCCGGACATCGACATTCGGAAAACGAACATGTAGCAGCGGGTTCTGACACCAGCGAGGATGACGTGAACCTCGCCGAAATCAACCTCAGCTTCAGCGCCGGGCGGGTGTTCCTGCGGCACGAACGCTTCCTGCGCCTGCTTACCGGACTCGGCGATGATCTCCGCACGACGGACCCGGACATAGTCACGCACCGACGAATACGACACATCCTCAACGCCGTGTTCATCGGCCAGACGATTGCAAATCCTTGTCGCAGTGTGGCGTTGCTTGCGGGGCGCATCCAGATCGGTCCGCAGCATCGCATCAATCGCAGGTTTGAGCGGGCCCAGTTTCGGCGACTCCCGCACCGGTGTCTTCCGCCTCGGCGGCTCCGGATTCGCCAACGCGTGCCGGACCGTATCCCGGCCAACCTTGTACTTACGAGCAAGCGCCCGAATACCCAAACCCTCGACCCGGGCGTCCCTACGTATCTGGGCGAACAGCTCCACACGACTTCCCATCCGGAACCCTCCGACAGCGAGCCAATAATCGACACGCCAACCGTCGAGGGTGGTCCTGAATCAAACCGTCACAACACACCGGTCTGAAAGAAGGTGGTCCTGAATCAGGCCGTCACACCGGTCCTGAATCAAACTGTCATAGCCACGCCTCTCCCCTGCTGTTCGCCAGTCATCGCGTCAAGGTCGTCTGGTGAGGATCGCGATGGCGGCTTGGATGACGACGCCGAGGATGGCGCTGATGACGCGTCCGGTATCTCCGATGGTGAGCTTGGATTCCGGGTTGCGGGCGTGGATGCGATCGGCCAGAACGCAGACCGTCACGACGATGGCCACGACTCCGAGAATGGCAGCGATGCACACGGCCAGGTCAGTTCCGCTCATGGTTGGTGCTCTTTCTCTGGTTGGTCGGGAAAGCGGCTCCCGGAGCGGGGCGTGAGAGCTCCGCTCCCTTCTTCTGGGCGGAACTGCGCTGTTTTCCACGGCACTGGCCGCACCTTTCTCGTCGTGGCAACTCGGTCATTAGTGAAGTACCGGGGCGAGAGCTGTTTTCCGTCGCGCGGTGCGGCAGGTAGTTCTCTGGCACTCATCGGGAGGTATATGCCGGCGGGGTGCAGGTGCAGCGGCGGGTCCGAGGTGCGGGTCGAGTCGAGAGGATGCTGGGTGTGGCATTCACGACCTCTAATGCCTTGTTTCGACCCGATTTGCCGACAAGCCGGGTGGTCACGGTTCGGTAACGGTCTGAAAAATGCCGTCTTACGTCGGGAGACGTAAAGACGTAATGGCGTGTTGACGTATATGCGTCATTGCGCTGTGACGTAAGGTATGGGCATGCCTACGGTTTCTTTGGTCCACACCAAGGGCGGCGTCGCGAAGACGACGTCGGCGGTGTATCTCGCGACCGCTGCCCAGCGCCGCGGTCGCGATGTCGTACTTATTGATGCCGACCCGCAGGGCTCGGCGCTGGAATGGGCGACGGCCGCCCAGGATGACCCCTTGCCTTTTCCGGTGGTGCCGGCACGCCGACCCCTGGACGTCAGTGGCCACCGGGAGTTGACGATCGTGGACACTCCCCCGGGTACGGCGCAGGTTATTCAGGAAGCGATCGAGCTGGCCGATTTGGTCTTGGTGCCCACGGGGGCCTCACCGCTGGATGTCCGCCGGGTATGGCCGACTTTGGAGATCACCGCGCACCGCCCCACGGCGGTGCTGCTGACCGGCGTCGATCTGCGGACCCGACTAGCCGACGAGGTGAAGACCCTGCTGGAGGACGAGGGCGTGCCGGTGATCGAAACGCGGATTGTTCGCCGAGAGGGCATCCGCCGGGCGTTCGGGTCTACACCGAATCACCTGTACGGCTATGACGACGTGTTCGACGAGCTGATGGGGGCATTGGTTCATGTCTGACTTGACTTCGAAGATGGCCGCGCGAGTGAAGACAGAGCCCGCCAAGCGGGCGGCTGAGGCGTTCCGCTCCCCCGCTGACGATATGCAACGCGCCACCGTTTACCTGCCACGCGCGACAGTGCGCGGACTGAAGCAGGCTGCACTGGACCAGGACACGAGCATGAGCAAAATCCTCACTGACCTGGCCGATCGGTGGTTGGCACAAAACGCAAAGACGTAATGACGTAAATGCGTCATTACGTCCTTACGTCATTACGTAAACAACTTCATACCCCAGCCGGGATCGTCCTGGCGGGCGATTGCATGCCCGCCAGTTAGCGTCTGTTCCATGCGAGTGGGTGTGTACATCGACGGTTTCAATCTGTACTACGGCGGCAAGTTCCTCTGCGGCTCTGGCACGGCCGGCTGGCGATGGCTCGACCTGCGCGCGTTGGCGACACGGCTGATGGCCAACCATTCCGCTTGGAACGGCGCGACCGTTGAACGCATCGTGTACTGCACTGCGCGTATCTCAGGAGCTGACAACCGCGTCGGCAGTCGAGAACAGGACGCCTACCTCGCCGCTTTGACCCGCGCCGCTGTCGTGGATCACATCGAAGAGGGCAACTACGTCAACCGCGTAACCTCCGCGCCCCTGGCCACCCGGGACCGACGCGGGCGTCCGGTTCTCACCACCCCAGCTTGGCCGGTAACCATCAAAGATGGGGCCGGGCAGAACGCCCCTGA
This sequence comes from Mycobacterium sp. 20KCMC460, assembly GCF_022179425.1. Lineage (NCBI taxonomy): Bacteria > Bacillati > Actinomycetota > Actinomycetes > Mycobacteriales > Mycobacteriaceae > Mycobacterium > Mycobacterium sp. 20KCMC460. The sequence continues at coordinate 39,191 of NZ_AP025526.1, forward strand.
CGCGCGGTTCTTCGTCTCTGTTGCGCGGCGTGAGGAGAAGGGCTCCGATGTGAATGTGGCGGCCCACCTGCTGCTGGACATCCTCGAAAAGCGCATCGACGCCGCGCTGGTGATCAGCAATGACAGCGACCTGAAATTTCCTGTCCAGGCCGCGCGTGACCGCGTCCCGGTCGGCACTATCAACCCGACCAAAAATCAGACCGCAGGAAAGCTGCGGGGGCGACCGTCGGACGGGGTAGGCAACCACTGGTGGTACCAGCTGGTGGCCGCTGATTTCCAGTCCTGTCAACTACCAGACCCTGCTGGCGG
>NZ_AP025527.1:0-22887 GCF_022179425.1 Mycobacterium sp. 20KCMC460
GGCGGGCCTGCTTGGCTTGCAGGATCAATGCTTCATCGCCGTTGCCTTGCAACAGAATCACATAGGTGCGAAGCCCTATGCTTCCAGTCCCCACCAGACGCAACGCCGCGTCGCAGAACCGGTACCGCACCATCAGGTGGGCGCGGGATTCGCGCAGCGAGTCGACGTAGTCGGGTATCGCCGCAGCGATGGCGTCGACGGTGGCCGCGCTGACCTCGGTCAACACCGGCGGATCGGCGACGAAGCGCCAGCCGTCCTGGTCGCTGCGTGTCGTTTGGGCTGCGATCTTGCTGCTGGTGTTCTTGCGGGCTTTCTTGGCGGCATCGGCGAATTCGTCGAGCAGCTGCTCGGCCTTGACCGCAGCCAGGACGGACTCGTCGGTCAGCGCGGCCCAGGACTCCAGGAACGGCAGGTCGGCGAGGTCGGTGATGGTGCGCCGGTAGCTGCGGGCAGCGTCGTGGGCGGCGTCCCGGCAGCCCCTCTCGGAGACCCCACCCAGCCGCCCGGCCAGTACGACGCTGACGACGAGCCGTTTGAGGTCCCACTCCCAGGGGCCTGGTGCGGTTTCGTCGAAGTCGTTGATGTCCATGACGATTCGGCCGTCCTGGGTGCCGTAGAGCCCGAAGTTCGCCGCGTGCGCGTCCCCGCACAACTGGGCGGTCAGCCCGCTGCGCGGCCCGGCGGCCAGATCGGTGGCCATCAACGCGGCGCTACCGCGCAAGAACGCAAACGGCGAGGTCAGCATCCGCCCGACACGCAGCGGGATCAGCTCGGCTAGCCGGCCCTCGTTGCTCACCTGCACGTAGTCGGCCACCGAGGGCCGGGCGTCGGCCAGGACGACGTGACGATGACTCGCGGGATCAGCTGTGTCGCGCAGTGCGCGCCCTCGTGCATACCCCTCGCGGCGATCCAGCCACTCCCCAGGCATGTGAGACCTCCTGATCTGCGTTGCCGTCGCCAGTACCCATGCATCATGCCGAACCAACGCATCCCACGCGCCGTTTCCTGGTCTTACCGCTGACCTGGGCCGGGCCCTTCCCGCGGATCGATCTGCTTGCTGACCCGGCCACCTGGTCGGGCAAAGCGCCCAGTTGGATTAACTGCCTGGCTGGGCGCTGGGCCGCGCGAGACCGGCGAGCGGCCACCGCTGGACGAGGAATGCCCGGTCAAGCCCAACGGCACCAGGCTCGTCAGCGCGCCCATCAGCAGTAGCGGCGTCCACGACCATCCCAGCACCGGCACGCTCAGCACAGCGACCGCCATGCCGGGGGGGCAGGACCATTCGGGGTCCCAACGATACATCGACGCGCTCTTGACCCGGGCGATACCGTTTCTCTGCACGCGCAGTCCGACCTGGATGAGCGAATTGGGACACGCGCGTACCGCCGCAGTGTGGCTGGCACTTTTCGAGGGCATCACGCGTGACTTGGACGGAGACCACACGATGACATCATCGAGCAGCGCTGACGACAGCGCCGCCTCGCCGGCTGGGCACCCCGAAGGCGACGGGGATGCACACGGTCCGCGGATCGGGAGCGCAGGGGAACGCCACCAGAAGCCGTTGACGTTCGCGTTCGCGTTGACCGCGACCTACGCCATCGTCGAGCTGGTCGGCGGTCTGGTCACCGGCTCGCTAGCGCTGATCAGCGACGCCGCCCACATGGGTACCGACGTGTTGGGACTCGGGCTCGCGCTGGCTGCGATTCGCTTAGCGAAGCGGCCGGCCGCCGGGCAGCGCACCTACGGCACGTACCGGCTGGAGGTGCTGGCCGCCATCATCAACGGGTTGCTGCTGTTCGGCGTCGCGTTCTACGTGCTCTACGAGGCGGTACAGCGCTTCATGGACCCCCCGGAGGTCTTGGGGATACCGATGCTGATCGTCGCCACCGTCGGGCTCGTCGTCAACATCATCTCCTTCCGGTTGCTCACCCGCGGCGCCAAGGAGAGCCTCAACGTCAAGGGCGCCTACCTCGAGGTGCTGTCCGACATGCTCGGTTCGATCGGCGTCATCGTCGCGGCGCTCGTGATAGCAGTCACCGGATTCCGCTACATGGATGCCATCGTCGCTGCCGTCATTGGGCTGTTCATCCTGCCTCGTACCTGGCAGCTCATGCGTCAGGCATTGCGCATCATCATGGAGGTCGCACCTCCGGGCGTGGACGTCGAGGCCGCAGCGCGCGATCTGGCCGCGCTCCCCGGTGTCGACGCAGTCCACGACCTGCACATCTGGACAGTCACCAGCGGCATGGAGACCGCCACCGCGCACGTCCAGATCACCGAGGGCGACGCCGACTGGTACGCCGTGCTCGACGCGAGCCGCCGACTCTTGAGCGACCGCTATGGCGTCACCCATTCCACCATCCAGGTCGAGCCCGCCGACCACGAAGAACAATCCGCCGGGTTCTAACACAAGCCCCTGGCAACAGCGTGTCTTGACACCGGCACCGCGCCCATCGGGTGGCGCGTTCGTCATTCGCTGACCGGCGTTGACTGAATTGTCTCAGTTCTAGAGAATCAGGACAGTCCAATTTGGAGTCGTTCTAGAAGGGTTCTTGCAGCTCGTGCTGTCCTTACGCCGTCTCGTTTCTTGTCTCGCAGCGCGTGTCTCACACCTTCGATGTCGGCGGGCAATGAGACAGTCATCGCTATGACCGCGATCCTTGGTTATGCCCGGGTCAGCACCGCAGGCCAAGACCTCGATGCACAGCTGTCGGCACTCACCGCCGGCGGCGTCGACACCGAGCGAGTGTTTACCGACAAACTTTCCGGTTCGGCGAAAACTGTCCGTCCGGGATTGACGGCGATGCTCGATTACGCTCGCGCCGGCGATGTCGTTGTTGTCACGGCGATCGATCGGCTCGGCCGCTCGGTCGCCGAAGTCACCCGCACCATCGCCGAACTAGGCGAGCGGCGAATTTTGTTGCGCGCCTTGCGTGAAGGAATCGACACCGCCACCCCGACCGGGCGAGCGGTCGCGGCGATTATGGCCACTCTCGCCGAATTGGAACTCGAGCTCGGCCGCGAGCGCCGGGCCGCATCGCGCGAATCCCGCCGCACGCGACAGTTACCAGTCACCAAGCCCTACAAGCTCACCGCCGATCGTCAAGAACAGCTGCGTCGCCTCGCCGCCACCGGCGAGCCAGTTCGAGAACTGGCCAGCGCCTTCGGAATTGGGCGCGCGACCGCATATCGCTACCTATCGCCGCAGTAGCCAGGTGTTTGCCTTCAAACGGCTCGCCCGCAGCGGTGCGGTGCCGGATAGGGCCGGATCGGGCGGTCGGTACAGTCTTGCGCCATGTTGGTCACCGACCTGCATCACTTCCTCGACGAGTTGTCCGAAGACGCGCCTGGGCCGGCCCAGGGATCGGTGCGCTGCGGTTCGTCTACCACGACAATCGATCCGCCTGACCTCAGCGTGACGAAGATATCCATCCCAAGATGTCGCTCTCCGGCGTAGGGAGCGCCAAACAGCGATCGTCGGCGTCGATCCCGATGCCTGGTGATGAATTCCACGATGTTCATCGCGGCGTCGCGCGTCACCTTGACGCCTTTGGGTTCACCCGTCGATCGACATGGACATGCAGGCCGCGCGGCCCGGTTCGGATCATGCTTGTCTTTGGGTCCGGCCACCTCAGCAATCTCGGCCTCGAACAATGCCTGCATCACCCCATCCCGGCGGCCACGCTCATCGCCAACAGCCCCTCTCGCGCCGCGCGGATATCGGTCAGCGTCAGAGCGATCTCCTCCGGCAGATCAGATCAGGCAACACCACGGTATGGGCCGTGTCAGCAACGCGAATAGTAGGTACGGTTTTAATGGCGGTCTCTTTCTTGGTGGGTGTTCTTGGTCGTTCACCCGAAGACTTGCCATCAGGCAGGCCTCAGGTGAGGGATCGCCACCTCAAATTCCACGAAGACCGGGACAACCTTCGCGGACGACCTACAGACCATTCCGAAAGAAGACGGAAGGCCAACTGCATGACCGAGCGAACCGCACCGGCTACGAAACAACTCGATTCGATCGGCATGGCCGAATCACCGCAGACGGATGGCCGGTGTCGACGAGTCCGGCCCTCACTGAATTGGATGATCCAGCGATCAAACAACGCCAATCCCAGACGCCGGCGCTGGACGTGGACACCTAAATTTCGTCTCGGCCGAGGAGACAGGGATACCGGCGAGCCTGGGTCCGCGCTGCGCCAAATCTTCGACAGCGAGGCACGGTTGTCGTGGATCTACAGTTGGCTGGCGGGCTTTGTCGGCGCGGCGGCGTTCACACACGCCAGCTTCTTTGTGGGTACCGCCACCGGCAACGCGCAGCGTGCAGCGGCGGGTGTATTCATCAACGACCTCTGGCTGTCGATCTCTGCCACACTACTGGTGGCGTCCTTTCTGGCCGGCGTGATCGTCGGATCCTTGTGCCGGCGGCACATCTGGAAAGGGCATCCGCACGGAGCTGCAGTTATTACGACGCTTTGCCTTTCAATCGCAGCTATCAGTGATGTTCTGCTAGAGGGCTGGTCGACGGGTCCGGTCGTTTTCCTGCCAATCTTGGCTGTCGCCTTCGGTATTGGCGCATTAAACACCACATTCGTCAAGAACGGCGAAGTAGCGGTAGCACTGAGCTATGTGACAGGGACGGTCGTGAAGCTGGGTCAGGGCATCGAGCGCCATATCAGCGGCGGTTCAGCCGCCGACTGGCTGGGACACTTCCTACTGTTTGCCAGCTTTGTCGCAGGCGGGCTGGCCGGCGGCGGCATGTGTTTGCTGGTGAGTGGTTCGCAGCTGTTGGTAGCCGCCGCCGTGGTGTCTGCGTTGGTAACCGGATACAACTACTTCTTCACCGACCGGCGAGCTGCGGCCGATTAGCTGCGTTTGACATGGCTGTTGTCGCTTGAACCACGTCATCCGCTGAATCATCTATCCTCGCCCCGGTTCGCGCCGCGCACCGATGCCGAGCCAGGCCGTGAGTGTGGTCATCTGTTCTGGCCAGTTCCTCCGGGGTGAAATGGTGCTCAGTGTCATGGCGGCCACCGGCGAACCAGTCGCCGAGCTGGCCGCGTTCGGTGGCGTCCGGAATCCGGTGTAATTCGGCCTGCGGAGGTTCTGGCTTCGGTGAGTGATGTTACGCGGTGGCGCTGCTAGCGGAGTCTGGGGTGTGCTGGGGCCAGAGTTGCCGGGGTGGTTGCAGCAGGCTGCGGCGCAGGTCTTGGAGCTGGCGTACCCCGGCGCGGGTCATGGCAAGTCCGCGCCAGCCGCGGGATGCGCGGTCGAGTACGGCCCAGGCGATGCTGACACAGCTGGTCTCGCCTGGAAAGCGGCCGATAACCTTTGTGCGACGGCGGGTTTCGCCGAAGGTACGTTCGATGAAGTTTGAGTGGCGGATTCGGTGATGATGTTCGGGCGGGAACCGTAGGTAGGCGGTCAGGCCCGCGCGACCCCGCGTTCGGCATGGGTCGCGCGACGGTGTACCGATACTTGGCTGCGTCCAGATGTAAGTAATCTTTCATACATGCAAGATTACTTACATGTAAGGATGCATGTAGACATGTTTGCTTGGTGAGCGGTAGGCTGCGCGCATGACTGTTTCCGCAGATGCGCCGTGCGAAATTGTGGCGGTGGCGCTGCAAAAGGGTGGCGTCGGTAAGACGACCACGACCATCAACCTTGGCGCGAACCTGATGGCAATAGGGTTCCGTGTCCTTGTGATTGACATGGACCAGCAGGCCCACAGCACGAAAGGTCTCGGCATCGAGCTCGACGACGACGACGCCTCGATGTACGAGGTACTGCACCCGGACAGGGCGATGCGTGTCCCGCTGGCGAAGGTCATCCGGCCGAGCGAGTTCGGTATCGATGTCGCGCCCGGTCATCTCGCGCTCAAGGAGCTCGAGCGCACCGGACTCGGATCTGGGGGCCAGCTGCGCCTAGCCCGCCAGCTCGACGACCTCGAGGGCTACGACTTCGTGCTGATGGACTGCCCGCCGGCGCTGGGGGAGTTGACCACGGCGGCGCTGGCAGCCGCCGATTATGTCTTGGCCGTCCTCAAGGCCGGGCCCGATGAAGTCGACGGCCTGATGGAACTTGGCAACGCGATCCTTGACGTCCAGGAGACGCTCAACCCGGACGTGGAAATCCGATATGTGCTGCTGACCGATTTTGACGGTAACCCCAAGGCCAGTAGAGACGTTCGCGCACAGCTACGTGCCGATTGGGGGGAGTGGGATGCTGGCGGGGCATACCTGGGCGAAATCCCGCACACCGTGCGGGTGGTGGAGGCCAAGGGTAAGCGAGTGCCCGTCCATGTGCACGCCCCGACCAGCACGGCCGCAGTGGCATACCGCGAGGTCGCCCAACGCATCGCCGCCAGGAGGCAAGCAGCGTGAACGCAGCAGCAAAACCCGCCGGCCTCCAGGTCGGCTCCACCCGGCCCTTGTCTCGCGCAGAGCGGCGGGCCAAGGCCGCCCGGGTGCAAGCCGAAGAAGCTCCCTCGGCAGCAGCCGGCCGCCACAGCAGGACAATGCCGGTCCGACCCAGCCAATGACTCCCGGCCAGGAAAACGAGGCGGCCGAGCCGCCGGTGCGGCTAAAAGCCCGCCAACGCAAGGCCAAAAACCCGTTCGCTACGCAGCTTCACCCAGGAACACTCGCCAGGCTCGAATGGATCAAGGCCCGCGGATACGCCATCACCGATACCGTCGACGACGCCATCAACACTTATCTCGACAACGCCGGCATCCCCAGACCAGACCACAACGACCGCATGCCGACCTGAGCTGTATCCTTCCTCGCCGCCAATTCTGGTGAAACGTGTTGGTGCTGGCTGTCAAGGCCGTGCCGCTACGCGGTCGACCCCGGTAGAGCCTTAACAGCCAGCACCAACACGCACAGACAGCGGCCACTACGAGGAAGGGCGTCCCGTGAAGAAGTCCAGCAGGTGTCAGGAGGGAGTCATACCGTGGGAATCATGAACGCGAACCCGACGGGTGCCACGCCGCCACAGCCGGGTTCCGCCGAGCACTGGGCAGCATGGCTAGACAGATACGGCCAGGACTACGCCACCGACGACGAACGCCGCACCGCCTACCAAGATTTCAAGACCAACCTCGCCACGATGCAAGCCGCCTTTTCGCAGCCCGACGACATGCACGTGGCGGGCTACCTCGACGCCCACGAACGGGTGGCCAGCGGCGACGCAGACGGTCCCGCAGATGCCGAGGTGTGGGTTCCGGTCGATCTCGACGGCCTTGCACGCGCGGATTGGCTCGAAGGCTTCCGTTCCCATTTCGAGCCATAAAACACCTGCTCATCCCAAGGTGCGGGCCGCTATCACGGGCCTCTGCGAGTCCAACGACGATGCGAGGCCCTGGCGCGTGTTCGGCGATCCAGGCCAGCGCTTCGGCGAAGCCACCAGCGTTGTTGTCGATCGTCAATGTCGCGATCATCGTGCCGTTGGGTGCGGTCATCTCCAACGCGCGGGTATCGCGGTGGGTGTCCCCACCAACGACAGGCGTCCACAGTTTCTGCCACCATTGCCACGGGCCGTGCGCTCCTTTTCCAGTGCATTGGTCAGGGCGGCGCCGGCCCGGGAGGAACCACCCGGCGGCATATCTGTGATGAGTCACGTGCAACACCAGCACGGACAGGCTTCTGATCAGGCCAGCAGGCGGAGCGGGCCGGTGCCGACGCCAGCAACGACGGGTCCTTCGCATGGCACACCGATTCGGCGGCCAAATCACGCGTGAGTCAGTCCCTGGCATCGACACCGATCCTGACAGCGACTCCAACAGCGCGAATCGCTACAGCAACACTCACAAATCACGCGATGACCTTCATTCATTCGGCTACGACACGCCGGACATCCTGATCAGGCCCGACTCGTACACCACCTTGGTGGACGTAACCCCGAACGACAACTCGCCGGGGTGTCGGCGTGTCGCCGTTTCGGAAACACCCCCTGCTGCAAGGGTGTGCAGTATGGCTCGTCCAAGTAAAGGTGACCGCGCGGCGCACATGGTGAAAACCCATCCAGCCGTTACCCAGCGCCTCGTCGACAAGGCCTCAGAAGCTGGCGCGTCCTCGGTCTCGCAGTATGTTGCCGACGTGCTCGCCCTGTATGTAGGGCTGCCCCAGCATGTCCGCGAACTCAACCAAATACCGATCATTGCCACACGCAAGGTCGATGCACTGCGGGGCGACACCCACGGGCGAATCATGATCCGCCCTCATCGCGAGGTTTCAGAAAAGCTCGCAAGTCAGACAGGGGGCCAAGTCACGGCGTATGTAGCTGACATCCTCGCTGTTCATGTCAACTTGCCCCAACATATCCGCACACCCGACCGCATCGAGGAGGTTTTGCCCCTAGCTATGTGAGAGCCATGGACCTCCGGCTTAACCAAAGAAGAATGTCCAAAATTCCATAGCGGTGTGGATGACTCGCTGAGATGACGAAGGCCCCGCGTTAGCGGGGCCCTGTCGGAGGGTTTGAACCGAGTTACCAGCTCGGTTCTGGGTCCGCACCCGTTGCCCCTTGAAAGGGACGTGTCTTGCTGGACTCGTCTCACGGTAGCGCATATCTGTCTGCGGTTCTAGATAACGGCGCGCATCGTGATCAACTTTTGTCCTCACTGGGTGGGGACAGTCTCATCCCTCCGTATCGGGGGTGTACTGCTGGGCGGCCGCGGCGTGGTGTGGCGCGTACCGGCCGGCGTACCCGCGTGTTGCGGGATGCGAAGTGCAGCACTGTTGAGCCGGCGATCGCGCTGGATTTGGGTGCGTTGGTGTGGGCGGGGGTGCCGTGTTGGAGTGGGCGGGCGGCGCGGTGGGCGACGTTTACGGTTCCGGTGGCTTATGACTGCCGCTATGACTCGCAGGTGCGTGTGCTGATGCCGGGTAACCCGGTTAGTCGCCAAGCGCTGTTGGCGGTCGCTGAGGCCCGCGCGGGCTTCGCCGATTACGGAACGGGGCGTAATTGCCGGCCCACGAATGAGCGCCTGGCAGCGGTGACGGGGTTGTCGGTGCGGACGGTGCAGCGCGCCGATACCGCGTTGCGGTTGTTGGGGGTGGCCACCGAGGTGCTGCGCGGCCGGCAACGGACCCGGATCGAGCGACTGGCGTCGTGGCGGGTGGGGGATCGGGGTCGGGGCTGGGCCAGCGTGTGGGCGCTGCACGACCACCCGTTCCTCAACACCAAGTTGGGGGTGCTGTCACCCCACCCCGAAGGGTCCTCTTTTCAGTACCGATCCTTCCGTAAGGAAAGGGTTACTACCGAAAGCCGGCGCCGGACCGGCGCCGCAACGCGCGGCGCTACACGCCGCGCCAGCCTAGATAAGGCCAGCGTGGGGTTGGCGGTGCGTTGGCGTGCCGATACGCGCTCGCCTGGGTGGGCGCGCCGTTACAGCCCAGCGGCGTGGGCGAGGGTGCTGGCCGGCCCGGCACAACACGGCTGGGTGGCGCGCGATGTGAACCAGTTGGTCAGCGACTGGATTGGGGTTCATGGGTGGCTGCCAGATGCGCCGTATCGGCCGATTGGATTGGTCGGGGCGATGTTGGCTTGGCATGGCGATCTCAGTGTGCGCCCGGCAGCTGCGGACATGGCCCGTGAAGCCCAGGAGTTGGCTGCGGCGCGTGCTCGGGTCGCCGACCAGCTCGCCGACCGCGCACGGGCTGCAGCAGCGCGCGCGGTCGGGGTGGCGGCGCTGGGGGGTCCTGGACACCACGCAGCGCTCGCGGCGGCCGCCGCCGCGACCCGGCGAGCCGCCGCACGGCGCACCCAACTCGTGGCCACAGACACCGCGCGCCGCGAGGCGCTGATTCGCGCGGCCCGCGGCCTCAAAGACAGCACCTACGGGTAGTTTTCGCGCCCTGCTGGGTTCCCACCCCGTCCCTCTCCCGGTCAAGCGGGCACATTTGCACAAATGTGTGCGATGCTGGTGGTGCCGTCCGTCAGGCACTCCGGATTCCCCGTTTGGCGGGCGGCCTCAAATGCGTTGGTAGGGGTGATGGCGGGTGTTGACGATTGCGAAGTTGTCGCGGTGGTCGATCGCTTATTACAACGACACCGCGAATGCGGTGGGGGTGGCTGCTCGGGATGCCCGGTGTGCGAATGGGGGGTTGGGGGAGTACTACGCCGAGGGTGACACGCGGGCGCCGGTGTGGGTGTGTGCCGGCGATGGGCGCGCCGCGGCGGAACTGGTGGGGTTGGACGATGCGGCGCGTGCGGGTGGTGAGGCGGATACCGGGGTGGTGGGTCGGTGGCTGGATGAGGGGGTGGCGCCGTCGGGGGAGTGTGGTCGGGCGTTGGGGAAGGGGTCGGTGCATGGGTTTGATTTGACGTTTTGCGCGCCGAAGTCGGTGTCGTTGTTGCGGGCGTTGCACCCCAATGACGTGACGCAGAAGGCGGTGGTGAACGCCCACACCGCGGCCCTGGCCGAGGCGTTGGAGTACTTGGCCGATCATGCTGGTTATACCCGGGTGCACAACCCGGTCACGGGGGACAAAGACCTCGTTCGGTTGCCGGGGGTGGTGGCGATCGCCTATCAGCATGAGACGTCGCGGGCGGGGGATCCGCATCTGCATACCCATGTGATCGTGCCCAACCGGCAGGCCCGCGCGGACGGGAAACTGGTGTCGTTGGATGGGACGTCGTTGTTTCATGAGGCGCGGGCGGCGGGGGTGATTTATCAGGCCACCCTGCGCAGGGAGTTGCACCGCGCGATCGGGGTGGAATGGTCCCCGATCGACCCCGCCACCGGGATGGCCGAGGTCGCCGCGATCGACCCGGCAAGTATTACTGCGTGGTCGCAGCGCGCTAGTGCGTTGCGGGCGTGGGCGGCCAAGAATCTGGTCGTGGTCGACCCGACGGCCGGGCCGACCCCCGCGCAGTTGGCGGCCGCGCAGAAAGCGACCCGGCCGGGTAAACCCGAGCAGTTGGCGTGGACGGAGTTGCGGCGGTTGTGGCGCGAGGATCCGCGCGGCTGGACGATCAACCGCAGCGCCCATGAGGCGGCGCGCCACGCCCGCCAAGCAAGAGCGACGCGGGGGGTGTGGTCGCGCAGCCGGCTGGTCGAGGCCGCTGAACAGCGCGGTAAGGCGGTGTTGACGCGGGCGGATTTGGTGGAGCTGATCGGGGCGCAACTGCCGGTCGATGTTGAGGGTGATGCGCGGTCGCCGCGGCAGGTGATTGAGGCTACGGTCGAGCAGTTCGGGATGCGGATTTCGGGGCCGCGGGCCGCGCATCAGCGGGAGGGGTCGCAACGCTTCACCCTGGATAAGATCCTGGCCACCGAGGCCCGGCTGTTGGAGTTGGTCGACGCCGCCGATGAGCGCGGACAGCTCTACGGGTTGCGGGATGTGGATGTGGCGGGGCTGTCGGCGGATCAGGCGCGTGCAGTAACCAACATTGCGTGGTTGCCGTGGCTGGTTTGTCCGCTGTCGGCGCCGGCGGGGGCCGGGAAAACCACCTCCATGCGGGCGTTGCGGATCGGCGCGCGCCACAGTGGTAAGCGGGTGTTGGTGGTTGCGCCGACCGGCAAAGCTGTCGACGTCGCGGTCCGCGAGGGTGCTGGCGATTCTGGGATGACGGTAGCTGCCGCGTTGAAAGCGTTACGTGACGAAACCTTGGCCCTTGATGAGCGCACGGTGGTGATCGTCGATGAGGCCGCGATGGTCGGCGCCACCGAACTGCGGGCGCTGCTGACCGCGACGACCGCGGCCGGTACCAAGACGGTGTTGGTTGGTGATGCCCACCAACTGGCCCCGGTGAAATCCTGTGGGGGGATGTTCGCCCAACTCTGTGCGGATCTGCCCTGGACCCAGACGTTGTCGCAGGTGTGGCGGATGACCGATCCGGGTGAGCGGGCGGCGTCGTTGGCGCTGCGTGAGGGCGGCCCCGCCCCGGTGCGGCGCGCCGTGAACTGGTATGCCGCCCATGGCCGGTTGCGGTGTGGGGATCCGATCGCCATGGCCACCGACGCCCTCGACGCGTACCGCGTCGACATCGTCGCCGGCAAAGATGCGCTGCTGGTGTGTGACACCACCGAGATCGCCGACGCCCTCAACCAGCGTCTCCACGATGACCGTCTCGGCGCCCGCGATCCGCACGCCCAAGCCGCCCCCACCGTGACTGCGGCGCGGGGACACCAGCTCGCGGTGGAGGATCTGATCCTGACCCGGCGAAACACTGGCGACATCACGGTGTTGGCGGCCGCTGATAACACCCGACGCGTGGATGCCCCGGTCCGCAACGGGCAACGCTGGCAGATCCTGGCCGTCGACGCCGCCCACGACCGCATCGCGGCGCGGCGCCTCACCGATGGGGCGCGGGCGGCGTTCTCCGGGGACTATCTGCACCAGCAGGTAACCCATGGATATGCGGTCACCGTGCACTCGGCCCAAGGGGTCACCGCGGACACCACCCACGCCGTATTGGGTGAGCGCACCAGCCGGGCGTTGCTGTATGTGGCAATGACCCGCGGCCGGGAGTCCAACACCGCCTACCTCTACGAGCGCCACCCCGGGGAGACCGCCCACGAACACCGCGACCAACCAGGAGTGCATGTACTGCGCCGCGGCACCACCAGTGACGCCGTCCAGCTGGTGCGTGCGGTGATCGCCCATCGCGGTGAAGCAGCCCATTCCGCTCATCACGTCGCCACCTCAACTGACCCCCGCCAGCTGCCCGACATCGTGCGCGGCCTCCTGCTGCGGCGCACCCACGACCTGCACGCCCGCGGGCGCGCCTACCGCGCCTGGCACGACCAACAACTCGAGGTCATCCTCGAACAACGCCGCTGGACCGAACAGCACCTACACCGCGCCCGTGCGCACGAACACGACCGAAGCTACGGGCTAGAGCTATAGCGGGCCGGAGCTGTAAGGACGACCCAGCGAGCGGGCGGATTCAAAGGGCGGTGGATCGCGCCAGCTGGATTTGCTCGAAGGCAGCCGTAGTTCGTGGGGGGCCAGCGGTGAGCGCCGCCCGTCCCGGACCGAACCCCGCGTTAAATCGTTGCTGGGCGGGACGGTGTGCGCCAATTTCCCCCTGTTGCGAGTCCCTGCTTACTACGCTGGTGCCAGATGTCGGCATCATCAGTGTGGACAACCAGTGCGTATAGGGGGATGGCGATGGCCGCGCCAGCAGCAGCCTCATGGTCTCCTCCGCGGGAGGAGTATGTGCCGCGCTGCACCGCCGAACCGGAGCGCTGGACCACCGCCGACCCCGACACCCAAGCCGTGGCGGTGTGTGGCCTGCCCGCGCCGAGCGTGGTGCGCCCGCGAGGCCTACCACGCCACGGCGTGTACGGCCTTTGGGCCGGGATAGCGATCCCGGAGTTCGCGCTGCGCCGGCTACGGGCGGTGGCCGAACGCGGCGGCTATCAAGTCACCCCGCGGCGGCGCGGCCGCCCCCCGGCTCCCGGAATTTGACGCTCCTTTATGCAAGACCGAGAACCGCCACCGTTTCGCGGGCATTCTTACGTGATGCATCGAGGACGTCTCGCGGGCACTTTTCGTGATGCTTGCCGTTGGGCGAGGTGCCTCACAAAAAAGTGAGGCGCAAAGTAGTGGCTGGTGCCTCACGCATGGTGAGCGCGTAGGAGGCTTGCGCTACTTCGTCTTGGCCAATCGGTTGCTGCCAGGTCGAGGTGGCGGGCGGCGGCGAGGGCTTCGGTCTTGGCCTTGGCCAGGTCCAGCAGCTGCATCTGGATGGCGTTGATCTGCCGGGTCAGGTCGGCCGGGTTGATCCCGTCGACCCGTGCGGCCACGACCGAGAGGTGTGGGGCGTCAAGCACATCCGATGCCTGCAGGCGTTGCCACGGGGTGGCTGGCTTGTCATAGATCCGCTTGCGGCGGCCGTTGGCGGTGGTGGTGTAGCCGACGGCCTTCTTCGTCGGGGTGAAGAAGTTCAGTCGCAGTGATACCAGCCGCCACAGCTGGTTGAGTAGCTCCAGTTCCTGCGGAGTGTCGTAGCGCCAGTAAAAGGCGTGTTTGCGCACCACGTGGTTGTTCTTGGACTCCACGTGCGCCTGGTCGTTTTCTGGTACGGCCGCGAGCGGGTCTGGGCGATGTCGCGGGTCTGCAGCCACGCGGCGACCTCGTGGTTGATGAATTCACTGCCGCAGTCTGAATCGAAGATCGCCATGTCGAACGGGAACCGCTGCTGCAGCTCCTCGATGCCCTCCACGATCCACTTCGCGGCGTTGTTGCGGATCGAGTGGTTCTCGGTCCAGCCGGTCACGACGTCGGTTGTCGTCAGCGTGCGGGCGAATTCGCCGATCAGTGTGAGGCCGCAGTGCGCCACGGTGTCGGCCTCGATCACCCCCGGGGTGTTGGGCGCCTCGTCGGCGCAGGTGCGGATGGTGATCGAATTCCGCAGCAGCGGTGACGGTTGGTCGTCGAGATGCCCTTGATGCGCATCTTGTCCCGGGCCGGTTTCAGGTACCGGTCCACGGTGGCCGCGCTCATCGCCGTCAGCTCAGTCAGGGCCGCCTCGGTGGCGAACGGCCGGTCAAGATCACCGGCGGCGGCCAGCAGCGGCAACCACACGTCGACCATGACCACCAGGTACTTGCCGCACGGCGTGCCCATCAAGGCTCACACATGCTCCAACAGCGCCCTGGCGTCGCTGAAGCCCCGCGGCCGCAACCTACGCCCGTCGACCTGCTCGGCCGCGTCCGGCAGTCTCGGGCCGGTCAGCATCCGCCGGCCGTCGAACGGCCCATCCCCGTGGTGGCCACCAACTCGGTCCAAAATCTCGCCCTTGCCCGCCTTGGATGCCTTGCGGTACTGGGTCCGTAGCTTGTTCGTCACCTGCCGTCTTGCGGCCATATCGACCTTGCCCTCCACATCGGGCAAGCCTTGCGGCACACGCGCTCAAAGTAGGTGAGGCACCACCACCGGCTACGCGCTCTCAAATTGTGTGAGACACGCCGTTGGGTTGACTCGTACCGGTGGGAGTGCCACGATGACCTCTGGATGCACTTCGTTAGGTGAGGCGTCTGCACGGATATAGGCCACTGACCCCGAACGTCGAAAGACGCCCCGGGTCAGGACAGTTCTTCCCGGCTTAAGGGTTGAGCCCAGGTGGCTTCTGGACGAAAGTCCGGATACGCCGTGTAGTGCTAAAGCTCTGACGAGAGGGGTGCTGCGCCCGGCTATTCGCCTGGTCACTTTACTCCTTGATGTGCAGCGTGGTGGCACCCCCGTGTGCCCTGGCCGTGAGGAGGTGAGAGCGACATGAGTCGCAGTGATAGTCCGTATCCGAGTACGAGGTTCATTTCGTTCGGGTCCGACCTCGCCTCGGTTTCCGCCGTCTGAATAGGCTTGCGCGGCTTCAGTAAACATTTGAGCTCTTATCGCGTGGGCGCGCGTTGTTTTGGCGTGCTCTGACACGACTATGGCTTTGGTTTCCGCCTGCTTTTCGTAAGGAGATGTATCCATGTCTTTTGTAACCACACAGCCTGAAATGCTGGCCGCGACAGCCCGCCACTTGCACGGTATCGGCTCGGCGATGAACGCCCAGAATGCCACTGCGGCGGCCCCGACGACGGGGGTTGTTCCCGCCGCTGTCGATGAAGTATCAGTGCTGACCGCAACACAATTCGCCGCGCACGCCGCCATGTACCAAGCGGTATGCGCCCAAGCCGCGGCGGTTCACGACTTGTTTGTCCGCACGTTGGGTGCTAGTGCCGGCGCGTATGCGACCGCCGAGGCTGCCAACGCCACCGCGGCCGGATAAGGAAGGAGCACCGCAATGACTGTAGCGATGGATTTCGGTGCATTACCACCGGAAATCAATTCCGCCAGAATGTATTCGGGCCCGGGAGCGGCGCCGATGCTGACCGCCGCCCGGGCCTGGGATGGGTTGGCCGCTGAACTGCGTTCGACGGCAGCCGATTACAGCTCGGCGATCTCCGCGCTGACCATTGACGGGTGGCGTGGTCCGGCGTCGATATCGATGGCAGCCGCGGCCGCGCCCTATGCGGCGTGGATGAACACGACTGCGGCCCAGGCTGAGCAGACCGCCATCCAGGCTACGGCGGCGGCGGGCGCCTACGAGGCCGCGTTTGTAGCGATGGTGCCCCCACCGGTGATCGCGGCCAACCGCGCCCAATTGGCGGCGCTGATCGCGACCAACCTTTTGGGTCAAAACAGCGCGGCGATCGCGGCCACCGAGGCCCACTACGGCGAAATGTGGGCTCAAGACGCTGCCGCAATGTACGGCTATGCCGGCTCCTCGGCGGCTGCCACGAGGCTGACGTCGTTTATCGGGCCAACGGAAACCACCAACCCGTCGGGGCTGGCCGGGCAGGCCGCTGCAGTCAGCCAAGCCGGCGGCAGCTCCGCCGACGCGAGCCTGCAAGCAACGTTGTCGCAGCTGATCTCGGTGATGCCCACCGCGCTGCAGGGTCTTGCGTCGCCCACAGTGTTTATGCCGTCTTCAGTGTCCTCGTCGGGGATCTCGGAAATCGCGGGTCTGTTGACTGGGTTTGGGTCGGGAAATGCTCAGCTCGACGCCTTGTGGAGTGTGTGGGGGCCGAATGCGAACATTTGGAACAGCATCTTTTCGTCGGGGTTCTTCATGCCGAGTAACACGTTGGGTGCCTTCACGAGTTTGTTCGGCGCCGGTGCGGCTGGGGAGGCGTTGGGAGAGGCTGCTAGCGGCGGGCTCGGTGCTGGGCTGGCCGAACCGCTCGGCGGCATGAGCGGGCTCGGAGGTCTTGGCGGCGCGGTGTCGGGGGGGTTGGGCAAGGCGGCTTCAATCGGACCGTTGTCGGTGCCGCCCAGTTGGACCACGGTGGCCCCACCACCGATCAGTCCTCTCGCCTCGGCGATGGGCGGCAGCCCGCTCACCGCCCCTGCGGCGGCCGCGCCAGGCATGCCCGCATTCGCACCGATGGGCGCGGGCGAGCGCGCGAGCGCCGGTAGTGCGACTGCGGATACCCGATTCTTAGTCCGTCCTCCCATGGTGCCACCATGGTCGGCCGCCGGGTAACGGAAAGTGAGCACACCAATTCAGTTCGGCCCACCGACCTTTGCCAACCTTCCCTTTGACACTAATAGCGTTCGTACACAATTGATTGGAGAACGTTGTGATGGTCACAATGTTTCGCGTGCCCGAGCGGGCTCGCCCGGCGGCCGAATTTGGAGCGGGCAGAAGGACCCCAAGCTTCGGATCACAGCCGTGCTTAGTGGTGCCCATATCGCCGACGTTGGTGGCTGTCGCCGAACAGCCCACCAAGGAATCCACCCTGCTGGTAGGTCGGCTGCGGGTACTGCTGGGGCGGTACGTACTGCTGGGGAGGCGCAGGCGGCGGTTGGGCGGCGGCATAGAACCTCGATTCAGCCTGCACGAGGACTTCGAGTTCGCCGCGGTCAAGGAAGATTCCGCCGCATCCGGTGCACTGATCGATCTCTACCCCGAACCGTTGCACCGGCAACATCTGTGAGCCGCACTTGGGGCAGAGCACGGGCGCCCCGCCCCCGGCAGGTAGCGAAGTAGACGGTTGTGTCATCTTTGTTTCCAATCTGCGTCGATTGTCATCGGTGCCTTCAGTTTACGTACACATACGCATGAATGCCTCGACCACGGCGACCACACCGCAGCCTGACCGAACCCCCAAACGGTGACGGCTGCGCTATCGAGTGTCTTCATAATGATCGTGGCTACAGCGTGAGACCGGATCTGATCACTCCCATTTCTATAGAGAAACGAGACAGTCGTACGGCGAGGGCAGGGCGGTAAGCTCACACGGCTCGGTTGGCGATCCGGTCCGGGCATGGCCCCACACCGCACACACCCCAGAGTCCTTCGTGAAGACTGCGCACGGGTTCATTCGCATAGTTGAGGAGGTTGAGTGAGTCCATCAGAGATGGCGGCTGAGCAGGGCGGGGCGGCGCGGGTGATTCATCTGTCAGAGTTGCTGCGTTCGCCGGTGCTGGCCCGCTCCGGTGAGGCTGTGGGCCGGGTGGAAGACGTGATCGTGCGGTTGCGGGGCGCCGATGAGTATCCGCTGTTGACCGGGATCGTGGCCGGGGTTGGCGGGCGGCGAGTGTTCATCGGCAGCCCCTCCATCACCGAGTACCTTGCGGAGCGGGTTGTGTTGGCCAGGAACAAAGTCGACCTTCGTGGTTTTGAGCGCCGCGATGGTGAGGTGTTGCTGCGCGCTGATGTGCTTGGGCACCGGTTGATCGATGTGGCGGCTATGGAGCTGGTGCGCGCCTACGACGTGGAATTGGAAGACACTGGCGGTGGGTGGGTTCTTGCGCGGTTAGATACTCGGCGCCCGGCCCGGTTGTTCGGGCTGATCAAGACCTCGGGCGGGCATGCGGCCCGGGATTGGAAGGCGTTCGAACCGCTGATCGGTCACACCCGTTCGGACGCCTGGCGCCGTCAGTCGGGCCGGTTCGGCGGGTTTAAACCCGCCGACATCGCTGATCTTCTCGAAGAAGCCGACAAGGCCGAGGGCGGCGAGATCCTTGATCGTGTCCGCAGCGACCCGGAATTAGAAGCCGACGTGTTCGAGGAACTTGACCCCGATAAGGCCAGTCGGCTACTGGATGACATGCCCGATGACGAGGTCGCGGCGCTGCTGGGCCGGATGCGCGCCGACGACGCCGCCGACGCGATCGCAGATCTGCGCCAATCGCGGCGCCGGCGAGTGCTAGAGCTAATGCCCGCCCCGCAGCGTACCAAGGTGATCACCTTGATGGGGTTCAACCCCGACAGTGCTGGGGGGTTGATGAACGTCGACTTCGTCTTTTGCGCCGCTGGTGCAACCGCGGGCACGGCGCTGGCGCTGATCGCCGCAGCGCGCAGCGTGCAGCCGGAGGCGTTGGTCAAGATGCATGTTCTCGATGAGGACAAACGCCTGGCCGGTGTGGTGTCTGTGATTGACCTGTTGCAGGCCGAACCCGATGAAAGTGTGAGGGCGCTGATGGAATTGGACCCGGTGCGGGTTAGCGCCGACGCTGATCTGACCGACATCGCACTGTTGATGGCCGACTACAACCTATATGCCGTCCCGGTTGTGGACGGGCAGGATCGCGTGCTGGGGGTGGTCACTGTCGACGATGTGCTGGAGGCGACCATTCCCGAGGACTGGCGTCGCCGCGAACCCGCTCCCCGGCCTGTCCGCGAAATCGCCGACGACGACCGCAACGCCCCCTGGGGGGGTGAGGTGCTATGACGTCAGCCGAGGAGCATGCCGCTGGCCCGGCGGCACCGGCTGGTGGTACTGAGCCGCCCCCACCGACGCGCACCGCGGTGCTCGACGCCGCACACCTGGGTGATATTGAGGGCGCGTTCGGGCGCATCAGCGTCGGCGAGAACGATCATTCGCGCACGTGGAAGACTCGGCTGCTCACTCTGCTGGCCATCGTCGGTCCCGGCATCATTGTGATGGTCGGCGACAACGATGCCGGTGGGGTGGCTACCTACGCCCAGGCCGGCCAGAATTATGGCTATTCTTTGCTGTGGGTGCTGCTGCTGCTGATTCCGGTGCTGATCGTCAATCAGGAAATGGTGGTGCGCCTGGGCGCCGTGACCGGGGTGGGGCATGCCCGGTTGATCAACGAGCGTTTCGGTCGCGGCTGGGGCTGGTTTTCCGTCGGTGACCTGTTTCTACTCAACTTCCTAACGATCGTCACCGAGTTTATCGGCATCAGCCTCGCCGCGGGCTACCTCGGCGTCTCCAAATACATTGTGGTGCCGATCTCGGCAGTGGCGTTGGTCGCGATCATGGCAACTGGCAGCTTCCGGCGTTGGGAGCGGGCCATGTTCGTCTTCATCGCTATCACCTTGTTGCAGATCCCGATGCTGCTGTTGTCGCGCCCGCAGTGGGGACATGCGGCGAAGTCGTTGGTGGTGCCGAACATCTCCGGTGGCATGACCTCGGATGCGGTGCTGCTGATCATCGCCATCGTTGGCACCACGGTGGCACCCTGGCAGCTGTTTTTTCAGCAGTCCAACGTCGTCGACAAACGCATCACTCCCCGGTTTATGGGCTATGAGCGCGCCGACACCGTGCTCGGGGCCTTCGTGGTGGTGATCGGCGCCGCGGCGGTGGTGATGACCGGCGATTGGGCGGCGCGCTCCACTGACACCGCGGGTGGTTTCACCGACGCCGGCGCCATCGCACACCTGCTCGGCCAACACAGTTCGGTGCTTGGCTGGATGTTTGCGATCGTGCTGATGGACGCCTCGATCATCGGCGCGGCCGCGGTGACCCTGGCGACCAGCTACGCGTTTGGCGACGTGTTCGGCCTCAAGCACTCGCTGCACCGCGGTTTCGCCGACGCCAAACAGTTCTACCTGTCCTACACCGCCATGGTGGTGCTGGCAGCGGCCATCGTGCTGATCCCCGGCGCCCCACTCGGCTTGATCACCACCTCGGTGCAGGCGCTTGCCGGATTGTTGCTACCCAGCGCCAGCGTATTTCTCCTACTGCTGTGTAATGACCGGCAAGTGTTGGGGCCTTGGATCAATCGGCCTTGGCTTAACTGGGTCGCCGGGCTGATCGTCGGCACCCTGCTGCTGCTGTCGGGAATCCTGATGGCCACTACGATGTTTCCCGACCTCAATGTCGTCGCCGTCGCCGGCTACCTGGCCCTGGCGTTACTGATACTTGCCGCCGCCGCGGCACCAGCGCTGCGCTGGATGGCTCACCGCCATCCCGCGCCACCGGCCCCTCAACCGCCGGCGCGTCCCGTGGACCGCCACAGTTGGCGAATGCCACCTCTTACCCTGCTCGAGCCGGTTACCTGGTCACCTGGCACTCGGCTAGGCATGATCGCGCTGCGCGGCTACCTCGTCGTCGGCGCCGTCCTGCTCATCGTCAAAGCCGTCCAACTCGCCGGCCGATAACATGCCCCACCCCGACCCCCGAAGGCCACCAATATGAGCACACTAGTGGAGCGTTGGTTAGCCACAGAACCCAACTACATACCCCACTACAGCCCCAGCCAGCAAATCACCGGCACAACGATCCTCGCCACGATCGCCTCAATTACCGTGCTGACATTCATCATCATCCACTGTCGACGAGGCCGATAGGGCCGTGTCGGGTCTTGCCCACGCCCGGCGCTGCTGTCTCCGCGCAGCCCCGTCATCGGGTCAGTCTCGTCGGGCCAGCCAGCACCGACCGCCACCGCGCTACGTCCAGATACCGAGGGCGCCGACTGGTACGCCGTGCTCGACGCGAGCCGCCGACTCTTGAGCGAGCAATGATCAACCTGTGGAGAGCCTCGGCGAGGCGGCGTAGGAAAGGGCGCACCTTCCCGAGGATGATCTGAAAAGTCGAAGGTCTGATCAAGAGCCGGCTTCACACCATCGGCACCCAAGACCCCATAAGCGGCTCTTCCGGAATTGGAGTGCAGGTGAGCGTGGCGGATCGCCACGATTGCAGGTCGTGTCGGTGAGCTGAAACGGGCCCCGGCAGGCAGAGGATGCAGGTTCTCACACCATTGCAGACCTGCCACCGGGGAGCCCTGTGCCTGACTCTACGTCCTTGCCTGCCGCTGTTGTCGCCGACACGATCGTGCGGACCGTGGAGTTGGGGGTGACGATCACCGACGCCGCGGTCGACGGTGAGGCCACGGTGGTGTTCTGCAACCTGCTCGACGATGGCCAGCGGAAGTGCCCCGGGTGTGGTGTCGACGGTGTCTACCGCGACACCGTGATCCGCCGGGTCACCGATGTGCCGGTCGTCGGCCACCCGCTGCGGTTGCAGGTCCGGGTTCCGCGCTACCGATGCGTGGCCGCCGACTGCGACCGAGAAGTGTTCGCCCACAACACTGATCGCCTCGCACGGCGCGGATGGTCGACTACCTGGCGCTGTGCCCGCTACATCTGCCAGCGGTTGATGATCGACCGGGCGACCGTGGCCGCGGTGGCCCGCGAGTTGGGATTGTCGTGGGACACGGTCAACTCCATCGCCATCGATGCCACCAGCACGATGGTGGCTGCTGACAACGGCCGGCTCGACGGGGTCCGGGTGATCGGCGTGGACGAACATCGCTGGTCCCATGTCCGCCGGACCGGCGAGGACGGCTATGTCACCGTCATCGTCGATCTCACCGCAGTGCTGTGAAGTCGATGCCGTGCTTGACCAGGTTGCCGCGCCCTTGGCGGGATCAAACTCAAACAAACATGTATAGAAATCATACTGTAATTACTCCCCTGCTTCACCACCGCCGCCGATGCCGACCCGCTGCCACCGCGCCGCGATTCGGAGGACGCTGGCCAGACCGACCCATGTCGAAGCGGCGGCATCAGCAGTAGGGTGGCTGTTGAACCGGGTGGGTAAACACGGAATCCGGCTGACTGCCGCCGCCGGATATCTGCCGCGCAAAGTGGTGACGGCAGCGATGGATGAACTTGGGTGGCGTGCAAGATCATTTTCGCACTTGGGAACGCAGTTCTCCCGCACTGTTTTTACTACCATAGTGTTCCGGCGTGAGTCGGGGAGTGCGGTATCAGGACTCGGCGGTGGCGGTCATGGTTCCGGCCTTGACTGCTGCGGTCAGGTCGGCGTGGTCGGATTCGGTTTGGTCGGCGTAGGCGGTCGCGAATCCGGTGAAGGCGTCGTCCATCTCGTCGGTGTTGCCGCAGTAGCCGGCCAGGATCCGGGGATCGATGGAGCGGCTGTGCGCCCGCGCAAGGAGTGCACCGGCTAGTCGGCCGTAGTCGTCGAGGTGGTCGCGGTTGAGTGAACTGGCCTCGATGGAGCCCTTGCGGTTGCGGAACTGCCGCACGATGAACGGCCGGCCCTCGATGGTGGTCCAGCCCAGCAGGATGTCGGTCTCGGCTTGCACCAACCGCGCGCCGTGCACGATCCGTTCGCCCTCATGGGCGGCCGGAGCGAGACCGAGCGCGTGCTGCAGCGCGCTCG
>NZ_AP025528.1:0-21472 GCF_022179425.1 Mycobacterium sp. 20KCMC460
GGCGGCGATGCCGAGGGCGGCCGACGGTTCGACGATCAGGCCGGCGTGGTCGTGGAGCATTTTCATGCCAGCGATGATTGACGTCTCGTGTACCAGGATGGCGTCGTCGGCGACGACGAGTAGGTCGTCGAGGACGGCTGGAATGGGATGTCGCCCGGCGACGCCGTCAGCGATGGTGTTGGTGGAGTCGGTGGTGATGACGCGGCGTTCGTGCCAGGAGTAGGTCATGGCCGGTGCGCCGTGCGGTTGGATGCAGATTACGTCGACTTCGGGTCTTATCGACTTCATCACGTGGCCGACTCCGGTGGCGAGTGCCCCGCCTCCCAGAGCGATTAGGGCGGCGTCGAAGTGGGTCGTGGCCCCGGCGAGTTCGAGGCCGATTGTCGCTGCGCCCTCGCAGGTTTCGATGTCCTGGCTGTCTTCGACCAGTCGAATACGCTGCTGTCGCGCGATGTCGGCTGCTCGCTCGCGCGCCATCTCGATGTCGCCGTCGACCAGCTCTAACCTGGCATCCAGTGCGCGGATGCGGGCGAGTTTGGCTGCTGGCGCAAACCGGGATGCCACCACGGTGACCTCGAGATCCCGGATTCGACCGGACCAGGCGAGGGCTTGGCCAAGGTTGCCCGCGCTCGCGCACACCAGGGCTCGCGAACCGTTGTCGGCTAGGAGGCTGGCGACCACCTCGGCGCCGCGGGCTTTGAAGCTTCGAACCGGGTTCGCCGTCTCGAGCTTGATACTCACTTTGCAGCCGAGGCTGCTCTCCAGGGCCTCGCATCGGTACAACGGCGTGTCGAGGAAAATCGGGTTGATCATGCCCCGAGCGGCCTGGACTCGTGCTGTGTCGAGGCGCGTTGATCCCACGACAACAGCGTATCGCCGCACCGTCAGAGACCAGCCCCGCTGGCATGGACCCGGGTACTGCTGAACCCAGGGTGGTTGAATCGGTCCGTGATCGTTGAGGATTGGTCAACGCTGGCGGGGCTGCATGAGATTCGGCGTGCTCGTAGTGGTCGGATCGACGGCTGGGCGGTGCCGGTGGCTTATGCGGTTGGGTTCCGGTGCGGGCACGAGTGGGTATTCCCATATGTGAACCGGCCGGGTGGGACTCACGGGTTGCCGGCGGTGATCTTGGCCGAGGTGGTGGGCTATTCCTGCGGGACGCGCGAAATTCCAATTTCGGCAGCATATTTGGCGCGGGCGATTGTTGAACTGCAGCCCGCTGAGGCGGCGACCGATGTCGATCACCCCAATCTAGCTGCCTGGCGCTCCATCGCTGCCGCCGATCCGGGCGAGATAGCTGCGGTCTTCATTGGCTCCCTTGATGATCCGATCGCGGGCCCGGCGGATGAAGCGCTACGCGCATTGATGGCCGCCGCACGGCCGCGGAGTGAGGATTGATTCTCCGGTGCGGTGAGCCCAGACCCCTCATTTCGCGGCGGTGTGTGCTGCTTTGGTGTGGGCCAGTCGGTAGGATTGGGTGCCGGTCTCGATGATGTTGCCGCCAAAGGTAAGTCGGTCCACGATTGCTGCGCACAGGCGCGGGTCGGTGAACGTTTTTGTCCAACCGGAGAACGACTCGTTTGACGCGATCGCCACTGAATTTTTCTCTTCGCGCTCGGTCAATACCTGGAACAACAGCTCCGCGCCGCGACGGTCTAGTTCCATATACCCCAATTCGTCCACGCAGATGAGATCGACTCTGCCGTAACGGGCGATCGTTTTCGCCAGGACCTTCTCGTCGGCGGCTTCGACGAGTTCGTTGACCAGCTTTGTCGCCAGGGTGTACTTCACCCGGAATCCAGCTTCAGCAGCCGCGGTGCCCAACGCGATCAGCAGGTGGCTTTTACCGGTGCCGGAGTCCCCGATCAAACACAAGGGCTGCCCGGCACGTACCCATGCGCTGGTGGCCAGGGTGTGGATGGTGGCCGGGTTGATGTTCGGGTTGGCCTCGAAATCGAAGTCTCCCAGCCACTTCTCCCGCGGAAACCCTGCGGCTTTGACCCGGCGGACCGAGCGGCGTCGGGCCCGGTCGTCGCACTCGGCCAACAACAACTCCGCCAAGAATCCCTGATAGGTGAGTTGTTCTTTCTCCGCGGTGGCCACCATGTCGGCGAACAACCCCCGCACCGACGGGAGCCGTAGTTGCCGACATGCTTGATCGACCGCAGCATCTGCGGCCTGGGCGCTCAATCCTCGACGTCGTCGTACCGGTGCGCCCATCAGCCGACCCCTCCGGTCACAGGCAGCGGGAATTGCGCAGTTCTGGCGGCGCGTCGGGTCAACAGATCGTCGTAGCCTGCCAGCGAGGGCACTGCTCGGGTGTCAGGCGGCAGCCCGGCGATCACCGCAGCCGGATCGGTGAGCCGCCGCTCGGTCAGGCTGATCACCCGCCGCTGCTGCTCAACGGGGGACGTGTCCGCTAGGGCTGCACCGACTGCGGCGCCGCCGCCGTGGTGGTGGGCGGCAAGGCGAGCTTCCACTGCCACCACATCAGCATTGGTGGACCCGACGTTGAGAGCGGCGCTCAACCCGGCAGTGACATCGGCGTGACGCATGTGCCGGTGCAGCAACAGCACGTCAATCAGTGCCCGGGTGCCCGCAGCATCACCGTGCGCTTTGCGGGCAGCAGCCCAAAACGCCTCATGGGCGCTGGTGAAGGTGCCGGCCGCCCGCGCCTGCACCAAGGCGGTAGCCCCCGGCAAAGCGCCGGGTTTGATCTTCAACACCTCCAAGTAGTGGTCCAGGTCAAGGACCTGAGCTCCTTTACGGATCGAGCGCTCGTGATGCGCGATCGGGGTGCTGCCATCGGAGACGAACAACTCGTTCGAGCGCAGCCGCACCCGCACTCGCCGGCCGATAAAGCGTGCCGGCACCGAATACTGACTGCTGCGCACCATGATTCGCCCATGCCGGTCGACTCGCGGTGCCAGGGTCAGCCCCGGTTCGAATCGCTCGGCAGGCAGCGCGCGCAGCAGTGGTTGCTCGGTGGCGAAGTCTTCACCGACGGTGCGGATGCGGTGACCGATCCGGCGGTCGTCATCGTCGCGGTCGGCTTGAGCCAGCCGCTCGTTGAGCTGTGCCAGCGACGCCACCTTGGGGACCGGGACGAGGTGGTTGCGTCGAAACCGTCCGCCCTCGCCTTCCACACCGCCCTTCTCATGCGCTCCGGCTAGGCCGGGGATGCAGTAGAACGCCTCGAAGCCTTGGTGTGATCGAAACAAGACCCAACGCTGGTTTTCGATCCGGTCGCGATCACCGAACAACACCCGACTCACCGCGGACTTCAAGTTGTCATACCGGATGTGGCCGGTCGGGATGCCGGCGAACTCGTCGAACGCCGCTAAATGGCCTTCCAGAAACGCTTCCTGGGACTGGGTCGCATACACCCGGTGCACAGCCTTGCCCGACATCGACAGCCGCATCGTGAACAGAAAGCATTTCGTGCGGCCCTCAGGCAAATCGACATACAGTTCAGCGAAATCGACCTCAGCCTCACGACCCGGCTCGTGGGTCTGCGGCACGAACGCCTCGATCAGCTGATCGCCTGTCTCCGCAGCGATTTCGGGCCGCCGCTTGGCCACATAATCCCGCAACGTCGAATAGGACACCAGGTCTGCGGCGTCATGCTCGTCGATCAACCGGGCCAAAATCCGCCGAGCAGTGTGCCGCTGCTTACGCGGGGCATCGCGATCAGTCCGCAGCATGTCATCAATCGCCCCGACGAAGGGGTCGATCTTGCGGGCCCGCCACCGCCGCGGCGCCGGTCGCGGTGGCTGCGCCGAGATCAACGCCTGCCGAATAGTTCGGCGATGCACCCGATGCCGCTTGGCCAGCGCCCGCACCGACAATCCATCCACCCGGGAACCCCGTCGGATCTGCTCGAACAATTCCACCCTGGACCCCACTCTGGCTCCTGTCATCGTCTCCTTACGGCGACGATGAAGTGGGGCCACTCAAACCTGACACAACCTGCCCGGCGAGTCGCGGTGGAGCCACTCAAACCTGACATTCCGCGACAAACGGGGGCCAGCCAAACCTGTCACACTCAACGGGCTAACGGTGAGGAGTTGCCAGCCCTTTGGCGACCAGTAGAGGGTTAATGCAGCAGCAGACGGTGCCAGCACATCGCCGCTCGTCCGGGTCTTTTCATGAAGCCATCCCTTGATCGCGTCCCGCCACGTTGTCATCACAACGTTCTCCTTACATGTTGCGACTAGAGACCAAGGGGTTGGCGTTGGCTCCACCACGGGTTCAGGGTGATGAGGTCCCAGCCGCCCGGGCCGTAGTAGAGGCCTTGCCCGGCCGGTACGCCGGTGATGTCGGCGACCGACAGCACCGGGGTGCGGGTGGTGTGGTAGGTGTAGCCGGGCTGACCTCTGGTGGTGGAAAAGTGCGGACGCCCCGACATGCTGGTGCTCAAGCTTTTCCCGGGTTCGTTCACCGAGACGGTCATGCGGTCGTAGTCGCCGCTCATTTTCGACAGCATGTCGGCGGTGGAGCGGTCGTTCATGCCGGCCAGGATCAGTTTCTCGGGGAACAAGGTCAGGAAGCCTTCGGCGGCGTGTCCCCAACGGGCGCGGGCCTGGGAAAGGTCTTGGAAGGCCACCACCAGATGCAAACCCTGGCCGCCGGCCTCAGAAACAACGTTGGGCAGCGGAATTGGGGCGGTGTTGGCGGCCTCATCCAACACGAATGTCACCGGCGCGGTTTGGGTTTCGGTGCCGAGGTCGACGGCTTGACGGCGGTGGTATTGCGCCAGCCGCACCGATTCGAGGAATCCCGCGATCAGCGGAGCGTAGTCGCGTTGTCGGTCCACCGGTGCGGTGATGTACACCGTGTCAGTCGATCTGACGAACGAGTGCACATCGAAATTCGGGCTGATCCCTGAACGCAGCGCGGCACTGGAAGTGTAGATGTTCATGATCCGGCCCAGCGTCGAGGCGATGGACTCACGTTCTCGATCCGGCACCGACAACAGCGAATCCAGCAGGGTGGCCGCGATCGTCGCGCCGTCGTCGCCGTCCTGGCCGGCCACGATGAAGATGGCTTCGCATTCCGGGCCGGCCGCGGTCGGGTTCATCGACCACCGCGCCAGGGCCGCCAAATCGCCTTCACGAGTGGACAACCGGGCGGCGTAAAGCAGCACCGACAGCCAGGTTTCGGCCCGATCGGTCCAGTGATCACCCTGGTGGCCAGCACCGGCACCGGCGCGGGCCGGGCCGGTCAACCGGGCCGCCACCGAGCGGGCGCTGTCCCAGTCGCTGACATCGCACAACGGGTTCCACCGCAAACCGATCACCCCGGCCGGCACCGTCGTGCCGCCCGGATCGAACAACCAGCATTTCCCGCGCACACTGCGCGCCACATGCGTAGCGGCCAAAACCTCGGCCTTCATCGACGTGGACACCACCGCACCCGGCGCGAACGCCACACTCGGCATGATCACCGACTGGGTTTTGCCCGAACCGGGCGGGCCGATCACCAATGCCGCACCCCGCGCAGAGGCCGCCACCACCGCGCCCCGAGCGTTGACGCCGAAATAACCACCCGCCACCGCCGGCACCACCGCCGCCGCGTCAGGTGTCTGAGGCCGCGGTGGTGGCGGCGGCGGTGCCGAAGTCGTTGGGGCGGTACGCATGCGCGCCGCCGGCCGGTGAGCTGGCGGTACGACAGCGGTCGTGTTCGGACGGTTGCGTTGGCTGGCGTGCTGTTTTTGACCGTAAAAGCCACCCACATAGGCCAGGGCGGGCAAGAAATAGGCACCCGAGGACGCCACGGTGGCTGAGGCGAACAACACCCAATGCCCAGAAGCGAAGCGTTTACCGTGCTGGGCCTCGCCCCAGCCGACCGCCGCGGCGGCCGCGGTCATCACCACAATCAGCATGGCCGCCGCGCCGTGCTGGCGGGTGCCGATCAACGCGAAGGCCCCCAGCCAGGTGCCGGTGGTGATGCCCCACCAATACCCTCCACCGGAATTGAGTGGGATGCCGCCGGGTAAACCTTGCTGATGGTGTGGCCCCCACACCGGTGGCTGATTCGCCATCGCGCTTACCCGAAAAGGGTTTCGACGTCGGGGCGGGCTGTCCCGGTAACACTTTTGCACATCGGGTCATAGCGCCACTCATACGGCGGCCACCCGAACTCGCGAGCGTAGCGGTTCAGCTCGTCCAGCTCGGAGGGCTTGTGCTGCCAGCCCGGACCCGCCGCGGCGACCAATGTGGCCGGCCAGCGCCGCGACCCATCCCCCACGATCTCGACCTTCCACTGCGCCGCTTTGACCCGTCCCGCGCCCGGATGCCCATGCCCCAACACCTGCTCGGCCCGGCCGGCGAACGCCTGGGTGAGCCGCCAGTAATGCGCGGGCATCGACGCGTAGATCATCACCACGAACCACGCCCCGACAGCCAGGCCCGCGCCCCCGACGAAGACCAGCCCGCGCGCGCCCGGGTTCGATTGGCGCCCGATCAGCATCAGCACCGCAACGAACACCGCCGCCGCCACCACTATCGCCGCCGCGGAGACCGGAATCTTGGGGATCGCCCGCGTGCCGCGCTCGGCGTGCCAGCGCGACACGTTCACCGCGGCCAGCACGCACCACAACCCGGCCACCACCCCCGCGGCCAGGACCACGATCGCAAACCACCCCATCAAATTGATGTGGAAATGCCCTGTCCCATAGCCGACGCCGGCGGCCGACGACCCCTGCCCGAACGGATCACCGCCATAGGCGCCGCCGCCATGCCCACCGCCGTAGCCGGTACGGGTGTCCTCGGTGGTCAGCCCGTACGGGGCCAGCTTGGCGTACCAACTGTTGCGGTTGACCCATGCTCCCCACCCGATCACCACCACCAAAATCGCGATCCACGGCCACGGGTTCTCCTCCCCAGCATCATCCTTGCTGGCGGCATTGCGATTAGCGCTCATCTGCGGCTTGCCCCTTTTCTTCGTTCACGTGAGCCGAGGCGGTCTCGGTCTCTGCCCCTTTGAGGTACCGGCGCTCGATCGCAATGTGCGTCGCGCACCGGATCATCCGGGCACCACCTAATGACCCATTCGGCCCGGTATTCACGACAACTAGGTAGGTCACGGTTCGATAACAGTTCCTGTTGCTGGTCCGATGGCGACAACCCTTTCTTTGCCTCTGCGCCCCCACCACACCCGAGGTATATGCCTGGCAGAACGGATCATCCGGTCACCACGAGGGCAGTGGCGCGCCGGTTGATTGTGCAACCGGGCACCGACAACCCGGATGCGTCGGCTCAGCGGCCCCGGTCCTGGTCGCGGTCGCGCGCCTGCGCCCGGGCGCGTTCGGCGGCGCGCTCATGCGCGGCGGCCAGCGCTTGGGCGCGGCGCTGCTCCAGGCTGGGCGGCTTGGGTTCAAGGGATAGTTCCAATACCGGCGGCTCGGGCAGCGTCCCACCAGAGCCGCCGTGCGACCCGCCGGCACCCGTTCCAGGTTGGGGTGGGGTCGCGCCCTCATCCGCGCCACGGTGAGCGGCGTCGGCGTCACCGCCGTGATCGTCTCGGCCGTCACGTGAACCAGCGCGCTGCTCGGCCTCGTCGCGTTGCCCGCGTTGGGCGCTGGCGTGATCGGCGGCGGGCTCGCCGTGTTCATGTCCGGCGTCGCGTAGTTGGTCGCTGACCTGGTTCCAGCCATAGGCCTTGCCCAGTTGGCTGCCTTTGAACCAGATCGGTTCGGCAGCGCCGCGGTCGTTACCTCGGTCTTGCCCGGGTTCGGGGGTGCGGCTGTAGGAGATGCCCGAGACGCGTCCGGTGCTGGCTTGGTTGAGCTTGACCGCCACACCGGCCGCGCGTAGTTCCTCGATGCCGCCGCCCTCATCCAGGACGCCGCTGATGGTGGTGCGCAGCCAGTCCCGGTCGGGCTGTGGTGCGCCGCGCTGGGTTTGTTCACGATCGCCGCGGGTGCGCCCCGATCCACGCCCGGCGCGCCCGGCGGCGTTGGTCAAGCCGTGTTCGGTTTCGAGTTCACGGCAGATCGCCGCGACACGGCGGTAGTCGTGACTGGTGGACATCCGGGTGCCCTCGAACCCGTCTTTGCTGATGGTCAGGTGAATGTGGTGGCGGTCGTGGCGGGTGGCTTCCCACATGCCTTTACTGGCGCCGAAGCGGTCCACGAATTTCTCCGCGACTTGTCGCCATTCCCGATCCGAGAGCACCCGATCAGACTCGGGGTTGGCCAACGCGACCCGATACACCCCGCGATCGGTCTTATCGTGCTGGTGGGCGTCGACGAACCGTTGCATGCGGTGCGCCCGGATTCGCCAGTCCCGGTCGGGGATGTTGCCGGCGACCTTGCGGGGATTGACATGTTCATCGGCGCGGCCCGGGCCGTGATCGTAGGCCAACGCCCGCGCCGCCGAGCGACCGTGGGTGATCTTAGCGATCATCGGCGAGCCTTGGGGTTACCGCCGTGAGTGATCAGTGAGTCCAACGCCGCCCACACCGCTGCGCCGGCGGCCTCGATCCGCCGCCCCAAACCCTCACCGCCGCCGTCACTGTTGGGGGGCCAGTCGGCGGTGAGGGCCTCGGTTTGGGAGATCAAGCCCAGCACCCGACCGCATACCTGGCGGGCGTCGATCGTGACCGCGGTCGGTGGGCGCGCCACCGCGAGACCGTACAAACCGGCCAGCCCGTCGCGCACCCAATTGGCCACCGACGCGAACCCCGCCGCCTGCGCGGCCACCGCCCACAGTCGCGCGGTGTCGGGGTCGGTGGTCACCCGCACCAACCGCCACCCCTCCTCATCGGCCGCGCTCCGGCCCGCTGCACCGCCCGCACCGTGACAGCCGATGGGCGGCGACGCCATGATGCGCACCCCCGCCGATGCCGCCGTGATGCGGTCCAACACCACCGCTAACCGGCCCGCCAACGCGCCGCACTGCGCACCGCTCAGCGCCCCGCCCGCCGCGGGCAACAACCGGTTCAACCCGTAGCCCGCCGTGCGCACGTCCTCGACTGCCTGCGCGGGTGGCGCCGGCATCAAAACCCGCGCCCCCTCACCGTCCACCGCGACCGCCGCGGCGCGGCGCGCCAACACCGGCAACGACACCCCTTCCCCTGCTGCCGATGCGCACAACGCCGTGTGCGCTGCCGCAGGCAGCCACACCGACACACTCACCCGAGCCGAAACGGCCAACACGTAAGTGGCTCCGTTCTGTGGTTGCTCCCGAACGTAGTGAGGGAGCAAATCTCCGACGACCGCAGGGAGGAGGACAAGTCGCTGCTGTATCACAGCAGCATAACTTGCTACACCGACACCACCGGGACTCTCACCGCCCGTGATGCCGGGCTGGTGTCGCGCCGCAAGGCGCGCACCGCCCACCTCCTCCGCCCGCGGCGGTGTCGGTGCCGTGGCGGGGCGCAGAGGCTCCGCCGGGGATCGCCGCGACGTGCCCGCCAGGGCACGGCGGCATCCCCGGCGGAGAAGCGCCCCGCCACGGGTCGCGCCCTCGGGCGCGACCACACCCCGCAAGGGGTGTCTCGGGTTGGGGTTTTTCCGGGCCGAACAGGGCCGGAAAACCCGCCCAACCCGGAAGCCAACGGCAGCACCCGGCGGGTTGTCGCCGGTCCCCGCTACAGTCGGGGCGGCAACACCGAACCCACATCCGCGCGGCGATCGACGCGGCGGCCCGACCGAGAAACTTCCGAAGGCGGCGATGACCGATCCCACCGAACGCGCCCGCATCCTGGCCGCGCTCGCCGAACAGCAAGCCCAACAACGCCAGCACCACGTCACCGAACTCGCCGACCTTTACACCCGCATCACCGAACTGCGGGCCGAATGAAAACCGCCGAACAGACCTACCGTGCGGCCTACCGGCGCGCCACCGGTACCGGCCTGCTCACCGGACCCCAACTACGCACCCTCGGCCTACCCCCCATCGACGCGCGCCGCCGACCAAAAACCACCGGGAAACCAACGCCGACCACCCCCGCTCAGCAGTCCCAAAAACTCCAACACGGGTAGTTGCTCGGGCCGTTCCGAAGTCGGTTCCGTAAACAACCCCCCACCCAACACGCCCCCCAGGGGGGCTAGTTCGGGGGCGGCCCTTGGACGGAGAGCGCGACTTACTGCGTCGGTGGGCGCTTGCGTGTTGTAGAGGGTTGTCCGGTGCGTGGGCGGGTTTCGGCGAGTTGGGCGCGGTAGGTTTCGGCGGTTTCGCGGGCCAGGGTCAGGGCTTGGTTGAGCGCGGCCGCGCGGTCATCGGCCGTGCGTTGCACCTGGGCGAGTTGTTCGGCGTGAGCTGCGCGCAGGGCCTCACGTTCGGCGCGGGCCTCACCGCGGAGCTGTTCGAGCTCGCCGCGCAGCGCGCCCACCGCCTCCCGGTCGGCTTGTGCGGCGCGCCCGGCGGCCTCAGCCTCAGCGGTCAAGGTGGCCAGTTGCAGCCGCAGAGCCGCGGCGTCAGCAGCGGCCTGGCGCACCGATTCCCGGGCGGCGTCCAGCTCGGCGTGCAGCTGCTGACGTGTCTGGTCAAGCTCACCGCGCAACTGCTCAGCGGTAAGACGTTCCCGCGCGGCCTGCTCCTGGGCGCCCTGCTGGGCAGCACGCGCGGCCGCGGCATCGAGCTGAGCGGTGTTGGCCTCCTCCTGGGCCTGCTGTAGCTCGGCGTCACGCTCGTCGAGCTGGCGGCGATGGTCGGCGCGGGCGCGGGCCAGTTCCTCGCGTGCCCGCGCCACCACCTCGGCGGCCTCGGCGCGCACTCGCGCGATCTCGGCGTCCGCTTCTTCTGCCCCCCGCGCCGCCTCGGCCACGGCTTCCTCGGCGACCGCGTCAGCCTCGTCACGATCACGCTCGGCGCCGGCGGCGCGCTCCTCGGCCAGCCGAGCCGCGCGCTCGGCGCCGGCCACCCGCCGATCAGCCTCGGCGATCTTGCTCAACGCATCCCGGTGGGCGTCTTCGACCTCCGCGCCAGCAGCCTCGACATCACCGGCAGCACGCACACCGTCGAGCACAGCACCCAAGAACTCGCGCAGCTCGCCGACCTTGACCGGAAAGTCCGCCAGCCGCTGCTCCAAAGTGGCCCGCGCCAGCGACACCGGCGCGGCCGCGCCGGTGTCCTGCACGGCCACCGCACCGGCGCGTTGCGCACGCCGTGCCCGCCAGGCACTGGCGCGGTTATGCACCGGCCCGCCCGCGGGATCGGACTGCTCGCAATACAGCGACGGCCGACCGGTAGCCGGGTCCGGGCGACTGGACCGGGCGCACCCCGGGTAGCGGCAACGGTCATCCCCGGTCGGCTCGCCAGCGGCGGCGTTTTCGCTCATACCCCCCACGATACCACTTTCGTCACCACAATTCAAGAGACGTAATACGTAACGTAACGTTAGATACGAAACGTAACTGTCCGCGGGTTTCAAGCGCGCGCCGCAGCGACCCGCGCCGCCAGGTCGGCGGCGTCGGCGGCAGCGGTGTGCCCGCGGCGCTGGGCCGCGCCGCGGGCGGCCGCGGCCGCGGCGGCACGTGCAGCGGTATGGCCGGGCCCGCCCAGTGCGGCGCGGGCGGCCGCCCGCGCGGTGGCGTGTTCGGCGCGGGCGGTGTGTTGGGCGATGATGCGGGCGCGGTCGGCGGCCAGCTGCTGGGCTTCGCGGGCCATGTCGGCGGCCGCGGGCCGCTCATCAAGGTTGTCGGTGCCGTGCCAGGCCAACACCGCCCCCAGCAGGCCGATCGGCTTGTGCGGGCGCGCAGCGATCCAATGCCCTACCCCGATCCAGTCGGTGATGAGCTGGTTGAGATCGCGCGGGGTCCAGCCGTGTGCGGCCGGTGCGGCCAACACCGGTGCCCAGGCCTGTGCGCTGTGCCGGTGCGCCCACGGTGGGGCGTGGGCATCAGCACGCCAGGCCCGAGCCAGCGCCAGCGCGCCCTGGTCCGGAGCCTGGCGGCGCGCAGCGCCGTCTTGCCGGACGCCCGCAGGGCGGCCGGTGCCGGTAGTGACAACTGAAGAACTGGGGGTTTTCTCCTTAAAAGGACCACTACGTGGGTGGGGTGACAGCGCACCAATGCCCTTGGGCAGCAACGGGTTGTCGTGCAGCGCCCACACACTGGCCCAGCCGCGGCGCCGGTCGCCGACCCGCCAGGAGGCAAACCGTTCGGCGCGGGTGCGTTGGCGGCCGCGCAGCACCTCGGTGGCCACCCCCAGCAGCCGTAGCGCGGTGTCGGCGCGTTGTACGGTGCGTACCGAGTAACCGGTGTCGGCGGCCAGGCGCTCGTTGGTGGGCCGGCAGTTGCGCCCGGTGGCGTAATCGGCGTAGACCGCGCGGGCCGCAGCGACAGCACGAACCGCGTTGAGGCTGACCGGGTTACCCGGCATCGCCGGACGTACATCGGTGTCGTAGCGGGCGTGATAGGCCACCGGAACGGTGACCGCCGCCCAGCGCTGCGCACGCCCACTCCAGCACGGCACACCCGCATACGGCGCCTCGCCCAGCTCGAGCACGATAGCCGCAGCGATCGAGCGGCAACTGGCCTCCAACAACGCCTGAGCACGCGGACCCGTACGCGCCACGCCCCGACGCGGCGCGACCGCGGTACACCCCCGATACCTCGGAAGAACCACCGCGGTAACCGGCCAGGCCGGCATCGAAAAATAACTTTCTGAAAACGCACGGCGCGCGTCCTCTAGAACCACAAATGGGTGTGCGCTACCGTGAGACGAGTCGCTCAAGACACGTCCCTTTCGGGGCAACGGGTGCGGACCCGGAACCGAGTTAGCCGCTCGGCTCAAACCCTCCGACAAGGCCCCGCTAAGCGGGGCCTTCGTCATTCAGGCTCAGATCGCACCACTATGGATTTGTCCACATCTGGCCACGGGTCGAACAACGTCGGGCCTGGGTGCGACTCACATCGCCAGCGGCAACACTCCCTCGTCGTGCTTCCCGAGATTCCGGACAAGATCCGGGCGTCCAATCGCCTCGCTCAGAAGGTCGGCGACTAGCTGGGACATAGACAGCCCTGTGTCGGCGGCCTTCGTCTTAACCGCGGCGTATACGTCCTCGGGGAGCCTGGCCGCCATATAGACCCGCGCCCCTTTGTGATGCTGAGCCATGCAACAAACTCTGCCGCAGAAACAGTTTCGTGCCGCGCGACACGCCGATGCTCCCACCATTTCATCTGGCCACGGCCCTTTGCCGGGTTCGCCCGGCCCGGCAGATGCGTGGATTGATGCGCATCTATCTTTATGCTCGCGGGCATGATCCTTTCCCTGGTCCACACCAAAGGTGGCGTTGGAAAAACCACCACCAGTGTTTTTCTCGCCTGCGCGGCCGCAGCGCAAGGCCACGAAGTGCTGCTGTTGGACGCCGACCCGCAAGGCTCCGCGTCCTCATGGGCTGACCGCGCCGAACACCGAGGAACACCGCTGCCGTTTCCCGTGGTCCCGGTCGCGGCGGCCGACCTCGCCGCGGCCGCCGCGACCGGATCGGGGGGCCTGGTGGTGGTCGATACCCCACCAGGCACCGCCGCCGTGATCGACGCCGCCATCGACGCCGCCGACCTCGTGATCATCCCCAGCGGGGCAGCACCCGCCGACATTGATCGGGTCTGGCCGACACTCGACATGACAACTCACCGCGCGACCGCCATTCTGCTCACTGGCATCGACCTCCGAACAGCGCTCGCCACCGGCGTACCCGAGCACCTGGCCGCCGAAGGCGCGCCAGTCCTTCGCACCGTCATCCGGCGGCGACAAGCCATCACCGAAGCGTTCGGCACACTCCCAACCCGCTTGTGGGACTACACCGATGTCTACGCCGAACTAATCGCCGCCACCCAGGAGCCCCGCGCGTGAGCCGCCGCGACCTGGGCGAGTCATTGATCCGGCGGCCCACCACCGCCCGCCCTGCCGCCCGCGCCGCCGACACCTTCCAAATCCCAGCCGCCGCTCAGCCACCGGCGGGTGCGACACATCGAACAACGGTGACCTATCCGGCCCCATTGCTGTTGGGCCTCAAAACCGCCGCACTCAACAACAGAGGCACGCTAGGCGAACTGGTCCGCGCCGCCATCGCCGCCGCCCTCACAACCCCCGATCGCCTCGCCGCCAAGGCCGCCGCGAATCAACGAGTCACGGGGACACGCACCACCCTGGACCTCCCAGCCGAGCAACACCGACGGCTAAAGGTCCTCGCGGCTGAAAACGGGGTCACCGTGCAGGCCCTCGTTATCGCCGCCATCGCCCACGCGCACCCTGAGCTGATCTGATGCGCCCATCTATCGTGATGCATCATCTATATAGATGCGCGCGCATCTAGATGTGCATCTATGTGTCGGTAACCGCCGCGCGGACCTCGAATGGCCGCGCGGGAACGTTCGGTGTCGGGCTAGGTACCCCTAAGACGAACCGTCATGAACTCCGCGAGGTTCTCAGGGCTTGTTCGACGAGGTCGGCGGCCTCCACGAAATGCTGGTGCTCCCACACCCGCACAGTTATCCATCCAGCGGCGGCGAGGCGGGCGTCGGTGTCCCGATCTCGGGCGACATTGGTGGCCAGCTTTGCGGCCCACCAGTCGGCGTTACGTTTCGGGTGGGTGGCGTGCCATGGACAGCAGTGCCAGAAACAGCCGTCGACGTAGACCGCGACCTTGCGCCGCGGGAACAACAGATCGGCACGTCGCCGTAGACCTGCCAGGGGTGCGCGGTCGACGTAGAAGCGGTGGCCCCGGCGGTGCAGCTCCCGCCGCACCGCGATTTCCGGGGCAGTATCGCGGCGCCGTTGCGCACTGAGCCGCCGGTGGGTGCTCGGCGTAGGGGGCAGAGGAAGTTGGCTAAGCGCGGGAGAAGCGGTGTTTTCGGAGACGGCCCCCGGCGCGGGCTGCAGCGCAACAAACGCGGCGGCGACATCTGACGACGGGATAAGAGGCACGTTGCATTCAGCTCCTTCGTTTTCGGCTCCGCACGACGAAATTCGTCTCTCGATAACCGGGTGAGCCAGCGCATTGACCGTCCAGTTCGACTGTAGAGTCGCAGCGGCGAGCGCGGGAGCGGGAGGAGTTGTGAATGAAGATCATTGACCTGTTCTCCGGTTGCGGCGGGATGACTGCTGGCTTCGTTTCCGCAGGTTATGACCCCATCTTGTCGGTCGAGTGGGATTTGCAGGCAGCGGCGACCTACGCCGCCAACTTCGGGGCCGATCACACCTACTGTGGCGACATCGGCACGCTGCACGACCGCGACGTTCCTCGTGCCGACGTGGTCATCGGTGGACCCCCGTGTCAGGGATTCTCTAACCTCGGTAGCAGAAATGACTCCGATCCTCGGAACAAGTTGTGGCAGGAGTACCTACGGGTAGTGGTGCGCGCCAAACCGAAGATTTTCGTCATCGAGAACGTCGACCGCTTCTTGACCAGTGCCGAGTTCGAGGCCCTGCAAGGGACCGTTGGCGACGGCGCCGCCTTGCAGGACTACAGCCTTTCCTACGGTGTGCTCAACGCCGCCGACTTCGGTGTTTCCCAGCGGCGTAACCGCACCATCGTCATCGGCTCGCGCGTCGGCCTGGTTCATCTACCCGAACCGACACACGCCCGCGGCGGCGCTGGCGGGCTCATACCCTGGCGCACCGTGCGCGACGCCCTCGCCGGCATTCCGGAGGCGACCCGCGATCATGTACTTCCGGATCGTGTGTGGCGCTTCGACGGCAACGATGTACCCGGCCTGTTCACCGGCGACGACCTCCACCTCGGCCGGCGCCCTACTGCGAAGTCGCTGCTGCGCTACGACTGCATTCCCCCGGGCGGCGGCCGCTTCGATCTGCCCGACGAGCTGCTTCCCGATTGCTGGCTCAATAAGCCCACCGGCACCACCGACGTCATGGGGCGCATGCACTGGGACGCACCATCTCTGACGATTCGCACCGAGTTCTTCAAGCCCGAGAAAGGCCAGTACCTCCACCCGCAGTGGGATGCTGACGACCGCACCCGCCGGGTCAACCGGCCGATCACCCACCTTGAGGCCGCCCGACTACAAGGCTTCCCCGACAGCTTCCGCTGGTGCGGCTCCAAGATCGGGATCGCCAAGCAGATCGGCAACGCCGTCCCCGTCGGCCTCGCCCACGCCATCGCAGAGCACCTGAAACCATATCTTGGTGCCCGACGACGGCCCCGACGTGCACGGCATCTGGCGGCCGTGCCGGATGTCGCGTGACCTCGAACCGGTCCTGTCGCAGGACTACCCGGTGGCGGGAGGCAACCCCACACTCGGTGCCGCGGTGATGGAAGCGGGTAGCCCGGCCGAAGCGTACTTCGCAGAACAGCGGTCCCAGTTCCACGCCGGACTACTACTCGGCGGGACACTGTCGGTCGGCGCCGATGGGATAGCCAGCAACGCCGACCGCAGCAGCCCCCTGAGCCGCAGCATTGCCGCCCACATCGCAGCGGCATTGAAAGTCGAGACCGAACGCGAGCGCGCCGCCGGGCAGACTTCCGGCGGCAAGTTTGAAGAAGCATGCGCAACCTTCCTGGCGGCGGCGTTCAACCAACTCGGGCACCTGCGGCCAGGAGAGTGGTCCATCCACAAGGTCCCGAGCCGCGGCGCAGCCTCCGGCGTAGCACGCTACGAGCAGTACTCACACCTGGTCGACCTCGCCGACGCCGTCGAGAACAACCCGTCACTGGCGGCCATCCTGGGCAACGCCTACGCAATCGCCCCGGACGTCGTCGTCTCCAGGGCGACGGTCAGCGACGACGAAATCAACGCCCACCGGTTCCTCGTCGACGAGACTGTCGCGACCCACGCCTCGCTCCGAACATCAGTGCAACCCAATCCCCTCCTACACGCTGTGGTGTCGTGTAAGTGGACCCTACGAAGCGACCGAGCACAGAACGCCCGCAGCGAAGCTCTCAACCTCATCCGTAACCGCAAAGGTCGTCTACCCCACGTGGTCGTCGTGACCGGCGAACCAACTCCGGTGCGCATCTCGTCGCTGGCACTGGGCACCGGAGACATCGACTGCGTCTACCACTTCGCCCTACCGGAGTTGGTCTCCGCCGTACGCGCCGAAGGCGGCGAGGACACCAAGGAACTGCTTGACATGATGATCCAGGGCAAACGCCTCAAAGACATCGCAGACCTTCCACTGGACCTCGCCGTATGACCCGGCTCGACGCGCACAACGCCAGCGAACAAGCCCCCACAGATAAAATCACGGCTGTGTCTTAATCGGTTGTTATTGCGACACTTTCGCCCATTAGCGGTGACGTGCAGCGATGTTCCCCGCCGCATGTTCCACAACTGTGTTCCAGAACCGCCCAGTCGGTCCGAGGGGATTTGGCACACGTGGGGGCTCCCGCCCGACCCGTGCCGGGTCGGTTGGGTCTGAACCTGTCGTACCCGGCTAGCAGAATCAGGGCATGGACGCTGGGGGCCTTTGGCACGCTTGGCTAGAGCACTACGGCGCTGATTACGCGAGCGATGAGGAACGCCGCGCGGCGTATCGCGATTTCACGGCGAATCTGGCGGCCGCTCACAGAGGCGGCGGACCTCTGCGTGAGCGGGACGACGACCTCTGGTGAGCGCTGTTCTTGGGTATGCCCGCGTCTCGACGGCACACCAGAACCTCGACATGCAGATTAATGCGCTGAAAATGGCGGGTGCTGAACGTATTTGGACTGAGCAGATGTCGGGTGGCCGAGATGATCGGCCGGAGCTGGCCGCGCTCCTGGACTACGCCCGCGCTGGGGACGTGTTGGCGGTGTGGCGACTGGACCGGCTCGGCCGGTCGCTGCCGCACCTGCTGAGCGTGGTTGCCGACCTCGAGGAACGAGGAATCGAGCTGCGCTCGCTGACCGAAACCCTCGACACCGCGACCGCGGGTGGCCGCCTGGTCTTTCATGTTTTCGCCGCGGTGGCCCAGTTCGAGCGGGCGCTGGCGTCGGAGCGGTCGGCGGCCGGGGTGGCGGCCGCGCGTGCGGCCGGGCGGCTGCCTGGACGGCCCAAGCTGCCCGCCGCGACAGTCGATGCCGTGCACCGCCTCGACAAGGGCGGCGCTACACGCTCGAGTATCGCCCGCTCCCTGGGTATCTCACGGTCCAGCGTGTACCGGGTATTGGTGCCGTGATCATAGCTGGCGAGACCTGGGGTTGGGATGGAATGCACCATCTGGCGGCACGTCAGTTCGGTCTGTTCACCGCAGCCCAGGCCCGGCGGGGCGGGCTTTCTAAGTTGGAGCTAGCGCAACGTCTCGCCTGGGGCGAACTGTATGAGGCGTATCGCGGCGTATTCGGGTTCACCGAGAACGACGCCGACATGTTCAGGTTCGAGGACTGGGCAGCCCGATGGCTAGCGCTCAAACCCGCCGCAGACATCGACGCCCGCCGCGCCGCCCCAGATTGCATCCTCAGCCACGAAAGCGCGGCAGTGATCCGCGACTTGGGGACGGTCGTTGCTGACGGTCTCTACCTCACCGGCCCCCGCCCCATCAACAAGACCCCACAGGTGCACACCTATTTGCGTGACATCGGTGCCTGCGGCGTGGAATGGGATGTCTTCGAAGGACTTCCGGTCGCGATGCCGGGGCGTATCGTCGCTGATCTGGCCGACGCTGAGATTGACGGGTCCCATCAAGGAACGGTGATCGCCGACATCATTGAAGACGGATTGCTCACGATGGAAGAAGTCGGCCGCCGCCTCGATCCCTACGCGCACCGGTGGGGGACTTCCGGCGGTGTTGAACTCGCCCAACTATTCACCGCCGCCGCCTGTCGGTCCAAATGATCCACCAGAGCGGCGCTACACGCGCGAGTATCGCTCGTTCCCTTGACATTTCGCGACCCAGTGTGTACCAGGCGTTGGTGGGTTGATGGTCGTCGGTCGGCCCACGTACACCGCGCTCGCCAGTCGCGACGGACGCTGGTGGCTCATCCGCGTCCCCGGCCTCGGCCACAATCCCGAAGATGGCATCTACACACAAGCCCGCAAACTCAGCGACATCGAACCGATGGCACGGGAGCTGATCGCGCTGTGTCTCGAAGTTTCTCAGGACTCCTTCGACGTTCAAGTCGAATTACCGGGCCGAAGTTGAAAGCCGAACAAAAGTCGCACGGCGTTTGTGTTCGTCCGGCCTGTCGTACCGGGCTGGGACAATTCCGGCGATGAAGAAGTCCCACCAGCGGGTGGAGAAAGTGGGGTGTCTAAGTGAACGGCGGCAACGCTTGGCTTAACACCGTTGAACGGTTATGCGCCCAGGGGTTCGACCCTGATGGGCCAGCGACCGGCGGCGCCCAGGTGCAAGTCTTCGACCGCGCCACCAACACCATGGTGTATCGCCAGCCTATCGCCCGCACAGTGCGCCTTGAACCGGCAGAACCGTTGCTGTGGTTCCGCCAAATCATCGGCACCGGACCGGTATTCGACATCGCCGCATGCCTCCCGCGCTCGCTATGCACCGAAGGTGCGACAGTCGAGGGCGAACAGGTCATCTTCCCTCAAAATGCTACGCAGACCAACGAATACGCCGTCATCAGTGCCGCTGACCCCGACCAGATCACGACTCTGGACGCGTGGGACACCTGGAAGCTCACACAAACCAGCGCTGAACAGGAAGAATCACTGGACAACCTCGACACCTGACTCAGCCGCTGCGACCTGCCGCCACGGGCTCCGTGCCCTCCTACGTAACCTCGCGAAGAGGCCCACCAAAACACCCAGACCAAAGCCAACCCCTAAAATCGACCCCGCCCGATGCGCGGCGCGCTTTGGCAATACGATGGCTTCCGCCCGACCCCTGCCGGGTCGGTTGGGTCACGAATCTCGGGCGCAGTTAGTCGCCGCTGGGATACAGAAACTGCACTTCTTCTAGGTACTGCGAACGCTTGATGTCATCGACAATCATGCGTGCCTGGATGCGCAGAGTGTCGATGATCTTGTCGTCAAGCTCCTGCCCAGGATTGTCGTTACGCCACCGTTCGGCCATCAACTCGAATTGCCGGTCATACAACCACGTCATGATGCCCTTCCTTGGAGATACTTTTGCTCCGCCGGATCGTATAGACACGCGCTCTGGGGCGCGTGCGGAAGACAAGGATCGGTACACGCTGGACCGTGAAATACCAAAGGATCGTGAAATACCAAGGGAGCGAATGATACTCGCGCGTATGTAGCGCCGCGCTTGTTCGAGGCGGTGCACGTGCATATCGACACTTTGATGCGCGGTCGACACCCGCGCATAGCCGAGCACACTCATTGGCGGCGCTCGCGCTGAGCGTCGATCACAGCCAGCGCGGCGTCTAGCGCCGCCTGCGGGTCGGCGCTAGCCATGATGGCCTCATGCTCGCTCATGGGAATCTCGTACACCCCGGGCAGCGGGCCGTGCTCAATGGCCGCCTGGATCGCGGCATCCTCCCAGCGCCGATTCTCCCCGGCGGTAAGGCCGCTTAGCGCGCGGTCACGGAGCCGCGAAGCCGCCTCGTCACGAGTGTTCCCCGAAACTGACCACTCAGCGCCGGGATACCTTGCGCGCCAGACACCTTCGTGGTGCGTCACTAGCGGACGAAATACAAAGGCGGTTCCGCGGGCGCGCAAAATGTCGCACAACTCGTTCTTGGCGTCCATGCCCTGATTCTGCTAGCCGGGTACGACAGGTTCAGACCCAACCGACCCGGCACGGGTCGGGCGGGAGCCCCCACGTGTGCCAAATCCCCTCGGACCGACTGGGCGGTTGAAGACGCATGGTTGTGGGCACATTTGGGCGTGGGAACATCGTTGCTCCCGAAACGGGTCACTCCGAACGGCCATATCGCAGATCGGCCAGCTTGATTTGCGCCCCTGGGAACAACTGCTCCAGGAACGGGCGCACCCGCTCGGCG
Organism: Mycobacterium sp. 20KCMC460; assembly: GCF_022179425.1. NCBI lineage: Bacteria > Bacillati > Actinomycetota > Actinomycetes > Mycobacteriales > Mycobacteriaceae > Mycobacterium > Mycobacterium sp. 20KCMC460. The sequence continues at coordinate 20,815 of NZ_AP025528.1, forward strand.
GCGTCGGCACCTTCGAGGATCGACGCCGCGGTGGTCGTCCCGTCCCACCAGTGCCACGGCCCGTTTCGTTTGAACTTGAACCCGAACGGCGGCGGAACCTCCACCTCGGTGCGCAGGCGAGCAAAGGTGTGGGCTGCACCGACGACAAACGACCAGTCGTAGCCGCCGAAAGTCACGGCTCCATCCGGGTCGGCTAGGTGTAACAACTCCTGCGGCAACTCAACCCGAGCCCGACACGTCGATGACGGGACAGGTTTCCGTGTCCGCGCCTCGGCGCGGAAGTGCCCGTTGCGGCCGGGCTCGTCCGGTCCGGGTTCCGAACGGTTCGGATGCACCACCCATTGTCGCTGGCCTGCCATCGTGCGACTTTCCTTTCTTTAGGGCTAGAGCCCGTATGTCTTTCACTGCTGCCACCACGGGCTGAGTCTGTCAAGTTTGATCGGACCCGGGAGGACACGTTGGGTTGGCCCCATCTTGGCGTGCGTTGGGCAACGTGCGGAAGGTGTTTTTTCGAGCGACGATGACGAGCGTCGGTGCGCTACTTGGGAACCGTTGGTGCTCCGTCTATCCAGCGGTGGTAGGTGTCTAGGTCCACGTTGCTGCCGCACACGATGGTGACGACGTGTCGGCCGGCGAACCTATAGGGGTCTTCGATGAT